>CAJOLI010000052.1 GCA_905235285.1 uncultured Bacteroidaceae bacterium
GGAAGCGCCTACCTCAGCAAGCAGACAAGAGCCGCCCTCGTGGCAGACACGGCAGGAGGAGAGACAGCCACAGCCCGCCCCCCGTGCGCAGCAGGAGGAGACCTTTGCGGAGACGCCCGCCGAGGACTGGGAGGAGCTCCCGGCAGCCCCCGTCGTCCGCACCCGCGAGGAAGAGCGCGAGGCCCTGAAGGCAGCCAAGCGGCAGCTGAAAGCCGAGCAGCAGGCACAGAAAGCCAAGGAGCTGGCCGCCAAGGCCGAGCAGCAGGCGCTGAAAGCCAAGGAGCTGGCCACCAAGGCCGAGCAGCAGCGACGCCAGCGCCAAGGGCCGCCCACGGCGCAGGACATCATGGAGGTTGACCTTCACATCAATGCCCTGCTCGACCATACCGAGGGCCTCTCGCCCTCAGTGCTGCTGAACACGCAGGTCACCGAGTTCCGCATCATGATGGAACGCAACATACGGCGCAAGGGCAAGCAGATAGCCTTCATCCACGGCAAGGACAACGAGGTGCTGCGCGAGGCGCTGCTCAAAGAGCTGTTCAGGCGCTACCGCTCCTGCACCTACGAGGACGCCCCCTACCAGAAGTACGACTCCGGCGCCATCATCGTCACTATAAATTAGACGCGCACGGCCACGAGGCCGTAGCACAAAATCCCTGAAAGTTGAAAGCCCCAAAAGACATACTCATAGCCGATTACGCCTACGAGCTGCCCGACGAGCGCATCGCCAAATATCCGCTGGCCGAGCGCGACGCCTCGAAGCTGCTGACCTACACGCACGGCGCAATAGCCCACAGGCTCTTCCGCGACCTGCCGGGGCTGCTGCCCGAAGGCTCGCTCGTCGTGATGAACAACACGCGCGTCATACAGGCACGCCTGCATTTCCGCAAAGCAGCGCCCGACGGCCTGCAAGGCGCACGCATCGAAGTCTTCTGCCTCGAGCCCGCACGCCCGGCGGACTACGTCCTTATGTTCCAGCAGACAGCGACCTGCACCTGGCACTGCCTCATCGGGAATGCCAAGAAATGGAAGGCAGGGGAGCTGAGCAGACAGATCACCGCAGAGGGCCGCGAGCTCACCCTCAGCGCCTGCCGCCTCGACGGCGACCTCGTCCGTTTCACGTGGGGCGACGCCGACATCACCTGGGCGCAGGTCCTTGATGCCTGCGGCGAGCTGCCCATCCCGCCCTACCTGAACAGGCAGACCGAGGCGAGCGACCTCAGGACCTACCAGACCGTCTATTCGAAAGTCAAAGGCAGCGTGGCCGCGCCCACGGCCGGCCTCCACTTCACGCCAGCCGTGCTGCAAGGCCTCGACGCACGGGGCATAGAGCGCGCCGAGCTGACCTTGCACGTAGGCGCAGGCACCTTCAAGCCCGTGAAGAGCGAGCGCATCGAGGACCACGAGATGCACGCCGAGTGGATTTATGTGCCGCGCAAGGCGGTGGAAGCCCTCCTGCGCCACGGCGGAGAATGTACGGCCGTAGGCACAACAAGCGTCCGCACGCTGGAGTCGCTCTACTACATAGGACAGAAAATCATGGCGCAGCCCGACATCAGCGAGGAAGAGATGAAAGTAGGACAATGGGAGCCCTACGGCGAACGGCCGCAGGACGGCACGTCGGACCTCGCCCCCCTGCAGGCCATACTCGCCTGGATGGACAGCCATCACGCCGACGCCCTCCACACCTCGACGCAAATCATCATCGCACCCGGCTATCGCTACCACTACGTCAAACGCCTCATAACCAATTTCCACCAGCCGCAATCCACGCTGCTACTGCTCGTCTCGGCATTCGTAGGCGAGGAACACTGGCGCGATATCTACGGCTACGCACTCGACAACTCATTCCGCTTCCTCAGCTACGGCGACTCGTCGCTGCTCGAACCTTAGAAAAAGGAATAAGTCTATAACTCGAACCTTAGAAATAGAAATAATTCCATAACTCGAACCTTAGAAATAGAAATAATCTATAAAAAGAGTTAACAGATTCGGTCGTTTCCATTTTTTTGCTTATCTTTGCCCACGAATTATGTGGTTCGACACATTTTCACAATAAACAGCAAAGATAATTCACCAAAGACAATAATGGAAACCACCCTCGTCCTACTGAAACCCAGTTGTGTACAACGCCAGCTCATAGGCGAAATCGTGCACCGCTTCGAGCGTCGCGGACTGCGCATCGCAGGTATGAAAATGATGCAGCTTGACGAAGCCATTCTACGCGACCACTACGCTCACCTGGTAGAACGCCCGTTCTTTTCCGCTCTCGCCGCCTCGATGATGGCGTCGCCCGTCGTGGCAATGGCCATCAGCGGCGTCGAAGCCGTTTCCGTAGTAAGGGCCATGACGGGCTATACCAACGGACGCGTCGCTGACCCCGGCACCATCCGCGGCGACTACTCGATGAGCAACCAGCAGAACGTAGTCCACGCCTCAGACTCCATCGAGAACGCCGAGATAGAGCTGCGGCGCTTCTTCCGCCCAGAGGAAATCTTCGACTACCAGAGCGCCACCTTCGACTTCATCTACGCCACCAACGAGCGCTGAGCCCAACGCACTGACGCGGACAGGCAAAAGCCAAGAGGCGCGAACCAAACAATTCCTAAAGAACAACGATACTTAACCTTACAATATGTTTTTCAACCTACTGAAGACCACAGCATTAGCTGCATGCATGACACTCGCAGCCACAAGCGCCACGGCGCAGGACCTACTGGCCAGCCAGGCCCCCGTTGACAAGAAAATGCGAGCCGTTGACAGCATAGCAATACAAAGACTCCTGCTGACCGAAGACATCGAAGACCCCGCCGCAGAGCTCTACCCCAACTGGGACGACGACCAGATTAACCTCTACGGAGGCGTCGAACTGCCAAACGAATACAAGATTGACCTCAGAGGCTTCTGCATGCCGATTACCAACCGCATCGTTACCTCGAACTACGGCTATCGCCCACGCTTCCGCCGCCAGCACAAAGGCCTCGACATCAACGCCAACAAAGGCGACACCATACGCGCAGCCTTCGACGGCAAGGTGCGAGTCGTCGACTACCAGCCCAGCGGCTACGGAAACGTAGTAGTAATACGCCACCCCAACGGACTCGAGACCGTCTATGGCCACCTCTCAAAGCACCTCACCAAGCGCGGCAACACGGTGAAGGCCGGAGATGCGATCGGGCTGGCTGGCAACACAGGCTACAGCTTCGGAACACACCTGCATTTCGAGACACGCCTGCTCGGTGAATACATTGACCCCGCCAAGCTCTTCGACTTCGCCAACCAGGACGTCACAGGCGACTTCTACGTCTTCAAGGGACGCGGACGCGGCACCCTCGTCGGCAAACACGAGAGCAACGGAGAGAGCGGTGCCGACGAAGAAGTGCGCTACAACAGCAGCGAGAGCGCTGCCGCCAAGGCACAGGCCAAGCGCGATGCACAGCAGGCCTCGCGCACGAAAATTCATAAAGTGAAAAAGGGCGAGACGCTCAGCACGATTGCCCGCCGCCACGGCACGACGGTCGACAAGCTGCGACGCATGAACGGACTGCGCAAGTCGGCGAAGATACGCCCCGGACAAATCCTGAAATACTCCTGACAGCGCCCTGCCAAATCATAAAACACGCCTGACAGAATGAGCAAGGACTGCGCACCAAAGACAGAGCAACAGTTCAGGGACGTCCTGAAAGAATGTCGCGAAGTCTTCACAAAGAAACTGCATGACTACGGTGCAGCATGGCGAATACTGCGCATTCCCTCACTCACCGACCAGCTGTACATAAAGGCCAACCGGATACGCTCGCTCGAGATGAAAGGGCAGACGCTGGTAGGCGAAGGCATCCGCCCGGAATTCATTGCCATAGTGAACTATTCCATCATCGGCCTCATTCAGCTGCAGCACGGCATTGCCGAGAAGCCCGACGACATGAGCGTGGAGCAGGCCACAGCCGAATACGACCGCCTGGCCGAGGAGTCGCTGCAGCTGATGCTGCGCAAGAACCACGACTACGACGAAGCGTGGCGCGGGATGCGCGTAAGCAGCTACACGGACATCATCCTCCAGAAGATTTTCAGGACAAAGCAAATCGAAGAACTCGGAGGAGCTACCCTCGTCAGCGAGGGCATCGATGCCAATTACGCCGACATGATGAACTACGCCGTCTTTGCGCTTATCAAACTCTCTTTCGACGAATGACAAAAAAAATACAATGGTTAGTGGTGAACACCTGCAGGCTGCTCGTGTCCGCCACTTTCATTTTTTCAGGACTTGTAAAGCTGATTGACTCGCCCGGCACGTCATACAAAATCATCGATTATGCCGCGGCCCTCAACCTCAGCGCTTTAGCCCAGCCGCCGATTCCATTGACGACGGCAGTGGCCCTGGCATTGCTTGAGTTCACCCTCGGAATCTACCTCTTCTTCGGCATCAGGCGACGGTTCACGACTTACACCATCCTCGCCTTCATGCTCATCTACACGCCACTGACGCTATGGCTGGCCCTCACTAATGCCGTAAGCGACTGCGGCTGCTTCGGCGACGCCATCATACTGACCAACTGGCAGACCTTCTGGAAGAACATGATTCTCCTGGCCGCTGCCATCATCGTCTTCTGGCGAGGGAACCTGCTCACGAGAGTTATCTCGGAAGCGACGCAGTGGACAATCTCTCTCTATTCGCTCGCTTACGCTCTTTTCATCGCTTTCCTGTGCATCTACGGAGAGCCTATCATCGACTTCAGGCCGTTCCACATCGGACAAAACATACCTGAGGCAATGGCTTGGCCCGAAGATCCCGAAGCACAACCTGAGATACTTGACTTCGACGTCGACCAGACGCTACTCGAGGACACCTCCTACGTCTTCGTCCTTATCAGCCCCCGACTCGAGACGGCCGACGACAGCAACTTCGAGGAGATAAACGCAATCTACGACTATGCACGGGACTACGGCTATCGCTTCCAGGGACTTACCGCGTCAGACGACGAGGCCATCAGCCGGTGGCAAGACCTGACAGGCGCGCAATACTCTTTCGACTTCGCCGACGAGCTGACGCTGAAGACTATCGCGCGCAGTAACCCGGCTGTGATACTCCTGCACGACGGCACGATAATGGCCAAATGGGGCCATAGGCAACTGCCGGCCGAAAAAAAACTGACAGCACCGCTGGAGCGGCTGCAACTGGCACATCCCCAGTACAAGAGCTACCGGAAGATGCTGCTCAGGCTGCTGCTGTGGTACCTGCTTCCGCTCGTCACGATCACGTTCCTCGACAGGGCTTATGCCAGCTTCAGGTGGCTGAGGAAAAGAAAACAGGAGGCTGAAAGCGAAAAAAATCAAGAATCACAGAAATAAATCTTCATAATAGGCTCAGTATTCTGAATAATTACCTATCTTTGCAGCCAAATTATAAGCACATTATATAACAACAATTGAAATAAAAATACACAAAAACTATGAGAAAGAAAATCGTAGCAGGAAACTGGAAAATGAACCTCAACCTGCAGGAAGGCCTCGCGCTGGCCAATGAACTCAAGGCAGCTCTCGCTGACAACCAACCCAACTGCGATGTCGTCATCTGCACGCCCTTCATCCACCTGGCCAAGGTGGCTGACGTCGTCGCAGGCACCGTCATCGGCCTGGGCGCCGAGAACTGCGCCGACAAGGAGAAAGGCGCCTTCACGGGCGAGGTCAGCGCAGCTCAGGTCAAGAGCACCGGCGCCGAATACGTCATCCTCGGCCACAGCGAGCGCCGCGCTTACTACGGCGAGACAGCAGAAATCCTCAAAGAGAAGGTAAACCTCGCCCTGGCCAACGGACTGAAAGTAATCTTCTGTATCGGGGAAGTCCTCGAGGAGCGCGAAGCAGGAAAGCAGAACGAAGTCGTCGGCGCACAGCTCGCCGACAGCCTCTTCGACCTGACCGAGGAGCAGTTCGCTGACATCATCCTGGCTTACGAGCCAGTATGGGCCATCGGCACCGGCAAGACAGCAACAGCCGAGCAGGCCGAGGACATGCACGCCTTCATCCGCGGCGTCATCGCCGGTCGCTTCGGCGAGGCTGCTGCCGAGAATGTCAGCATCCTCTATGGCGGCAGCTGCAAGCCCGGCAACGCAAAGGAAATCTTCTCGAAGCCCGATGTCGACGGCGGTCTCATCGGAGGCGCCGCCCTCAAGTGCGCTGACTTCTGCGGCATCATCGATGCCTGGAAATAACCACGCGGCCCCAAGAGACTGAGAAACAAGTAACATCAGATAAATAAGGAATAATAAATCCGTAAATGAAACGAGATATTCGCAGTGACCTCCTTGAAAGAGTCAAACGTTTATTATTTTTTATTTATTGTATAATGCTGCTGCCATCAGTAGCGGCAGCGCAGACCTTCACAGAAAGCCTCACCCGCATTCGTGCGGGTGAGGCCATGGTAAGCCTGCATCAAGACGAGGAGATTGACGCCCTCGTCAACGGACTCGTGTCTTATGCGCCCGGACGTACGGCGGCGGCCAAGAGCGCCCCGAGGCAGAAGACCGCACTCGCTGCCGACACGACAGCCGTGGCCGACAGCAGCTGGACGAACATACCGCTGCTCACCGGACGCCGCGTCCGCATGGACGGCTATAGAATACAAATCTATGCCGGGGGCGACAACCGCAAGTCCAAGGCCGAGGCCTACGCCGCCGCAGCTGCCATACGCAACTATTTCGACGACGTAGCTGTCTATACTAATTTCATCAGCCCCCGTTGGGTTTGCCGCATAGGTGACTTCAAGACGCGGGAAGAAGCGGCTCAAATGCTCGCCGACATCAGGCAAACGGGAGCCTTCCGAGAGGCTTTTATCGTGAAAACTAAAATCATAGCTCTTTATTAGCTCTATGAAATCATTTCAAGAGCGACAGGACGAACTTGCCGCCCTTTATGCTGCAGTGCTACCGCTCATAGGCGAAAATCCTGAGCGCGAAGGGCTCTTAAAGACGCCCATACGCGTGGCTCGTGCGATGCTCGAGCTCACACGCGGATATTACGAAAACCCGGTAGAAATCTTGCGCTCCGCCCTCTTCAAGGAGACCTACCACAACATGATTGTGGTGAGAGACATCGAGTTCTACTCTCTCTGCGAGCACCATATGCTGCCTTTCTTCGGACACGTGCACATCGCATACATTCCCGACGGAGAGATAACAGGCTTGTCGAAACTCGCACGCATTGTCAACACGTTCAGCCATCGGCTGCAGGTACAGGAGCGCATGACCGAGCAGATTGCAGAATGTATTAATGAAGCCCTGCATCCTCAGGGAGTAATGGTCGTCGTCGAAGGACGTCATCTTTGCATGCAAATGCGGGGCGTGGCCAAGCAGAACGCACAGACGGTGACGATGCACCATCTGGGAGCTTTCAACAATCCCGAACTACGGACAGAGTTCCTCAGCCAGTTGCGCAGCGAAGCTCGCTCGCTGTCGCCCGCAGGCTGCACCCCCGAGGAGGAATGACTTCTCGCTCCTCACATTTCTGTTTCACCTTCTTTTTCACTTCTCATCTTTCATCCCCCTCTTCAAAATGTATCCCCTACTCTTTCACAACAATCTTCATGAACTGGTCTGGGGCGGGCATCGCCTCCAGCCTCTCAAGGGACTGCCCACGACCAACGAGCCTATAGGCGAAAGCTGGGAAATCAGCGATGTCCCGTCGAGCGAATCGCACGTCCGCAACGGCAACCTCTCCGGACGCAGCATCCACAGCCTGGTGGCTGAATACGGAGCCGTGCTGCTGGGAAACAAAGTCATGGAGCGCTACGGTGCCGCGCTGCCCCTGCTCGTGAAATTCATAGATGCCGCCAACGACCTCTCTGTGCAGGTTCATCCCGATGATGCCTTAGCCCACCGCCGCCACGACTCGCTGGGCAAGACAGAGATGTGGTATGTCCTGCGTGCCGAGCCGGGCGCCTCGCTGCTCTGCGGTTTCAAGGAAGCCGTGAGCCGCGCGGATTACGAGCGGATGGTAGAGGACGGCTCAATCATCGATGCCCTGGCGCGCCACGAGGTGAAGGCCGGCGACGTCTTCTTCATTCCGGCAGGGCGCGTACATGCAATCTGCAAGGGGATAATGGTGTGCGAGATTCAGCAGAGCTCAGATATCACATACCGCATCTTCGACTACCATCGCCTCGGACTCGACGGCAAGCCTCGCCAGCTTCACACGCAGGAGGCTCTCGATGCTATCGACTTCAACGTCTATCCCGACTACCGGACACATTATGAGGCTCCCACCGACGGCGCTGCTACGCTCGTCGACTGCGACAAGTTTGTCGTCAATCTCCTGGCAACGACAGCCTCCGTCAGACGTAACCTGATTCCCGAGGACAGCTTCGTAACCCTCTCGTGCCTGCAAGGGACGGCCCTCATCACGGACTGCGAGGGCAACAGCATAAGCCTCAGCACTGGCTTCTCTTGCCTGATTCCTGCCGTGCTGGCCGACTTCACCGTGGCTTCGGCTGATGGCAGCGAGGTCCGTCTGCTGGAGGCTTGGGCACGATAGCCTCCAGCCGACAGCGACATTATTCCCATCCCAAGACCTCCTTAATTTTGCGATACATTAAATATATATATTGTCTGATGCTGTTGCTGCCCTTAGGCACAAAGGCACAAGGCCTTGTATCGCAATGGCAGGAGACACCGAAGCGCGAGCTCCGGGCGGTTTGGGTGACAACGTTGAACGGGCTCGACTGGCCTCGCACGAGGGCCACTTCGCTCTTCACCCGCCAGCGCCAGCAGCAGGAACTCCGCGACCTGCTCGACCAGCTTCAGGCGGCCAACATAAACACCATTCTACTGCAGACACGCGTGCGCGGCTCAGTGATTTATCCCTCCAAGATTGAGCCTTGGGATATCTGCCTGACTGGCCAGTATGGTGCAGACCCCGGCTACAATCCGCTCGCGTTTGCCATCAACGAGGCGCATCAGCGGGGGATGGAACTGCATGCCTGGGTAGTCACTATCCCCTGTTTCAAGACAGCCGTAGCCAAGCAGATGGGCACGAACAGCGTCCTGCGCCGTCACCCCGACCTCTGCATCCGCCACGGCGAGCAGTACTACCTTGACCCGGGCAAGCCAGGAACAGCCGACTATTTGGCTGACATCTGTCGCGAGATTGTAGAAAACTACGACATCGACGGCATTCACTTCGATTACATACGATATCCCGAGAATGCAGCGTCGTTCGCCGACAACGCCACCTTCAAGCGCTACGCTCAAAAGGGGCAGTCGAAAGCGCTATGGCGTCGCGATAACATCACACGTATCGTAAGCCGTATCTACCGAGAAACACATGCGGCCAAGCCCTGGGTGAAAGTCAGCAGCTCGCCCGTAGGCAAATACGCAGACCTGTCACGTTACAGCTCACGCGGCTGGAACGCCCGCGATGCTGTGCACCAGGATGCCGAAGGCTGGCTCCGAAACGGCGTCCACGACATCCTCTTCCCGATGATGTATTTTGATGGTGTGCATTTTTACCCCTTCGCTGCCGACTGGCAGGAGCAGACGGCCGGCCGGCAAGTAGCACCCGGGCTCGGCATCTATTTCCTGCATCCTCAGGAGAAGAACTGGCCGCTATCGACAATACAGCGACAGCTCAGCTACCTCCGGCAACTGGGCTTGGCCGGACAGTGTTATTTCCGATCGAAGTTCTTGACGGAGAACGTCAAGGGGTTATATGACTTCCTTCGCGACGACTTCTATGCCTTCCCGGCACTCGTGCCGGCTTGCACGTGGCTTAGCACAGAGACGCCGCCGGCACCAGAAGGCCTCCAGACCGCCGTCGTCAGCGACGACGTCGAGGAGCTGACGTGGAATCATACCGCCGGGCTTCGATATAACATATATGCCTCACGCCACTGGCCCGTAGATGTCAGCAAGGCTGAAAACCTCGTGGCAACGGCCTTGCCCGAGCCGCAGTTCCGCTACAACCGATTCGAGGCCCTCGGCCTCTATTTCGCCGTAACGTCGATGGACCGCTTCGGCAACGAGAGCACGGCCGTCCAGGCTAACAGCCAAGCCGCCACGGTCAGCCGCCAACGGCTGCAACTCGACGCTCGCGGCCACGTCAAAGGACTTGTCGTTCGACCTGCAGCCAAGGGCAGCAGCAACAAAAAGTCTGGGAAAAAGCGAAAAAAGTAGCATAATGTTTGGCAGGTAACACAGAAAGCATTATTTTTGCACCCGCAAACACTAAGAAGAAACTCATGCAACAGAACTTCGCACGCTATTACTCCTACTTTTACTTTTACTTTACCCAGTCGAGGTAAGGCGGGAGACGGTATGTCAGTTTCAGATTGCAAGATTGAAAATTGAGAACCAAAAGCAAAAGCATACCTATCCCGCTTCCATAAAGGAGCGGGATTTTTTGTAGGCGCTGCGGAGGAAAAAGGATAAAATCTAAGATTAAAGACAATATGAAACGCATCGCGATTCAAGGCATCGAAGGCAGCTTCCACGATATCGCCGCCCATCAGTTCTTCGACGACGAGGACATTGAGCTCATCTGCTGCTCTACTTTCGAGCAGGTCTTTCAGAGCATGGCCTCAGACCAGACCATCATAGGCCTGGCTGCCATCGAAAACACCATTGCAGGCTCCCTCTTGCATAACTACGAGCTACTGCTTCAGTCTGGCGCCGCCATCGTGGGCGAGCACAAGCTCAGAATCAAGCACTCCATCCTCTGTTTGCCCGACGACGACTGGGCCGACATCCGCGAAGTTCATTCTCATCCCGTAGCCCTCATGCAGTGCCGTGAGTTTTTGGAACAGCACGAACAATTCAAAGTCGTAGAGGCCAGCGATACTGCCGGCGCGGCGCGGGCTATTGCCGAAGGCCGACTGCATGGTCAGGCCGCTATAGGCTCGTCGCAGCTGGCGGAGCTCTATGGCCTGAAAGTCCTGGAGGAAGGAATCGAAACAAACAAGCATAACTTCACACGCTTCCTCGTCTTCTCAGCACCCTCCCGTGCTAACCTCCTGCGCAAAATCATGGAGGCAGACAAATCAAGCATCGTCTTCTCGCTCCCCCACGAGGAGGGCTCTCTCTCGCAGGTGCTATCAATTCTCTCATTCTACAAGCTGAACCTGACGAAGATTCAGTCGTTGCCCATCATCGGCCGAGAGTGGGAATATATGTTCTACGTTGACCTTCAATTTAACGATTACACTCGGTACAGTCAGGCCATCGACGCTATACGCCCCTTGACGTCTGGCCTCAAAATTCTCGGAGAATACAGACATGGAAAAGAACGTATTTAAACCGGCAGACCGCCTGGCCTCGGTCGAGGAATATTATTTCTCGCGCAAGCTCAAGGAAGTAGCTCGCCTCAACGCTGAGGGACGCGACATCATCTCTTTAGCCATAGGCAGCCCAGATATGCCCCCCAGTTCAGAGGCTATAGACGTCCTTTGTCGTGAGGCTGTCAAGGCCGACGGCCACGGCTACCAGCCTATCATAGGCACGCCCGAACTGCGCACAGCCATAGCCGCTTTCTACCAACGCTGGTACGGCGTAAGCCTCAACCCCGCCACCGAGATTCAGCCGCTCATAGGCTCCAAGGAAGGCATTCTTCACGTCACGCTCGCTTTCGTCAACCCCGGCGACCAGGTCCTGGTGCCCAATCCTGGTTATCCAACTTACACATCACTCTCGCGCCTGCTTGGTGCCGAAGTCGTAAACTATGATCTCACGGAGGCGGGAGGCTGGCAACCGGACTTCGACGCTCTCGAGGCCATGGACCTTAGCCGTGTGAAGCTGATGTGGACCAACTATCCCCACATGCCCACCGGCGCTCAGGCCCGCCGCAAGACCTACGAGCGCCTCGTAGATTTCGCACGGAAGCACGGCATCGTAGTCGTCAACGACAACCCCTACAGTTTCATCCTGAATCAGGGCGAGCGCCTCTCTATTCTTCAGATTCCCGGAGCCAAAGACTGTTGCATAGAATTCAACTCGATGTCGAAAAGCTTCAATATGCCCGGCTGGCGCGTAGGAATGCTCGCCACGAACGCCGAATTCATCACATGGATTCTCAAGGTGAAGACTAATATCGACAGCGGTACATTCCGCGCGATACAGTTAGCCGCCGCCGAGGCGCTCACCAACAGCACAGACGAGTGGCATATGCAGTTCAACGTTCGCACATATGCCCCCCGCCGGACCATCGCCGAGGAAATCATGACGGAGCTCGGATGCACCTTCGATCCCAACCAGACGGGCATGTTTCTTTGGGGCCGCATCCCCGACGGCTACGACAACGTCGAGGAACTCACCGAGCGCGTCCTCCACGAGGCCCGCGTCTTCATTGCTCCCGGCTTCATTTTCGGTTCCAATGGCAAGCGCTACATCCGAATCTCGCTTTGCGCCAAGACGGAGAAGATGCGTGAGGCCTTGGAGCGCATTCGCGCACTAAAGGAAAAATGACTCTCCGCCCCGCCCCTCTCAATGTAACTTTTATTCACAACAATTCATTTTTTCATATAGATGGAACTCGATTTAACTCTTTCTCCTTTAGCTCTACCGGGCGTACAACAGCAACGTCCCCTCGTCATTGCCGGTCCCTGCTCGGCCGAGACCGAGGAACAAGTGATGGAAACAGCTCGACAGCTGGCCACGAATGGCATAAAGATTTTCCGTGCAGGCGTATGGAAGCCCCGCACCAAGCCCGGCGGCTTCGAAGGCAAGGGCGTCGAGGCACTGGCCTGGATGCAGCGCGTGAAAGCCGAGACGGGAATGCTACTGACCACTGAGGTAGCAACTCCCGAGCACGTCGAGGCAGCCCTGACAGCCGGCATCGACGTTCTCTGGATTGGCGCCCGCACATCGGCTAATCCCTTTTCGGTGCAAGCCATTGCCGACGCCCTGCGCGGAGTAGATGTCCCCGTGCTCGTGAAAAATCCCGTCAACCCGGACATAGAACTGTGGACAGGCGCCCTCATGCGCATCAACAGTGCCGGCATCACCCGCTTAGGCGCAATACACCGCGGCTTCTCGAGCGTAGACCAGAAGATCTATCGCAACTCGCCTATGTGGCACATTCCAATCGAGCTCAAGCGCCGATTCCCTATGCTGCCTCTTATCACTGATCCCAGTCACATAGGAGGACGCCGCGACCTAATAGCGCCTCTCGCACAGCAAGCGATGGATTTAGGTATGGACGGCCTGATTATCGAGAGCCACTGCAACCCCGACTGCGCCTGGAGTGATGCCAAGCAGCAGTTGCTGCCTGAGGTGCTTGACTTCATCCTCGACCGCCTCGTCGTACGCGACAATGTGGAGGTCACCGAGAGCATCACTCAGCTGCGCAAGCAGATTGATGAGCTCGACAACAACCTCATGGACCTGCTGACGAAGCGCATGCGCATCAGCCGCGAGATAGCAGAGTACAAGAAACTCCACAACATGTCCGTCGTCCAGACAACCCGCTACAGCGAGATTCTCGACAAGCGCGCTACGCAAGGCTCGCTCTGCGGTATGAGCCCGCAGTTCATACGCGACATCTACGAGCACATTCACGAGGAAAGCGTACGCCAGCAGTTAGAGGTCATGAAGACTCCCGCGACGGCACCTTCAGCTAACGCCTAAACCTTTCATGAGGAGAGGAGAATGGTCGCTAAGCAAGAACTGCCAAGATTAATTCTTAACGACACAGACAGTGTCATCCAAGAGATTATTTATTACTTAACTTTTCAGTAATGCCCCGCCACCTCCCAAAACATACCACTCCCCCCTTGAAGGGCCAGCCGACACTTCGAGCCGGGCGGAAGAGGGGACATCGCGGGGGCTTTTCACTATGCGAATACTTATCTTAGGCGCCGGAAAAATGGGCTCGTTCTTCGTCGATCTGCTCTCTTTCGACCACGAAGTGGCAGTCTACGATACCGAACCGCGCCGCATGCGTTTTCTCTATAACACACAGCGCTTCACAGCGCTCGACGAGGTCGACGCCTTCGACCCCGAGCTGGTCCTTAATGCCGTGTCGCTGAAATACACGCTCGCTGCTTTCGACGACCTCATGCCCCACATAGGGCGCGACTGCATCCTCTCAGACATCAGCAGCGTCAAGACCGGATTCCGCGAATACTACGAGCAGACGGGCCACCGCTTCGTGTCCTCGCATCCCATGTTCGGACCTACGTTTGCCAACCTGGGCGACCTCTCGCGCGAGAACGCCATCCTCATCAACGAGGGCGACTACATGGGGCGCATCTTCTTCCGCGACCTCTACACGCGACTCGGCCTCAACCTCAAGGAACTCTCCTTTGACGAGCACGACGAGACCATGGCCTACTCGCTCTCCATTCCCTTCGTCTCCACGTTCGTCTTCTCGGCTCTGATGAAACACCAGGACACGCCGGGCACAACCTTCAAGCGCCACATGAAGATAGCGCGGGGCGTCCTCTCGGAGGACGACACTCTCTTACGCGAGATACTCTTCAACCCCCACACGAAGCCCAAGGTCGAGGGTATCCGCACTGAGCTCAAGCAGCTCCTGCAGATTATTGACGACCGCGACGAGGAGGCCATGACAGCTTACCTCACGCGAATCCGAAAGAATATTCAGTAATTAAAAGATTGTTCTGAAAAAAATTCTCATAGAAGAGATTGTTGAATGATTTTTTGCTATCTTTGCAGCTGCAAACTTAAGAAACATTTCAACAATCGCTTTTATGAGACTTTTTTATTGCTTCTTCTGCGTCAGCCTCATGCTCGCCGCCTCGGCCTTGACCGTTGATGCTCAAGAGCCGGCACCTATACGCAAGGCAACACGCCAGTCTGTAGTGGCAGGGGCGAAGAACATGGAAGTGCGCGTAGGCACGGCTACCTACTCTTACCTCGTCTCCAACGAAGCCTTCCAGCTCATTGAACTTGGTCCGGGCACCATCACCATTGGCGGCAACACCTTCGAGCGCAGCGCCGTCAAGAGCATACGTTTCCGCTCGATGCCGCACGTGCTCCTCGACGAGGACAGCACCACCTACTACAAGGCCGGTTCCTTCGAGCACGCCGCGCTGGCCCTGCGCCGTTCCTTCGACCTGGGGCAGTGGAACAGCCTTGTGCTGCCCTTCAATCTCACCGGCGCCCAGCTGCGCTACGTCTTTGGCGACGATGCCGAACTGGCACAACCAGTAGCCATCACCGACGACGGCGTGACGACGCTCGAGTTCAGCACCCTCGACCTCGCCGCAGATGACATCGTCCTGCGTGCCAACTACCACTACCTGCTGCGCCCTACACGCGAGCCCGACGTAGCCCCGACGACACGTATGTATAATTTTATCGACGAGCGGCCCTACGGACCGATCTATTTCATTCCCGACGTCACGAAAGCCGCCAATCAGTCGGCCCGCCTGCAGTCGGTGCAGAACGACGACGGCTCCCTTAAAGTGCGCTTCCACGGCACCTACCTGCGCCTCGACGACACCGAGCGCTCGGGCTCCGTCATCCGCAACAAGCGCGTAGCGCCGGGGATGTACTACCTCAACGCCGATGGACGCATGGCCTTCTCCGAGGATTCACTGACGCTGCAGGCGTTCCGCTCGTGGATTGACGACATCAGCGCCGAGCCAACGTCCCTCCGTTTCTACATCGACGGCATAGGCGAGGACATCACCGCCACGCCCGACGCCGTACACTCCATCCCCGAAGCTCTTGGGCTGACGACGACGGACGCCACAGGCATCTTCAACCTCAGCGGCCAGCGCTTAGGCGACGCCACACCCGAGCGGCGCGCAGCCCTGCCGAAAGGAATCTACATCATCAACGGCCACAAAGTAGCTATAAAGTAAGGACCACGACAATGAGAAACATAAGACTTGCCATCACTTTAGCCCTCCTTTTCGGAGTATGCGATTTCTCACTCTTCACTTGCCACTGGCTGCTTAACAGCGCCGTCGCACAGGACACGCTCTTCGTGCGCTACGATGACCGCTTCAAGCCCAACGGCATTATCTCGCTCGTCGGCGTTGACTCGCTCTCGGTGAGAACTAAACAGATGCGGGCCTACAACTCACAGACGGCCCTCGGCTACACCAACATCGCCACCGACAACATCGTACCTACCGACGCTTCCGAGATGAGCTTCACTGATCCCGGGCGCTACCTCCTCAAACCCGACACTTACTCCGGCACCAACTACACTAATGCCGCTGCCACCTCCGGCTACAACTTCTCCCACATGCGCGAGAGCGACCACTACGCCGTCTTCTGGGACGTGCGCTACGGCGACAATCCCGCCAAGATACAGTATCCTGGCGACGGCAACATCGCCAACGCCAACACCGTCCTCAACATCTGTGAGCGCTGCTGGCAGACCTACGTGGCGCTCGGTTTCATCGTGCCAGGACAGTCGACCACCGATAAGTACAAGATTCAGCTCTACATACCTTATCAGAAAGAATGGCGAGCCGAC
>CAJOLI010000053.1 GCA_905235285.1 uncultured Bacteroidaceae bacterium
GTGTTCTCTGTGCCGTTGCAGTATTCCACCCAATTGGCGGCCTCGTCGGGTGTGCCTGTGGCGATGTTCACTACCAGCACCGGTTCGCAGCCGATGGCCCGGCAATAGTTGATGAACTCGCACGTGCCGAACTGGAACGTGTTGATGCCGCCCCAGATGAGGTTTTTCGAGGGGCGGCGCTCATTGCGCGGTCCCACGCCGTCCATCCAGTGGAAGGTCTTCACGAACGTGCCTCCGGGGTAACGAATCATCGTGGGAGCCAATTCCTTGGCTTTGGCAAGTACGTCCTGCCGGATACCGTTGGCATCGGAGAGAGGCGACTGTGGGTCATAGATGCCGCCCTCGATGTCGCGCCCCATGTACTCAATGAACTGCCCGAAAAGGTAGGGCGAAGCCTTGCCCAGACTCGCCTGCGTGTCAATGGTGACGTTGTTCTGGGCTGCCGCCATACTGGCCATGACCATCAGCAAAAGAAAAATCTTATACTTTCTCATGCTATCATTTCATTTTCAATTGTTTTTTGTCTACATTCCAGCCCCTAAGTACGATGGTTGTGGCATTCGTTGGAGCCAGCGAAGTGTCAATGGCAACAGTCTTCTTCTCACCGGGAAGGAGGGAGAAGAAGTTGTCGGTCATGAAGCAGGGCTTTACGCTCCTATCCAGCCTGTCCCTGAGTTGCAGCTGGACAAAGAAAGCTATGTTCTGACCTGTGTTCTTAATTTCCACTTCCATGGCTTTGCCCTTGGCACGCTTCACTTTAGTGATAACCGTGGCCTTCGGCATGTCAGCGAGACTTTGGAAGCCAGAGGCGCAGGGGCCGCTGGCGTGATAACGCTCGCCGTTGTCCGTGTCGAGGCTGCGCCAGTAGAAATTGTCGCCCACGAGACGGCCGGCGTTGTCGGTGAGGCGTAGCTTGAGGAAGTGAACCTGAGTGATGCCAGAGGGGAAGTCTATGGAGAAAATGTCATTGGCCACGCCGTCGGCAGGCACGCTGACCTGCTGCGTCTTGCTCCACAGCTTACGGCTCTGCAGGTCAAAGACTTCGGCCGTCAGTGTCAGGCCGTCGGCAGCGGTGTAGTAGTCATTGACGACTGAGACGGTGTTGGTCCTGTAGTCGAACTGAGGGTGCAGAGGCTGCAGGGCGTTGGCGGTGTGGTAGAGCATGGCTGTGGGCTCGAGGGAGTGGTCGTAGAAGCGGGCGCACACCTGATCCACAGGGCAGTTGTGGTACCAGAAGAGGAGTCCGGAAGCATAGCGGTCACCATAGTCGTGTTTCTGTTCGTTCCATGGTTCCCAGATGGTTTTGCCGTTCATGGCTGCCACGAGCTGTCCTTTCCATGCAAACTCCTCAAACGAGGCAGAGGGACCATAGGTGTCGGTCAGCTCGCGGTAGAGCGACGACATGAGGTGGAAACCGTTGCCGTCATGGTAGTCCCACGCCTCTTTCCACTTTTCCGTGCCCGCAGGCCAGAGCAACTCTTCGGGCATGAATTCGCGCAGCGACTCTGCAAGGGGCATAGCAGGCGCACCATATTCAGGGTTGAAGCCGTCGATGCGTGAGCCGCGCTCTGAGGCATCGTTGGTGTAGTGGCGCATGGGGTTGACCTGCTTGTAAGGGCTACCGTCGTGCACTCCGTCCGATTCCGACTGTCGCTGATAGCCTCGGGTGCCGTCGAGTTGATTGATGAGTTCGCGAGTCCCGGGGATGTCAGTGCCCTCGTTGGCAGCTACCCAGTAGCCTACGGAGGCGTGACCCCGTAGGCGCTTCACCGTGGCGGCTACGTTCTGGAGGTAGAGGTCTGTGTCAGTAACCTGCGGCTGACCATCCTTGCCATTGGTGTCGGCCGTGAGCCAAAACTCTTGCCAGACGACGAAGCCCATCTCATCGCACAGCTGATAGAAATAGTCGCTTTCCGCAATGCCACCGCCCCAGAGACGGATGAAATTGATGCCCGTCTGCTGAGTGTAGCGCAGTTCGGCGTATGTGCGTTCGTCAGAGCAGCGGAGCATCCCTTCAGGAATCCAGTTAGTGCCGCGCACGAAGAACTTGTGACCATTGACATAGAACTGGCGCGAACCGTCGGGAGTATGCTGGTCACTGCGAATCTCGCGGATGCCGAAACGGGTGGTCAGACTGTCGGCGATGGCGGGGAACGCCGTAGGCCCACTGCTGGCAATGCCTTCTCGCTTGGCCGTGAGGTGTAGCGTGTAGAGGTGCTGCTCTCCCTTATGGATGGGCCACCAGAGTCGCGGCTGTTGGATGACGAGCTGCGGGAAGTCCTCGGGCGAGAACACGACTTCCTGCGTGGCGTTACCTTGGATGGTGATACGTTTTGCAAAGGTAATGGGGGATTGAGAATTACTGTTAAGTGTCGTCTCGGAGATGCAACCTTCAATGGTGAAGGTCTGCGCCTCGGTGGCGGGATTAGTAACTTCTACGCTGACGGTCTCGCTGGCCCGTGTGTAGTTGTCGGTCAGATCAGACCGCACGAAGGGATAGCTCAGACGCACGCCGCCGGTGGCGAAGATGCTGATGCTGCGCCAGATGCCGGTATTGCGGTCGCGGATGCCATCGTAGAACGTGAAGTCCCATCCGGCACTCATGAGCATCGTCACGTTCTTGCCGATGCTCCCGTCACCGCCGTTGTGGTTCTCGCCGGTAGCTCCATAGTCCTTGTTGCCGCTGGGCGAACCAGGATAGTCTATGGGCTGCACGCGCAGGGCGAGGACGTTCTTCTGCCCGATTCTGGCGACGCGGGTGATGTCGACGACCTTAGGCTGAAACATACCGCAGAGGCTGCCTACCGACTCCCCATTCAGGAAAATGTCGGCTCGGTAGTTAATGCCTTCCACGTCAAGCCATAAGGTCTTGCCTGCGAAGTCGGATGGCACGTCAAACTCCGTGCGGAACCAGTAGGTGTAGAAATCGATGCCCGCACGGTTAAGGTCTGGAATGAGGCCACGGTCAATCTTGTTGTTCATCCCGTAGTAGGGTTCAGGGTACGCCTTATTATATATTAAGGAATTGAGTACCGTGCCCGGCACGATGGCCGTCAGCCATCCCGAATCTGCCTCCGGTTCTACACGTGGAGTAGATGGCATAGAGAGTGCTCTACCACTGATGTCAACGTCAGCTGCTTTCTTCATTTGCCATCGGTAGCCCCTCGACGTATCGAGGCAGATGCGCTTGGATGTGTCCTTACCATCGGGAACCGAACCTGCCGCAGTGAAAGCAGCAATGCTGAAAAACAGATATAAAAGTAGTCTTCTCATGCTCTCCCTATCTTAATACCCCTAATTGTAAGTAACTTGGATACTCTCCGCCGCAATGAAAAATGTGGCGGCCATGGTTGTCTTTCGAGACGTAGGCCGGCACGCCAGGGTGGACGTTGCCAGTGATGTTCAGCGAGGTCACCATGAAGCGGAGAGTCTCCCCCGGATGGAAGAGCATACCCATAGGAGCCAGCGACACTTCGATTTCTACGATTTCGCCCTTCGACAGTTTCTCGTCGCGGTCGAACGACTGTACGGGGATGATGTCCGTAGAGAGCTTCTCGTCTATGTGGCGACGGCTGACACGCAGGCGACCGTAGGCACCGCTGTATTTCGCCACGCCACCGTGGTTCTCCAGCATGTCGTGTGTTCGGGGCGACGTTGAGGGGATAGTGAACTGGCGCAGCACGTTGTAGTGCTCGTCCAGCTTCTGTACGATAAGGAATAAATCCATTTCATCGCTGCCGTCGGCCTCCACATAGAGGTGAGCCTTCGGATAGCCGATGAAACTCGTTTCTTCTGTTATCGGCAGATAGAAAGAGGCTTTCGGGGCATCACTCTCGCAGACGTAGAAAGCTGGTACATCAGCCGTAGGAACCTCGTCCTGCAGCTGACGGGTCTGGCCGTTCAGATAGTACTTTTTGTATTCCGTGTTGGTCGGTGGAAATGCCGTGGCCGGCTCGTCAATCTTGTTGCCGCCCTTCATGTCGTGCAGGCAGTAGCGCACCTTAGGCGTCTCCTTCCAGCCGTTATCAACACCTTTCATATAATAATCGAAGAAACGCAGGCGCTCTTCCACGTATTTAGGCTCGTAGTAGTCCTGCCACTCCAAGTTGTCGTGGATGCGCAGCCATTTTTCTTTCGACCCCAGCTGACGCCAGGCACGGAAAGTGCCGTCCGTGTGTAGCACGTTAGAGTAACTGGCCACTACCAGTGTGGGAACTTCTATACGGTCCACCCGGGCCGTCTTGTCGTCCCACAGCGGATGGTTGCGGAAAGGGTACTGCCGACTCTCTTCTGCAACGTCCTCGCGCTGACCGAAACCCTCGTGGTTGGCCTGGATCAGTTCCGTGAAAGCGTAGTCTGGCATACCGCCTACGAGACACATGTCGCGGTAGCCGTCAGTCAGTCCCTCCGTCACCTGCATACATGTCAGGTGCTCAGGACGTTCCGCTGCCGTGAACCACTGCGAGAAGCTCAGATAGCTCGTGCCGCTCAGAGCCACACGTCCGTTGCACCACGGCTGACGGGCCACCCATTCCACAAGGTCCGCACCGTCCTGTCCTTCCTGAGTGCCCAGCATCGTGCTGTCGCCTTCAGAGCGGCCGATGCCACGAGGGTCTGGGTGTACGATCGCATAACCCTTTGCGCACCAGAAGTCGGGATCGGGACCTTCAAACTTCTGCAGTCCGCTCATGCGTTTCTGGTCCAGACCTAACAGACCGAACAGCGCCTTATATCGCTCCGCATTGCCCGAGTTCTTGCCGTACGGACTCCAGGCGATGATGGCCGGGTAGGAAGTCTTTCCTAAATCCTCACTTTTTGGCAGATACACATCCGTCAAAATCTTCACACCATCACGCAGCGTCACCTGCAAGTCCTTCTTCAATACGATATCGTGTTCCAGAGGATGGAACAATTCATCCACGACCATACCCTTCTGCAACAGGTGATCACCCGCCTTCCAGTCGTAGAATTTTCCTTCATACTCGCGCACGTCGCGATACTTCAGCGACGGCTTGCGAATCATCATGTCTTTTACGTTTGTCATAATCGATGCAATAATTAGTGAGGTGGCTTCTATAATTTGTTAACAAGCCAGCCAAGTCGGTTCTATTTGAGCAATTCGGTGTTTTCGCCCAAGCCAGCTAAGCAGAGCCATGATTGATTAGGCTATGCAATGGCGAATGGCTACGTACATAAACTGTCTCCTTTCCCTTTAGGGAAGGAGGTAGGGGAGTGGCTGAAAGGCTACGCGCAAGCGAGCCCTGCAAGGGAATACGTTGAATGTAATTCAGCGTTTTTGCCCATTTCATTGGCAAAGTTATAACAAAAAGTCATCCCTCCCATTATCCACGGCAATGAATAAATGTTCAATTACAAAGATTCTGTGTTTGAAACTTATATTGCCACGTGAATTCACCCGCCACCCAGACATCAACAGTCCGCATAGCTCGGAATGTTCCTAATCTGTTCCAATATAAAACTCGCTTTGTCTGCCTTGACCTACGGAGCGTTAACGTTTCTTCGTGTCGTTCGGTAGACAACCATGGTAACGGGGATGTAAAAGAGGAAGGCAAAGAGGCAAAGTCTCACTTTTCCAGGAACCTGCAGAACTCACTCTCAAAGTTGGGCGTCAGCACGCCTTGCCCCATCGTTGCCCGCAGCTCTTGCATCGACCAGAACCTGCCACCAGCCAGTTCATCTGCCGAAGGACAGACCGGACCGTCGTACGTGCAGCGGAAGATATACACCAGCTCCCGTTCCCTCGCGCTCTCAAACACATACTTGGCAACGAAGTCTGCCTTCAAGTCCGTGATGCCCAGTTCCTCGCGCACCTCACGGCGCAACGCTTCCTCGGGAATCTCGCCGAAGTCGATATGCCCGCCTACAGACGTGTCCCACTTGTCAGGCTGGATGTCCTTCCAGTCTGGACGTTTCTGCAGGTAGAGGTCGCCAGCCACATTGAACACATGCAGATGCACCACGGGATGCAGCAACTTGCTGCCGCTATGGCACTCGCCGCGTGTGGCAGAACCCAGCACACGCCCCTCTTCATCTACAATAGGAAATATCTCTTGTGGATTATCCATAATGACACTATTAAAGGTGAACGGACTTGCCTTAGACCCTTTTGCAGCGGCAAAGTTACACAAAAATTCCCGGATCTTGCGTCGTTCGTCTATCGTCAATCGTCTTTCGTTGCAGCATTCTTGCCGTAGGACGGGTCAATCTTGATAAGAGCTGAGACGGCAAAGGTGACAATACAGCACGCCATAATCCACCAGAAGAAGCGCTGATAGCCCAGATGGTCTGCCATCCAACCTGCTATCATGCCTGGAATCATCATACCGAGAGCTTGCATAGCGGTGCAGATGCTGAAGACAGCTGTCGAGCGCTCGCCCTGAGAGAAGTAGACGAGGTAGAGCATATATGCGGTGAATCCAAAACCGTAGCCGAACTGCTCAATGAAAACACAGATGTTAACCACGGTGAAATGCGAGTTAAAGAACGAGGTGGCAGAGGCGAGGTCTGTAGCCAAGCTTGGAGCTGCGTAGGCCAGATATACGTAGACGAGGTCGGGAAGTGAGATGCTAAGTACCATAGGCCACAGCCAACGCTTCAAGCCATGGCGCGAGACACACCAGCCTCCGAGCAGTCCGCCTATGGTGAGCCCTATGATACCTACGGTGCCGTAGACAAAGCCAACGGCCTCGGTGCTCAAGGCGAGTCCGCCGGCCTCAACGTTGTCGAGCAGAAAGGGGTTTGCGATCTTCACCAGTTGGCCTTCGGGGAATCGGAAGAGGAGCATGAAGAGGAGGGCCGAGATGATGTGGGGCTTCGTAAAGAAAGTTTTCAGGGCTAACCAAAACGCAGAAGTCCCTACTGCTGCCGAGTTGGCTTCGTTGTCAGAGACTATAGTGTCCCCCTTGGGGGACGAAGTGGAAGCTTCCTTTTCCTCGGGGGCAGTAGGGAGGACCGCATCTTTAGGCAATGCCACGCTATGCCAAAGCCATAGTGCCACGAATGTGCCGGCGAGAACAAGGAAGGTGATACTCCAGGCCATGGGTACCGTCTGCGACCGCTCGAGCCAACCGGCAAGCATAACCAGAAGTCCTTGCCCGACAATGTTTCCGATACGATAGAAGGTTGAGCGGATGCCAACATAGAGGCTCTGGTCATGGGTGTCAAGACCGAGGATATAGAGGCCGTCGGCAGCGATATCGTGCGTGGCACTGGCAAAAGCGAGTAGCCAGAAGAAGGCCAACGACCCCTGCAGCCAGTAGGCGGTAGGAAGCGTGAAAGCTATGCCCGCAAAGCCGGCACCTATTAACAACTGCATCACAAGCACCCACCAGCGTTCCGTCTTTAGTGCTGCGATGAAAGGGCTCCACAAGGGCTTGATGACCCAGGGCAGGTAGAGCCATGAGGTGTAAAGGGCGAGTTCCGTGTTAGAGAGCCCCAAACGTTTGTACATCGTCGTGGCGATGACCATGACGGCGACGTAAGGCAGCGCTTCCGCCAGATAGAGCGACGGCACCCATGCATAAGGTTTATTTTTCATTTGAACTTTATTTATATGTACGCGCGTGTGAGAATGGCACATACGATGTCAACAGGAAATCCTTCGCAGCTCAGGCGTGTAGCCTGTGATGGATGGCTTACGAGATGGCGGAGGTAGTCGCAGAAGCGCGGCAGTGTTGAGGCGTTGTCACGCGGCAGGTTGGCATAGGAGCCAATGACCAGCCCTCTCTTCCGCTCGGGGTACGCTGGCTGGTGGTTGCGCACGAAGTTCCAGTATGCATCGTAGAAGAGTTGCTGCTGCCGGGCGCTGAGGACTGGCTCTACAAGAAACGTGACTCGCCCGCTACTGAGCAGCGGTTCGGCAGCCTCGCCCGTATGTCGTATACCGAGGGCACCAGGGTAGAGGTTACGCCAGTGGTCCGGCGCAGCCATGAATTCCCCGAGGAAGCGATGGAGCTCCGAGCGGCGACTTACGCCGAAGTTCTCGAGTGCCGAGAGGAACGTCAGGGCGTCAGTGGCGGCGCGAGCGGCAGCGAGCAGGGCTGCCTTGGACTCGCCGTGACGTACGTGGCCGAGGCGGTAGGCCAGGAGTATGGCGTCAATAAAGAGGTAGTCGGGGGCATCAGGTGTTGTCATTATGACTGTATGGTATGCACTGTTGCTTTTTGGAGGAGAACAATCTATGGCAAAGATATGTAAATGTTGCAGACGCGTCTGAGGAGGTCTCAGGGGGTAAGGCTATCGCAGCAGTTGCCTGAACGAGGCCAACTTGCGCGCCAGCTCATCGTCGTCGATGGTCGGGCGCTCTATGCACAGCCATTGGCGGAAGGCCTGCTCGGCCTTGGCCAGGGCCATGGCTCGTCCGGCCTTAAGGCCGCTGGCGTAGGGCGTGTGTGGCAGCAGCGCCCTGTTGAAGTTTCCGTCGCTCATAGTAGTAAAAACTTGTTTCCGACGGCAAAAGTACAAAAAAGTTATGGCTATTGTGCAAAAAGATAGGCGATAAATGTTGGCTGTTCGTGCTTTTTATTATCTTTGCCACCATAAAAAGGAGTAGAAAACATGAAACGCATTGCATTTATCTTGCTGTGCCTGACTTCGCTCGTGGCTGTAGGGGCGAGTAAGGTGACATGGGTCATAGACCCTGGCCACGGCGGCCATGACACGGGTTGCGAGGGGCGGCGAAGCAACGAGAAGACGATTTCACTGGCGGTGGCCAAGGAGGTGGGACGCCTGGTGAAGCAGAACATCAGTGGCGTGCGTGTCGTCTTCACGCGTGAGAAGGACAAATATCCCACCCTCTCTGAACGATGCCATATGGCCAATGCCCGTGGTGCAGAGCTCTTCGTCTCTATTCACGTGAATTCAGCCCCAAACCCATACGTCCGTGGCACCGAGTCGTTCTATGCCACTAATGTGCCCCTCTCCGGCACGCAGGCAGGCAAGAGCGAGTTGCTCGCCTTGCTGCTTCAACGCCAGTATCTGGCTCATGGCCGCGAAGTCAGCCGTGGCGTGAAGCAGCGCGAACTATATGTCTGCGAGAATACGAATATGCCGAGCGTCCTAACCGAGATAGGCTTTATCACCAACGAAGTTGAAGAGGCATATATGACGTCAGAGGCTGGACAGAAAGAGCTGGCCGATGCCATCTACAAAGCATTGGCTGAATATCGCGAGCTGACAAAGAACGGGAGCGTCGACAAGGCTAAACTTCGTAACCTGCGGTACAGCCACTATGCGCCATTGACGGTGGCTGCCAAAAAGAACAAGCCGGTCGTAGAAAAGATTCCTACGGAGGCTGAGCAGGCCAAAGATGCTGCTGATGAGGCTATAGAAGTAGCCAAGGACAAGAAAGCGAAGGCCGAGGCAGCCCTCCTTGCCAAGGCCGAGGCCGAAGCGAAGGCTCAGGCTGCCGCAGAGGAGCGTGCGCGGGAGAAAGCGCTGGCTGAAGCCAGGGCAGAAGAGCGCGCCAAAGCTGAGGCTCTGGCTAAGGCTGAAGCTGAGGCGGCTGCCAAAAGCAAGGCTGAAGCTGAGGCCAAGAGCAGAACTGAAGCTGAGGCTGCTGCCAAGACGAAAGCGCAGGCTGCCACGAACACTGCAGCAGAGGCCACTGCCGCGGCGGAAAAGAAAGGGACTGACGAGACCGCGCAGAAGCCTTATTTTGCCATCCAGCTGATGAATACGGCTACCAAACTGAAAGAGGGCGACTACCGCCTCAAGGGCTTCACGGGTGTGACGTACGTGCCGACGGGCGACCGCTTTAAGGTCATCTATAGCCGTGCCACTGACTATCAGGTGATAAAGAATGAACTCGTAGGCGTGCGCGAAACTTTCCCCGAGGCCTTTATCGTGGCCTTCCTCGGCGACAAACAGATTACTACGGCCGAGGCGCTGCAGATGATGAAGTAGGGGAGTGACGATTCATTTTATTAATACGGGGACATGGACCGACATTATGATTCTTTGCTTTTCACTCGCCTGAGTGCCGTGTTCGCGGCTGCGGACGGCGAGGCTCTGGTGGCTTTCCTAGACAACCTGTCGAACGCGCAGTTCCGCACGGCCGGGTACATCATAGGCGAACGCCTCCTGGCAGATGTCAGCAGCGACACGTTCTGGGATGTCGTCATCCGACTCATACTGTGGCAGCCCAAGGCTTTTGTCGTTACCATGGCCAAGGCGGCAGCGCCACGCCTGAGAGCTGGCACCCTGAGCCTCTCCGACCCCGGCTTCGTGCGCTTGTCGAAGGCGCTGTCAGGTGGCAGCCACGAGCTCGACCGACGTAAGCTGCTGGCTGTGTGGCTGCCCGTCATCGACGATTACGTGACCATGGAGAATCTCTTCGAGAGCCTCGACGTAAGGGATGCGCGGCGGCGGGTAGAGTTCCTCGTACATCTGGAGAGCCTCACGGCTGCTTTCGTGCTGCTGCGCACGGCGCGCTACGAGGAGCACGACAAGGACTACCTAACGGGCGTATGCAGGGCGCTGATCCGCAGGGCCTCCGGTCAGGCGGACCCGAGGGCGCGGAGCCTGAGCTTCAATATGGCGAGTCTGTTGCGCAGCTTCTTCGACCTGCCCGATGTGCGCGGCACTTTCTCGCTTGCCACAGAGGCCTACGAGCTCTCACGGATAGATACAGACTTTGACGTCTTTTGCAGGGTCGTGACTAAAGTGTAACGACTTAAACATCTTTAACCGCTTTTGGCTTCTTAATTCACTTACACTTTCCGTAACTAACTGATTTGAAACGCTCATATTGGCCGCAAGTCTGATGGGTATGGCGGCTAAGCATTTGAGAGATAATATATTGCAAGGGAAAGTGTAGGTGATGGTAAAAAAGGAAAATACCAATGCTTGCGTACTTTTATTTACGTGCCTTGTAGGCGAAGTAGGCGATGACGATGACGGCCAAGGCTATCATGGCGTAGCCTATTTGATGGCTGTAGCGTGTGACGGTTGTGACGAGCTGTTCCTCGGGTACTATGCTTGCGAGAGCATAGCCCATTGCTGCGAGGATGATGTTCCACAGGCCTGCTCCGAGGGTCGTGTAGAGAAGAAAATGCGACAGTCGCATCCGTGCGAGCCCTGCGGGTATGGATATGAGGTGTCGTATGCCTGGCACGAGTCGTCCAATGAGGGTTGCTATGGCTCCGTGGTCTGTGAAATAGCGCTCTGCGTGCTGGACTTTCTGCTCATTGAGCAGGCACATGCGCCCCGCCGTGCTTCGTGCGAAGGCGTACATTACGGGTCGTCCGAGGTAGTATGCGGCGGTATAGTTTATAATGGCGCCGAGGTCAGCACCTAACGTGGCGCATAGAACGACGAGCAGGACATTGAGGTCGGCGCCCTCGGCTGCTGCGCGATATGCTGCGGGTGGCACTACGAGCTCACTCGGGATGGGTATTACGGTGCTCTCGAGGGTCATGAGGAAAGTTATGGTCCAATAGTTGAGGTGGGCGTAGCACCAGGTTATGAAAGAGGACATATCGACGTTAGGCGTTATGCGTTAGACGAACTTTTTGCGGAACTGGTTGCGTGAGGCTCGCCTGCGGCTGAGGGCGTCAGCAAGCAGCCAGAATGGAAGTCGCAGCTGGAGGATGAGAAAGGAGAGGGTGTTGCCTGTGTAGCCGATGGCTCGTGCGGTACGGCGGAAGGCTGAAAGCTTGACGCTGATGTATATGATGAAGAGGAGGGCTATGACGCCGATGGTGAGGTAAAATATAGAGTCGTCGAGCCGTGGTTGGCCGACAAGAGGCAACAGGCCCCCTGCGGCGACTATGGCTGCGAGCACCCATGGCATGGAGAGTCGCAGGCATTGCCTGGTGTCGTAGAGCCAGGTGTGGCGTCGGTGGCGTCGGGTCTCACACTGGTAGAGGCGCTTTTTCTTCCAAGTGCGCACGTCGGGCAGTGGGTCCTGGATGACGGTCGCTGATGGCAGTAGCATGAGTGCGGTGTTGTCGGCCTTTGAGTTGTGGTTGACGAGGAGGTCTTCGGCGCCCATCTCAAGGTTGTGGTGTTCGGAGAAGCCTTGTTTGTCTATGAAGAGCTGCTTGCGGTAGGCGAGGTTGCAGCCGTCGCATCCTATTGCGGCATGCCCTGTGAGCACATGGTCGTAGTTGGAGAAGTCAGCCCAGAGGCGGCCGAAAGAGCTTCTCCGGCTGAGCCTCGTATGTCGGCTGGGAGCATAGATGGCTTGTCCGACGACGATGTCGGGTTGGCCTTTGAGTCGCTTGCTCTGGGGCCCGCAATGAGGATTGGCTATGGTCTGTCCGATGCGCATGAGCCAATATGGCGACGCTGGCTCGCAGTCGGCATGGGTGATGACGACCCAGTCGTAGGCTGCTGCCCGGAAGCCGAGGGTGAGTGCAAGGCGGTCGAGGCTTATGTCGCGGGCTGACAGTGGTGTGAAGGTATGGTGAAGGTTGGCATACTGAAGCTCGAACCGCTCGATGACGTCCTTTGTGTCGTCGGTAGAGCCTGTATTTATGACGATGACCTCAAACAGGTCGTAGTCTTGCGACAAGATAGCGTCGAGGTGCCGGCGAAGTGCTTGTGCCTGGTTGTGTGCGGGTATGATTACGCTGAGTGGTGGCAGCGGCTTGTCCACGGTGGAAAACTTCTGAAAGCTGCTGATACGACGTCCTACGCGGCCGTATCCGTAGGCGACAATCATTGCGATAACCCAGACGCCGAGGAAGGCGAGTATGTAGATTTTCACAAATAGCATTTCAGACGTTAGACGATAGACGTTAGAGGATGAAAGTGTGTGGAAGTGGCCGATGGTTGTATGTGGAGGCCATGGTCTGTCCGTAGGCACCGGCAGACCTCAGCATGAGGAGGTCTCCGCGCTCAGTCCTGGGTAAGATGTAGTCGCGTGCGAAGACGTCCGACGATTCGCATATAGGGCCTACGACATCGTAGGAATGGCGTTGGTCTGCGTCTCCGCGTTCTGCGGCCGAGATGTTATCTATCTTGTGGAGTGCGCCGTATAGTGCCGGGCGTATGAGCTCGGTCATGCCTGCATCAAGGATTACGAAGTCCTTGGCGGCAGTATGTTTGACGTAGAGGACGCGTGTGAGGAGCGAACCCATCTGTGCTACTACGGCCCGCCCGAGTTCGAAATGCAGCTGCTGCCCTGGTCTGAGGCGCAGATGGTTGCGGAAGGTTGCGAAGTATGAAGCGAAGTCCGGTATGGGTTGACCGTCGGGGTCAGTGTAGCTGACTCCTAATCCGCCGCCTACGTCTATGTTCCCGAGGCAGATACTTTGTTCGTCCAACAGGTCTTGCAGCTCATTGATGCGTAGGCAGAGGTTTTCGAAGTCGCGCATGTCAAGCAACTGGGAGCCTATGTGAAAGTGCAGGCCTACGCATGTGATGTTCGGCAGCTGGCATGCCAGACGTATGGTCGGGATCATCTCTTCATATGCGATGCCGAATTTGTTTTCGGCTCGCCCGGTAGTGATGTGGGCGTGTGTGTCAGCCTTCACGTCGGGGTTAATGCGCAGGCTGACGCGCGCTTCAGTCTGTGTCTCTGTGGCCAGCTGGCTGATTACCTCCAGTTCCTCGCGGCTCTCTACGTTGAACATCCCTATGCCGGCATCGAGAGCTAAGCGTATTTCCCAGTCGGCCTTGCCTACGCCGGCATAGGCAATTTCCGATGCAGGAAAGCCAGCTGCAAGGGCTGCGCTAATCTCACCGCCGCTGACGCAGTCGGCGCCGAAACCTTCGCGGGCTATTGCAGCGAGGATGTCTGGGTTGTCGTTGGCTTTGATGGCGTAGTGAACGTGGTAGTTGGCGTTGTCGCGTATCTCGGCCTTTATGGCGGCTAATGTCTCTGACAAGAGGGCCTTGTCGTAGACATACGCAGGCGTTGGCAGTCCTGCAAGTTGTGTCGTGTCTATTCTCATGATTCTCTCTTCAGCTATTCATTCATGATTCACTTTTCACTGTTACGATGGCCTGCGCACATGGTCGTTGTATGTGAATAGAGTCTGCTGCAGTGCACGCAGGGTGCGCTGCTTGTCGGTTTCTGACACGACGAATGAGATATTGTGGGCCGAGCCTCCGTAGCTAATCATACGTACAGGTATCTGCTTAAGAGCCTCCGTGGCTATTGTCTCGAAGCCTACGTTCTTGCTTGAGAGGTCTCCGACGACGCTTACGATGCACATGTCGTTGTCTATACTTACCGTGCCGTATTTCTTAAGCTCGTCGACGATGGGTGTGAGGTTTGAGGTGTTGTCTATGGTCACGCTCACGCCGACTTCGGATGTGGCGATGACGTCAATGCTGGTCTTGTACGTCTCGAAGATCTCAAACACCTTGCGCAGGAAGCCGGATGCCAGCAGCATGCGCGAGCTCTGTATGCCTATGCAAGTGATGCCGGACTTGGCTGCCACGGCTTTGATGGTCCCGCGGTGCATCCTGTTGTTGATGATCGTGCCAGGTGCTTCAGGGTCCAATGTGTTGAGCAGACGCACGGGCACACCGGCAAATTTGGCTGGCTGGATGCAGGTCGGGTGCAGGATTTTGGCTCCGAAGTACGCCAGCTCGGCAGCTTCCTCAAAATAGAGCTGTCGCACGGGCTCGGTGCCTTCTACGATGCGAGGGTCGTTGTTGTGCATACCGTCAATGTCGGTCCAGATCTGAATCTCTTCGGCCTGGATGGCAGCGCCGATGAGGCAGGCAGTGTAGTCTGAACCGCCGCGCAGCAGGTTGTCAATTTCGCCATAGGCGTTGCGACAGATGAATCCCTGTGTGATGTACACGTCGTAGCCGGGGTTGGCCTGTAGCTGCTCGAGAGCTTTCTCGCGTATGTAGTTGAAGTCGGGCTCTGCATTCTTGTCGGTGCGCACGATGTCAAGTGCCGAGAGCAGTACAGCCTTGATGCCTTGCTCGCTCATGTAATTGACGACCATATTTGTCGAGAGTATTTCGCCCTGAGCCAGGATTACCTTCTCCTCAAACGAAGTGAAGAGCCCTTTGGTGATGTTGCGAAGGCTGTTGAAGATGTCCTTGATGAAGTCTACGGTGCGTTGACGCCACTCCTCGGTAGAATACAGCTCCTCGCAGTGTTGCAGATATTTCTGCTCGAGGGCATTGATGACGGTGTTTGCGCCCTCGGGGTTCTTCTTGTAGAGGTAGTCGGCAATTTCTACAAGAGTGTTCGTAGTTCCGCTCATGGCCGAGAGGACGACGAAGCGTGGCTCGTTGTCAGCAGTGATGAGCTTGGACACGTCTTGCATCCGTTGGGGAGAGCCTACGCTGGTGCCTCCGAATTTCATTACTTTCATAATCTTGTCGTATTCTTGTTTGGGTTATTGTTCTAAGAGATTGTTTGAGATGGTGGCCACGGGGATGTCATCGGCTACCGCCGTCGTGGCCTCGGCGGTGGGAACGTCGGGCTGCTGTGAAGGCTGTGGCTGTGAAGGCTCTGGTTCAGACTCTTGCAAGGGCTTCGCCTCAGGCCTCTTTGTTGCAGATGTGATGACGCCTTCGTGGCAGATTAGCTGGTTGTTGTTGCACTCATAGATACGCCCCGGGAACTGCTCGATGAGGGCGTTGTTGTGCGTGGCAAAGACAACGGCCGTGCCCTGCTGCGCCAGCTCGTAGAGGATGCGTGCCGTCTGCGTGCCCGACTGGCTGTCCTGATTGCCTGTGGCTTCATCGGCCAGGATGAGCATCGGCCGGTTGAGGATGGCGCGCGCTATGCATACGCGTTGTTGTTCGCCGCCCGAGAGCTCATAAGGCATAGACACCTGCTTGTCTGCCAAGCCTACGGTCTCGAGCACCTGACGTATACGTTCCGCGCGCTCGGTGCGGCTCCGCCAACCTGTTGAGCGAAGCACAAAATCGAGGTTGCGGCGCACATTACGGTCGGTGAGCAGTCGGAAGTCCTGGAATACGATGCCAAGCTGCCGGCGAAGGGCTGGCAGCTGTCGGCGCTTAATGTGGCGTATGTCGTATCCAAGTACCTCGGCTGTGCCGTTCTCTATGTCGAGCTCCCCGTATATGGTCTTGAGCAACGACGATTTGCCGCTACCTACGACGCCTGTTAAATAGACGAACTCGCCCGCTCCGACGTTGAAGTTAACGTTGTAGAGCAGCGTCTTGTCTTCGCGGCAGATGTCGACTTCTCTGTAGTTGATGATTAATGTTTTTTCCATCCTGGATTATGTCTTGTTACGAGCTCTGCAGCCAGCTGTTCAATGCGCAGGCCCTTGTGGGTTAGAAGGACGAGAAGGTGATAGAGCATGTCCGAGCCTTCGTAGATGAGGCG
>CAJOLI010000054.1 GCA_905235285.1 uncultured Bacteroidaceae bacterium
GATTGCTTACCCCGTTGTGATACAGCGGCGCGCACAACAGAGGATACCGCTCGGCCACTCCAACACGCCTGATTGAACTTGACATGATGACAGGAAGATGCGGCCTATACGACCGGACGTTTTGGCGCCTTATTTTCTGACGTAGCGGCTGCGGCCTGCATCGATGCGCAGGAAGATGAAGAGGAGTAGAGTGAATCCCCAGAGCGACGAGCCTCCGTAGCTGAAGAAAGGCAGTGGTATGCCAATGACAGGCATGAGACCAAGTACCATGCCGATGTTGATGAGCACGTGGAAGAAGATGATGGAGAAGACGCAGTAGCCATAGACACGCCCGAAGGCGAAAGGCTGTCGTTCGGCCAAGTGTATGAGGCGCCACATGAGGAGGAGGAAGAGGACGAGTACGGCAGTGGAACCTATGAAGCCCTGCTCCTCACCTACCGTGCAGAAGATGAAGTCGGTCTCCTGCTCAGGCACGTACTTGAGTTTGGTCTGTGTACCGTTGAGGAAGCCTTTGCCCTCAAGGCCTCCGGAGCCGATAGCTATCTTGGCTTGGATTACGTTGTAGCCTACGCCGTTGGGGTCGTCCTGCAACCCGAGCAACACCTGTATGCGTTTCTGCTGGTGAGGCGCGAGGTGGTCAACAAGCAGGTTTGCCGAGAAGAATATAGTCATCGACGCGAGGGCAAAGAGTGCTATGTAGGCGTAGCGGTAAACTTGGTTGGCAAAGCCTATCCACAGGAGGCGTAGGGCGAGCAGGAGCGTTATGGCCACGAGTATGGGCGATATGCTGAAGGGGCGCAGGTGGTCGACGAGTGGGGCGAGGAAGCTGTCGTGGGAGATTGTGAAGGGAATCCAAGCGGCAGCGGCTTCTTCGGTGGCTTCGGCGGCTTCGGCTGCGGCATCGGACGTGAGAGCCGTGGCGGCTTCGGCGGCAGACTCTAAGGCCTCGGCAGCAGCCTCAGGCTGCATCGCCGACGGTAGTTCATGATAGGCAGCGAGTGCGGGGAAGAGGACGTAGGCGATTGCTAGCGTGGTGAGCATGAGGGGCAGCGCCATTACGAGCGTTGAGGTAAGTGCACGGCGGAAAGGCTGGCGCGTGTTGCGAGGGTCAACGCCGCTCTCGCCTACGAGCGACGATGGGCGGCAGTAGATGATGATGAGGGCTGCCACGAAGACGACGATCATCAGCATGACGAGCACCTCGCCCAGACTGGTTGACGACGAGAGGATGAGTGTCTGGTCGAAGCGCAGTCCTATGACGACGAGGCAGCGGCAGAGATGCCGGCGAAGAGGATGAAACCGGACATGCCTTCGCGGTAGAGCATGAGGAAGAGGCTGAAGTAAACGAGAGCGGAACCCGTCTCTTTCTGCATGACGATGAGCACCATGGGCAGCATCATTAGGCCTAGGGCTATGGACATATTCTTCCACGAGCCTTGCAAACGAAAGCCGTAAGGGCTCATGAATTTGGCCAGGGCGAGGGCCGTAGCAAATTTGGCGAACTCGGCGCTCTGGAAGCTGAAGGGGCCTATCTTAATCCACGAGAGTGAGCCTTTGATGTCGTGCGCAAGAAAAGGTGTTATGAAAAGGAGCAGGATGAATGCCCCGTAGATGAAGTATGCGAAGGTGTCGAAGATGCGGTCGTCGAGCAGCAGGATGATAGCTCCAAGGATGATAGATGAGCCTATCCACACGAGTTGCATGCCGGTACGTGTGCCGAAGGATGCGAGCGAAAGGAGGTCGCGCGGCTGGCCGTACTCGTAGCACGCGCCGCAGATGCTCATCCAGCCGAAAGCGAGTAGCGCGGCGTAGATGAGGATGGTGATCCAGTCGATGCTCTGGAACACGCTCTTGGGTTTATCTTGCAGTGGTGCCATAGCTGATGGTTCGGTTAGCAAAGACTTCGGCTTTCTTCTCGCTGGCAGGCGAGAGGTGTCCGTTGATATACTGTTCCATGATGAGGGCTCCTATGGGCACTCCGTAGGTAGCGCCCCAGCCGCCGTTCTCAACGTAGACGGCAACGGCAATCTGCGGGTTGTCGCGCGGCGCGAAGCCCATGAAGACTGAGTGGTCGTGCCCGCGGTTCTGCGCCGTGCCCGTCTTTCCACAGGTGACGTACCAGGGGTTATTGGCTACACGGCAAGTGCCGCTTTCCACAGCTCGCTGCATGCCGGCGACGACGGTCTCGTAGTGGGTGCGCGACACTTTGGTGTAGCGCCGCTTCTGGTAGAGCGTGTCGAGGTCTTCATCCTGGATGTTTTTGACGATGTGTGGTGTTATGAACCACCCGCGGTTGGCTATGGTGGCTCCAAGGTTGGCTATCTGCAGCGGCGTGAGCGTCACTTCGCCCTGCCCTATGGATATAGAGATTACGGTGAGGCCGTTCCACGAGCCCTTGTAGGCATTGTCGTAGTAGTCGGAGTTAGGAATGAAACCTCGCTTCTCACCGGGGAGGTCAACGCCCAGCTTGTAGCCAAAGCCCATGGAGACCATATAGTCTTTCCATGTAGTGAGTGCCTGCTGCACGTCGTGGTACTTGGTGCGGTTGCCGAGCATATAGTACAGGCCCCAACAGAAGTAGCCGTTGCATGAGGTGCCGATGGCGGGTATCAGGGGCAGTGGAGAGCCGTGACCGTGGCAACCCACCTTGAGGCCGCGGAAACGGAATCCGCGCGAGCAGGGGAAGGCCGTCTGCGGCGTAATGATGCCCTCCTCGAGGAAGGTAAGAGCCTGCGAAGTCTTGAAGGTGGAGCCCGGGGGGTAAGTGCCCATGATGGCGCGGTTGAGCAGTGGCTTCATGGGGTCGAGCGAGAGTTCGCGGTGGCGCTTGCCTCGCTGGCGACCTACCATGGTGCGCGGATCGTAGGTAGGCGATGTCACCATACAGAGGATCTCGCCCGTGGCGGGTTCTATGGCCACGATGCTGCCGAGCTTGCCGTGCATGAGGCGCTCGCCGAGCTTCTGCAGCTCGAGGTCGATGCTGAGGGTGAGGTTCTTGCCCGGCACGGGTTTTTGGTCGAAGCGCCCATCCTGGTAGCGGCCCTTGATGCGGCCGTGCACGTCGCGGATGAGAATCTCAGAGCCCTTGATGCCTCGCAGCTGGCGCTCGTAGCTGCGCTCTACGCCCTGCGTGCCTATATAGTCGCCCGAGCGGTAGTATTCATCTGCCTCGATGTCGGCAGGGCTTACTTCGCCTACATCGCCGAGGATGTGTGCAGCGTATGGGTAGGAATACTGACGAATGCTTCGTTTCTGGATGTAGAAGCCGGGGAAGTGGAAGAGCTTCTCCTGGAAACTGCTAAACTCGCGCATCGACAGTTGGTTCATGAACACCTGCTGCGTATAGGGCGAATAGCCCTTGGTGCGACGTATCTCGTCCATACGCTTGATATACCATTCGCGCGTAATGCCGAGGCTGCGGCAGAGGCCGAGGGTGTCTACGCCGTCCTGCTCTTGCATGACGACCATGATGTCATAAGCCGGTTGGTTGTAGACGAGTAGCTTGCCCGTGCGGTCGGTGATTGCGCCGCGAGCAGGGAACTGAATGCGGCGCATCAAGGCGTTGGAATCGGCGCGTGCGCGGTAGTCGTCGGAGAGCAACTGCAGAGAGAAGAGGCGCACGACATAGATGACTACTATGACGAGTGCAGCCGTGCCAAGCACGTACTTCCTATATGTCAGGGCAGAATCGGACAAGAGATTCGCACGGGCTTAGCCCGTAGTTAAAAGTTGAGAATTGAAGGGCACGGTCTGCGACCGTCGTTGAAAGATGAAAGCAAAGAGCCAAAAGGCAAAGACCAAAAGCCAAAAGCCATGAGTCAAGAAGCAAGAGCCAAAGGCCATGAGCCAAAGGCTAAGAGCTGCTCTGCTGCTTGGGGGCCTGACGGCCGCCTCGCACCCTCTCCATGGCCAGACAAAGTATGAATGTCAAGCCCCAGCTGGAGGCGAAGGCGATAGCGAGGTCGGCAACATGGAAGAAGGAAAAGCTCAAGAGCAGGAAATAGGAGAGGGTGAAGAGCAACGTCAGCAGGGCGGCATAGCGCACGTAACCCCACAGGCCGAGGGTGTGGTAGCTGGCCTGCATATCCTCGAGCGCATCTTTAGGAGCCATGGCCTGCAGGAGCAGTGGCTGGACGAAAGCCGTCAGCGTCATGGAGGCAGCGCCCAGACCGGGGGTTATCGAGGCGAAGTCGCACAGTAGGCCACATGTGAAGCCCCAGAGCAACACGCTCCACCGGGATGCGTTGAGAGGGAAGAGTAGCAAGAGATAGACGTAAGGCAGTGGCGTGGCATAGCCGAAGAGATGTATATGGTTGAACACCATCATCTGCGCTGCCACAAGGGCAACGAGCCACAGCAAACGTATGAGAAATGTGACTATCATATAGCAGGGCCTTCGGCCGCAGTTTGGTTTTATGATTTGCAGAGCACCGGCGGTTCCCCATGCGAGATCAGCGCGCCATGAGCGAGTCTGCCTGATGCTCAAGCTCGCGCACCTCGGGCTGGAACTGCTGAGCGATAACGCTGACGTCCTGTAGCGCTGTGAAGTCTGTTGCAAGGTGCACGCGCAGCTTGTAGCTCAGGCCGTCGTCGCTGTTGCCTATGGCCTCGACTTTCCCTACGAAGATGCCTGGCGGAAACACGGAACTGAAGCCGCTGGTCTCCACGACATCGCCGATATTGAAGCGTGCGTGGCGCGGAATGTCATCGAGCTGCGCATAGAGCGGGTTGATACCATCCCAGACGAGGTGCCCGAAGTAGTCGGAGCCGCGCAGGCGACAACTGATGTGTGAGCGGCTGTTGAGAAGCGGCAGCACTATGGAGAAATGCTCTGACGTAAGGAACACAATGCCCACGAGCCCTGTGCCGCAGACTACGCCCATCTCCTGCCGCACTCCGTCAGCGGCACCGGCACTGATGGTAATGAGGTTGTCGCGTCGCATGACACTGTTGGTGACCACCTTGGCAGGGATAAGCTCGATGCCTTCCATGCGGTCGGCCTGCAGTCGTTCGGTGCCCGTGGAGTCGTGCGAGAGTCTCTCTATCTGGCGTGTAGCTTCGGCCAGGTTGTACTCTAGGATGAGGTTGCGGCGCGTCAGTGCGGCATTCTCCTGCCCGAGTGTGAGGTAGCGCAAGGCTCGTGCCTCGGCCTCGTGAGCTCGGCTTACGGTCTCGGTCACGGCCGTGAGCCAGAGACTATGCTGATAATGATTGAACTGGAAGAGCAGCATAAAGCTAAACGCTTCCAGTACAACAAAGAGCATCCAATGGTGATACCTGGCTATGAATTCCAGCAGCGCGCGCATCTACGACTACATGAGGAACGAGAAGTTGTGAATATTCTTCAGCGCCACGCCCGTGCCTTTGGCGACACTGTGGAGCGGGTCTTCGGCTATGTGGAACGGTATGTTGAGCTTGTCCGTCAGGCGCTTGTCGAGACCTCGCAGCAGAGCTCCTCCGCCGGTGAGATAGATGCCGTTCTTGACGATGTCGGCATAGAGCTCGGGAGGCGTCTCCTCGAGGGCGTTTAACACGGCCGTCTCGATTTTGGCTATAGTCTTCTCGAGACAGTGGGCTATCTCCTGGTAGCAGACAGGTACGGCCATGGGCAGCGCCGTGATGCGGTTAGGACCGTGCACGACGTAGTCCTCAGGCGCGTTCTCGCCCAGGTCGGTGAGCGCAGCGCCCACATTTATCTTTATTCGCTCTGCCATACGCTCGCTGACGCGCACGTTGTGCTGGCGGCTCATGTATTCCTGAATGTCGGTGGTGAGGTCGTCGCCGGCAGTACGCAGGCTCTTGTCGGCCACGATACCGCCGAGTGAGATGACAGCGATTTCTGTGGAGCCGCCGCCTATGTCAACAATCATGTTGCCCTCGGGCGCCACAACATCGAGGCCAATGCCTATGGCTGCAGCCATGGGCTCGTAGATGAGGTATACCTCACGTCCGCCGGCATGCTCGGCAGAGTCGCGCACGGCACGCAGCTCCACCTCCGTAGAGCCAGAGGGTACGCCGATGACCATGCGCAGCGAGGGCGTGAAGATACGCTTGCCGGTAGGCACCATCTTGATGAGCCCGCGCATCATCTGCTCGCAGGCGTTGAAGTCGGCGATAACGCCGTCACGCAACGGGCGTATGGTCTTGATGCCGGCGTGCACCTTCTCATACATAAGCTTGGCTTTCTCGCCTACAGCTATCATTTTCTCGGAGTGGCGGTCGAGGGCTACCACTGACGGCTCGTCGACCACGACCTTGCCGTCAGATATAATGATGGTGTTGGCAGTGCCAAGGTCCATCGCAATTTCCTTAGTGAAAGAGAACAGTCCCATAACAATCAAAAAAATTTGTTTCGTTTATTCATTCCTAATCTTGTCCGCTGACCACCCCTTCCCTGCTATGGAGGGCCGGGGGAAGGTCGTCTTACTTCATGAACCAAGCGTGTATGGCGGTGTCGTAGTGGCTACTGACGTCGAATGCGGCTGTGGCGAAGCTACGACGCTGCTCGAGTGTCGTCTGTGCGCCCTGGGCGTTGAGGATGTCGAGCAGGGGCCTGTACTGCTCCTTCGATGGTATGATGACGACGTCGTTGAAGTTCTTGGCTGCCGCCCGTATGAGCGAGATGCCACCGATGTCAATTTTCTCGATGATGTCGGCCGGCGAAGCGCCATCGGCTACGGTCTGCTCGAAGGGATAGAGGTCCACGATGACGAGGTCTATCTCGGGAATCTCGTAGTGCTCCATCTGCTGGCGGTCGGACTCCAGCTCGCGGCGTCCGAGGATACCTCCGAATACCTTGGGGTGCAATGTCTTGACGCGGCCGCCCAGGATGCTGGGATAGGTGGTCAGGTCCTCCACCTTACGACACTCATAGCCCAGGCTCTCAATGAAGGCCTGTGTGCCACCGGTTGAGAGGAACGTCACGCCTTCGGAATTCAGTTTCTTTAGCAACTCGTCGAGGCCGTCCTTGTGGAAAACGGAGATGAGGGCTGTCTTAATCTGTTTCATTCGTATTACTTTAATTTTGCTAATGTTTCTTTGATTCGGCGCATTGCCTCAATGATGTTGTCGTCACTGGTGGCGTAGCTCATGCGGAAGCACTCCGGGCTGCCGAAGGCATCGCCGCCAACGGTGGCTACATGACCTACTTCGAGCAGATACATGGCCAGGTCGGAGCTATTGCGTATGACACGGTCACCATCGGCCTTACCGAAGTAGCTGCTGCATTTGGGGAAGAGGTAGAAGGCGCCCTGCGGCGTATTGACCTCGAGACCAGGGATGTCCTTGGCTAGCCGCACGATGAGATCGCGGCGTCGCTGAAAGGCCTGACGCATCTCTTCGACGCACTGCTGCGAGCCAGTGTAAGCGGCCTCAGCAGCCTTCTGGCTTACGGAGCAGGGGCCGCTGGTATATTGTCCCTGCAACTTATTGCAGCCCTTGACAATCCACTCGGGGGCGGCAATGAAACCTATGCGCCAGCCGGTCATGGCGTAAGCCTTGCTGACGCCGTTGATGATGACCACGCGCTCACGTATCTCGGGGAACTGAGCGATGGATTCATGGCGCCCTACGTAGTTGATGTGCTCGTAGATTTCGTCGGCCAGCACGATGACGCGCTCATGGCGTGCGAGGACGTTGGCCAAGGCGTGCAGCTCCTCCTTAGTATAGACAGAGCCGGTGGGGTTAGAAGGCGAGCAGAGGATGAGGGCTCGTGTGCGAGGCGTAATGGCAGCTTCGAGCTGAGCGGGCGTAATCTTGAAGTCCTGCTCTATGGGAGCGTCGATATAGACCGGCGTTCCCTCAGCCAGCAGCACCATTTGCGGATAGCTAACCCAGTAAGGGGCTGGTATGATGACCTCATCGCCAGGATTGACGAGCGCCATGACGGCGTTACATACGCTCTGCTTGGCACCATTGGAACATAGGATCTGAGAGGGCTGGAAGTCGAGGCCATTCTCGTTCTTGAGCTTGTCTACTATAGCCTGGCGCAGGGCGGGATAACCGGGCACGGGCGAGTAGCGCGAGTAGTTCTCTTCAACGGCACGGATGGCAGCGGCCTTGATGTGGTCGGGCGTGTTGAAATCAGGTTCGCCAACGCTCATGTTGATGACGTCGACGCCCTTAGCCTTCAGCTCGCTGCTGCGCTGGCTCATGGCTAACGTTGCAGAGGGAGCAAGGCGGTTGAGTCTGTCTGATAAAGTATTCATGATGATTGTCTGCATATTTGGCGGCAAAGATACGAATTAATTCATAATCCATAATTCATAATCCATGTTTTTTTCTTATCCCGTCGCCCTTTTCTGTTTATTTTACCTTACTTGCCAAAGTGAAGGGTATGCCCCATACGTTCCTGCTTCGTCTTGAGGTAGCGTTCATTGTAGCGGTTGGGCTTGACTTCTATGGGCACATTCTCTACAATCTCAAGCCCGAAAGCCTCCAGGCCTACACGCTTGACAGGGTTGTTCGTCATCAGGCGTATCTTGTGAACGCCCAGTTGCCGCAGAATCTGTGCGCCCACGCCATACTCGCGCTCGTCTGGTCGGAAGCCGAGGTGTACGTTGGCATCGATGGTGTCGTCGCCCTGTTCCTGTAATTTGTAGGCCCGCATCTTGTTGAAGAGTCCAATTCCCCGGCCTTCCTGGTTCATATAGAGGAGGACACCTTTGCCTTCGGTCTCTATCATCTGCATTGCGCGGTGGAGCTGCTCGCCGCAGTCGCAGCGCTGACTGCCGAAGATGTCGCCCGTGGCGCAGCTGGAGTGCACTCGCACGAGCACGGGTTCATCTGGCTGCCACTCCCCTTTGATGAGCGCCACATGTTCAAGCCCGTTGGAGATCTGGCGGAAGGTAATGTCGCGGAAATGTCCGTAGGCCGTAGGCAGATCTACCTCGGGCGCAGCTTCCACCATCTGCTCGCGTTCGAGCCGATAGGCTATGAGGTCGCGTATGGTGATGATTTTAACGCCATGGCGCTCGGCCACTTGCTGCAGTTCGGGCATACGTGCCATGGTGCCGTCGGGATTAAGAATCTCGATGAGGGCAGCGGCCGGCTGCAGGCCAGCCAGGCGTGCCAGGTCTACGGCCGCCTCCGTGTGTCCGGCACGGCGCAACACGCCTCGGTCCTGAGCGTAAAGCGGATTAATATGTCCAGGGCGCCCGAAGTCTACAGCCTTGGCATCGGGATTGGCCAAATGGCGTATGGTGGCAGCGCGATCAGCAGCGCTGACGCCCGTGGTGCAGCCTTCAAGCTTGTCGACGGTGACGGTGAAAGGGGTGCCGAGCACCGACGTATTGTCTGTCACTTGATGAGGCAGGTCGAGCTCTTTGGCACGACTTATGGTAATTGGAGCGCAAAGTACGCCACGCCCCTCACGCAGCATGAAGTTGACCTTCTCGGGCGTAATCATCTCGGCGGCAGTGATGAAATCGCCTTCGTTCTCGCGATCTTCGTCGTCGACGACGATAACGAATCTGCCAGCTCTGAAGTCCTCGAGTGCTTCGGGTATTGTTGCTAAAGAGGTCATAGATTTAGTTTATTAAGAATACGCTTGAATAATTTCTGATAAGCCTCTATGTTGAAGACGGCGGAGTCTTGGTTGGACTTCCAGGTGAGCCAGATGGCAATGGGTGTAAGCACCATCGTGCTGAGCCACGCTCCGAAGGCTATCACCCAGATGCCGTTCTTTGCCAGGTTCTCGCCGCTGATGTTAATGATATAGTAGATAATAAAGATAATCACGGAGATGACGACGGGCACACCGAGGCCGCCCTTGCGTATAATGGCCCCGAGGGATGCTCCTATGAAGAAGAAGAGGATGCAGGCGAGCGAGAGCGTGAACTTCTTGTGACGCTCTACGTAATGCAGGCGTAGGCTGCGGTTGTTGAACGCACTCATATCCAACATCATATCTGTCTGTGACACGCCGCTGGCGACACGGTCGAGGGCTGTCCGTGCCACTCGCGACTCCTGGTTCGGGGTGAGGTGAGCGTAAACGCTGTCGAGGATGAGCGTGTCGCGCCGCGCGCCATCGACGATGGCGGCAGAATCTTTACGGCCGTCCAGACGTGTCTGCGCCAAGAAGCCGTAGCTGTATTGTACGTACTGCGAGCGCCCGGTGGAGTCGAGCAGGTGGATGAGGGAATCGATGCCTAAGGTCAGCTGCTTCAGGTCCTTGGCCTGCGCGTTGCTATTGAAGAGGTTTGCATCCATCTCATTGAGCGAGACATCGAAGGGTATAAGGTCCACTTCCGACTTGAACGTCTCGCGCATATAGGGCACCGTGGTGTGGTCCATGGCGCTGCCGGTATTCTGCATATTACGGAAGCGCTGACCATCGTAGAGCGTCAGCTGTAGATACTTCTGGTCAGCAGTGCTCTGCAGGCGGCCAGAGTCAGCCAGCACGACTTGCGTATCATCGAAGTTGCTGCCCTGATTATAGATCATGATGCCATAAAGCATACCGCGGTCGACGTCTTTTCTCTCAACGAAGAGGTTGTAACCGGGAATCTCATTGTAGAATACGCCTTCAGGAATCTCCAGCTCGGGCGACTTCTGGCGAATGGAATATATGAGGGCATAGAGTTGCTTGCTGGACTGCGGCGCTATGACGTTCTGGAAATAGAAAGAGCCCGCAGTGACGCACACTACGAACAAGAGCACCGGCCGCAGGATTCGCACCAGAGGTATGCCGGCCGCCTTCATGGCCAGCAGTTCCAGCCGTTCACCCAGGTTACCAAACGTGATGAGCGAAGCCAGCAGCACGGCCAGAGGCAGAGACATTGGCACCAGAGTCATCGACGCATAGAAGAAGAAACGCCCGAGGACGTCCAGCGACAGTCCCTTGCCTATCAGCTCGTCGACCCACTTCCACAAAAACTGCATGATGAAGATAAACAGGCAGATGAAGAAAGTGCCGGCAAACAACAGGCAGAACTGCTTGAGTATGAACTTGTCGATGCGCTTGAAGATTCTCATGTCCCGATGGTGCTGCAGCGAGGATTCCTCGCGTGCGCGTACATACTTAATTTATTAAAAAGCGGCGCAAAGGTACGAAATTAAGCTCAACGGCGTATGCTTACACCGCATTATTTTTTACGCCATCATCAATTTTTAAGTTTTCAGGCTTGATTAAAATGAAATAGAGCCTAAATTCCTGCATTGCCTTGCCAACATCCACTGCTCTCTCGCCCCGCACGCATACGGTTTTACATTATAATCGCATAAACATAGTAAAACCATTAGGAAGCCCAGGAAGGATTATTCAACCGCGCAAGTGCTGTATTTCACTATATTACTGCCCGCTAAACATTCTATGAATCGCAATATTTAACGGACGGAAATAACAAGAATAAAAAACGCCACTCACAACCTTCTTGCGTTAACTATCGGATTTACATATTAAGGCTTCTGTAGAGAGCCCTTAAGGCCCATCATGACGAAACAATTGACGTAACCAATTGCTTCTCCGTGGCGACGATTGTCTTGGGGCTTTACATTATGCTGTCCGTCGCTTGCTGCCGTGGCGGCTATTATATGCGATTCCCTGTTACCACCATCTCGCGGATGGCTTCGGTGAACTGCTTGTCGTGCTTAAGGTCCTCGATGTTGAGGTGCATACGGTAGCGCCAGTAGTGGCGGGGGTTGGCGGGGATATTGATGCGCTCGGCGCCAGCATCCCTCAGGCGCAGGTGCTCGTCGGTAGCCAACCAATCCTGCAGGGCTATGACGCAGAGCATCGATGGGCAGTCGAGGTGTCGCTGGATGATTTCGCGTGCAAGCCAGCCTGGCAGCGGATGAGGCACAGATCCCTCGCGGTGGAGGATGTTGTTGAAGTAGTCCTGCGTGCGGTCGTAGTCCTCGTCCCACCACATGCGGAGCGTCGGAGTGTCGTGGCTCGAGATGGTTGCGACACTGCGGCGTGGGTTGTTCTCTACGTGTCCGAAGCGCACCCACGGCTCCTTAGGCATCGACTCCAGTTCCAGACTGAGGATGCCGAGCTCGTCCATGACCCACTGCACACAGGCCGGCACCATGCCGAGGTCCTCAGCACAGCAGAGCATGCGGGTGGCTTTGACCAACTTAGGCAGTTTCAGCATAGCCTCTTCGTACCAGAACTGGTTGTTGCGGTGGTAGAAGTAGTCCTCATAGAGAGCGTCGAAAGCGCGCTGTTCGTTGTTGGAGAGGCGCTTGTAGGCGTCTGTCTTGCCTGCGGAGATGCGCGGGTGGAACAGCTCGGGATTCTTGTGGTCGCGCAGGAAGAGGTAGTTGGTGGAAGGAGCGTTAGAATCGCTCTTTGAAGAACGGTCTGGACGAATGATTGGACAGACGTTGTCCATAAGCGTCTGCTCGCTGATGCCGGCGCAGAGTATCTCTTCGCGGCTGAGGGCGAGCGCCGGCGAGAACTGTCCGAGCAGCCCGCTTCTGACGGGCATGGGAATCTCCCAAATACGGAAGAAGCCGAGGACGTGGTCAATGCGGTAGGCATCGAAATAGCGAGCCATATTACGGAAGCGTCGCTCCCACCACTGACAGCCGTCGCGGAGCATCTCATCCCAGTTGTATGTCGGGAAGCCCCAGTTCTGGCCATCCTCGGCGAAGTCGTCGGGCGGCGCGCCGGCCTGGCCGTTGAGGTTGAAGTAGCGCGGTTCCTGCCATACGTCGCAGCCATGGCGTGCCACGCCAATAGGGATGTCGCCTTTGAGGATAACGCCCTTGGAACGGGCGTAGGCGTGGACTCCAGAGAGTTGGCGTGCCAGAATAAACTGGACAAAATAGTAGAAGGCGACGTCCTTGAAACTCTTGTTGCGAGGGTTGCTCAGCACCTTGCGGTCGGCCTCGTTCCATTGTTGGTGGTCGGGCCAGGCCGAGAAGTCGCCCGTGCCATAGGTGTCGCGCAGGTGGCAGTACTGAGCATACGGCACTAACCATCGCTCGTTTTCGGCAAAGAATGTCTTGAAGTCAGCAGTCGCCAGCGTGGCCTTGCCTTCTTGGGCGTAAAGCAGTTGCAGGTACTCGAGCTTGGCGTCGTTGACACGCTCATAGTCAATCTGCGAAAGTGCGTTGAGCTCCTGGCGCAGGCTGTCGAAGCGGCGGCGTTCCTTCTCGCTCTTGAGGGCAGGCAGGGCGCCGAGCTCCACATATTGGGGATGGAGGGCGAAGACGCTGATGCAGGAGTAGGGATATGAGTCGCCCCAAGTGTGGCTGCTCGTGGTGTCGTTGATAGGAAGGATTTGAAGAAGTCGCTGCCCCGTAGAAGCTACCCAGTCAATCATCTGTCGCAGGTCACCGAAGTCGCCTACGCCGAAGCTGCGACGCGAGCGCAGCGAGAAAACTGGAATCAGCGTGCCAGCGACGCGGAAGTCCTCGGGGGCGTCCATCCAGGCGTCGCGCTGCACGGCAGGCAGGTCGGGATCAGACACATCCCTGGGGTCGAAGGCGTGTGGGCAGAACACCCACTCGGAACGTTTCTCGCGGCCCTGCCAAGTGACGGTGTAGTAGTAGTCGATGGCGTGGTCGAGGCTGAGTTCCACGGCCCAGATGATTCCGTCGCGCGTTGCCATGGGGTAGCGTGTCTGACTGCCGTCATGCTCGAGAATGTTTAGGAAGAGGTCTTCACCGTAAATAGTGCGGTATTCTATTTCAAATCTGATATTCATGGTTTTATTGCGTTTGGTCATTTACAAAAAAAATGTCTGCTCAGCTTTGCAGCTTGGGTTGGTCTGAAACTCGTCAACTCTTACTATCAGCCTCTTTTTCCTTGATGAACGTCACGCAGAGTGCACCTAAGGCGAGGAGGACACCGGAGACAATCATCATGGACGACTGGTGGTGCCCTATGAGCGAGAGAATAGTGCCTCCGCAGAGTGCGGCTATAATCTGCGGCAGGCAGATGGTGCCGTTGAAGAGTCCGAGGTACGCGCCCATGTGACCATAGCCCTGAAGGGCGTTAGTGACGAAGGTGAAAGGCATAGCCAGCATTGCGGCCCAGGCACAGCCGATGAGCAGGAATGGGATAATCTGAAGATACTTGTCGGGACAGAACGGGATGAGCGCAAAACCTATACCGCCTATAAGCAAACTGACGGCATAAGCGACTTTGGTGTTCTTGAAGCGCGGCAGGGCGATGGCCCAGCAGACGCTGCCCATGGCCTGGATGGCATAGAGGACGCCCGTCCAGTTGGCCGCCGTCTGATAAGCGCCCGTCTCGGCGATGGTGGTTCCCCAGACGGTCTCGGCAACGGCATCGACGACATAAGTCCACATATACAGCAGCGCTGCCCAACAGAAGAACTGCACGAGGCCTACCTTCCAGAAGGTGGAGGGAGCGTTCTTCAGCAGCACGAACCAATTTGCCGATTCCTCCTTGGTCTCTTCGACGGGATTGTACTGGCGATACTCCTGCGGATTCCATTCCTTGACCTTGACTACGGTGTAGATGACACAGGCGATGAGAATGGCGGCACCGACGTAGAACGACCAGATGACCGTGTCGGGGACAATGCCCTTTGGAGCAACGTTCTTAAGACCTATCCACGCGAAGAAGAAGGGGAAGAGGAAACCAACGACACTGCCTGCATTGCAGAGGAACGACTGAATGCTGTAGGCCTTGGCCTTCTGCTCTTCATTCACCATGTCGCCGACGAGCATCTTGAATGGTTGCATCGCCATATTGATGCTCGTGTCAAGCAGCATCAGCATGACCAGACCAAAGATCATAACCGATGAGACGCTAAGGCCCAGGGAGCCGGAATTAGGCAGCAGGCACATGACAGCCACTGCCACGGCGGCTCCGATAAACAAATAAGGAATGCGCCGGCCAAAGCGAGTCCAAGTGCGGTCGCTCAGCGTGCCAACAACAGGTTGAATCAGGATTCCCATAAGCGGCGGAAGAATCCAGAAATAGCTCAAGTCGTGAGGATCGGCTCCGAGCGTGCGGAATATGCGTGATATGTTCCCGCTCTGAAGAGCGTAGGCTATCTGTACGCCGAAGAATCCGAAACTGAGGTTGAACAGTTTCCAAAAGGATAAGTTAGGTTTCTGCATAATATTCTGATTTTTCACGTTTCACTCTTTGCTCCCCTCGTCGTCCCGCGTACAATGAGACGGGTCTTTACTACACGCCGCTCAACAGCCCCAGGCGTCAGGCGCCCTTCTACGTGGTCAAGGAGGATGTCTATGGCTTCGATGCCTAAGCGGCGCCCTCGCTGCTCGACAGTCGTTAGCATCGGGTCGCAGGCTATTGCCCGTTCGCCGTTGGTAAAGCCGCAGATGCTGAGGTCGTCAGGGATGCGTAACCCCATGTGCTTGGCTGTATACAGTATTCCTATGGCTGTATCGTCGTTTACGGCGAAGATAGCGTCAGGGCGGTCAGGGCGGCGGAGCAGCGAGGGTGTCAGAGCCTCGGCATCAGCGCGGTTATCGCACTCGAGGTGCAGCGACGGGTCGGGCGTGAGACCGTTCTTCAGCAGTGCGTCGCGATAGCCGTTGTAGCGGTTCTTGGATATCTCGAGCTGCATCCCAGAGCCGTAGAAAGCGATGCGGCGACAGCCTGTCTGTATGAGATGCGTGACAGCGGTGAAGGCTCCTTGATAGTCGTCGACGACGACGCGACTGGTGTTGAGCCCGGTACAGATTCTGTCGTAGAAGACGATGGGCATATGATTGTCGAGCAGCTTTTGGAAATGCTCATAGCGAAACGTGTCTTTAGCCTGCGAGACAATCACTCCGCATACGCGGTGGCCGAGGAACGACTCGCAGATCTTCACTTCGCGTTCATACTGCTCGGCACTCTGTGCCGCAATGATGCTGTAGCCGTGTGCAGAGGCTTCCTCCTCCATGCCTGAAAGGATTGTCGAAAAGTAGTAGTGTGCTATCTGTGGCACTATGACGCCAATGATCTTCTGTGGTGCCACACGGCTTCTCCGTAGCGATTCTGCCACAACGTTGGGAATGAAATTATGTTCGCGCGCGTAGGACTTGATGCGTTCACGTTGCTCGGGACTGATGAGGGGACTGTCCTGCAGTGCTCTCGACACCGTTGCCACGGAGACGCCCAACTCGCGGGCGATATCTTTCATTGTGATATTGGCTTTTTCAGTCATAATCGCTTGGTTTCTGCTGCAAATATATACAATTAGAAAAAAGCGCTTAATATTTGTAAGCAAGAAATTTTATGCAAGCACGTGCAAACGTTTGCATAAATCTTTTAGTTGATTTATGTCAACCTTCTTTCAGCTTTTACAAACTCTCTAATACATTTGCAGCATCAAATTGACATAATCCGCCCTCATGCGGTCTACAGATGAACGTCTGAGCGAAAAACTCAATAAAAAACATATTAACTAACTAAATTTAAAACAAGCATGATGAAGCAGGTAAACACCAGAATTCCACTTCGGATTCTCGCCCTCCTATGTGGGCTTTTCATCTCTCTTGGTGCCTTTGCCCAGATTCAGGTCAAAGGTAACGTCAAGGATGATACCGGCGAACCCGTCATGGGTGCTACCGTCCGCGTAATCGGACAAGAAGGGGGCACCACATCGGACTTCAATGGTAATTTCTCTATTACGGCTCCTCAAGGCAGCCAGCTTATGATTTCGTTCATGGGCTTTGCCACGCAGACTATTCCGGCTCGCCCGGTAGTAAACGTCACTCTGCAGGAGGACACTAAGTTGCTCGACGACGTCGTGGTCATCGGTTACGGCACCGTCAAGAAGAATGACCTTACAGGTTCTGTCACTGCCATCAAGCCAGACGAGAAGAATCATGGACTCATCGTCAGTGCCCAGGACATGATCCAGGGTAAGATTGCCGGCGTCAGCGTCACCAACGGTGGCGGTCTGCCGGGCGGCGGAGCTACCATCCGCGTTCGCGGCGGCTCATCGCTCAACGCGAGCAACGACCCCCTCATCGTCATCGACGGTCTGGCTATGGACAATCAAGGCGTAAAAGGCCTTGCCAACCCGCTCGCTATGGTCAACCCCCAAGACATCGAGAGCTTCACGGTGCTGAAGGACGCTTCAGCAACGGCTATCTACGGTAGTCGCGGTTCGAACGGTGTCATCATAATCACCACGAAGAAAGGTCAGAAAGGCCAGAAAGCTCACGTGAGCTACAACGGCAATGTATCCTTCTCAACCAAGACGAAGACACTCGACGTGCTGGGAGCTGATGAGTATCGCAACTTTATCAACAGCTACTACGGCCCCGACTCCAAGGCCGCAGAGCTCATGGGTAACGCCTCCACCGACTGGCAGGATCAGATTTACCGTCAGGCTTTCGGCACCGACCACAACGTTAGCGTCTCTGGCGGCGCCAAGCACATGCCCTACCGCGCCACCGTAGGCTACACTGACCAGAACGGTATCGTCAAGACTTCCAACTTCCAGCGTACGACGGCCAGCGTGGCTCTGAACCCCTCGTTCCTCGATGACCATCTTACCTTCAATATTAATGGTAAGTTCATGTACGCCTACAACCGCTACGCCAACACCGACGCCATCAACGATGCCGTGCGTATGGACCCGACGCAGCCTGTTTACTCCGGCGACCCGACAGACAACTACCATGGCTATTTCGCATGGCAGTCTGACGGCTCAGCCTACAAGGACTCCGACTACCCCACCATCATGAACACCTATGCTGGCTCCAACCCGCTGGCTCGCATCAACGAGAAGTACGACCGCGCCAACTCGTTCGATTATATGGGTAACGTCGAGGTCGACTACAAAGTTCATGGTTTCGAGGACCTGCGCCTCCACATGAATTTCTCAGGCGACTGGGGTAATGGCAAACAGAAGACGACCTATCAGCCCTGGGGGCCGTCGAACTTCTACTATGGCAACGACGGCTACACGAAGGAGAACAAGTACAACCTCATTTATTCAGCCTACGCTCAGTACTACAAGGACTTCAACGACAAGCACCATTTCGACATCATGGGCGGTTATGAATGGAGCCACAAGAAGTTCTGGGGCACATCGGACTACACTGGTTACTACCCACTTAGCAGCCAGCTCGTCGACGAGGCCACCGACATGCCTCTGGCCGGCACGCAGTACAAGCCTTCGTTCGGCGAATGGAAGCAGGAGAGCTACCTCGTCAGCTTCTACGGCCGCGCCAACTACATCCTCATGGACCGCTACATGCTTACCGGCACCGTGCGTTACGATGGCTCGAGCCGCTTCAAGAGCCACTGGGCCCTGTTCCCCTCAGCGGCCTTAGCTTGGCGCATCAGCGAGGAATCGTTCCTGCGCGATGCCAAGAACATAGACGACCTGAAGCTCCGCCTCGGCTGGGGTAAGACCGGTCAGCAGGACGGCATAGGCAACTACAACTACTTCGCATCCTACAACGTCAACATCAACAACGTAGACGGTCGCTATCCTATCTCGGGTATCAACCCGACGGGTCTCCTCTATCGTCCCGATGCTTACAACGAGGACTTGAAGTGGGAGACCACCACGACCTACAACGCTGGCCTCGACTTCAGCTTCTTCAAGAACCGCCTCTCAGGTAGTGTCGACGCCTACTACCGCAAGACCACCGACCTCATCAACACCGCCTACGTCTCCGCCGGCTCCAACTTCCGCAACCAGGTACTCTCGAACATCGGTTCGCTGGAGAACAAGGGTGTCGAGGTCATGCTCACCGTGCGCCCCGTCGTCACCAAGGACTGGCTGTGGGAGGTTACAGGCAACTTCACCTACAACCACAACGAGATCACCGAACTCACAGGCGAGTCGTCAATAGTCATGACAGGCGGCATCAGTTCCGGAACGGGTAATATGGTTCAGGCTCAGGCTGTAGGCCATCCTGCCAACTCGTTCTATGTCTACCAGCAGGTTTATGACCAGAACGGCCTGCCCATAGAGGGTTGCTTCGTCGACCGTGACGGCGACGGCAAGATTTCCGAGGCAGACCGCTACTTCTACAAGAGCCCGCACGCGCCTTACACGGCCGGCCTGAGCACGCGCCTGCAATACAAGAACTGGGACCTCGGCCTCGGCTTCCGTGCAAACTTCAACAATTACATCTACTGGGACAAGCAGGCCGGCTATGCCAACACGGCGAAGCGCTACGACAGCTCGTTCAACTATCTGCAGACAAGCATCCCGTCGGCCATCGCCAACAACTGGTCAACCTACGACTACGTCGTCTCGGACTACTTCGTTCACAACGCCACCTTCCTCAAGTGCGACAACATCACGCTCGGCTATTCGTTCAACACCGACGACAACTTCCTACGTGGTCGTGCTTACATCGCTGCCACCAACGTCTTTACCGTCACCAAATACGACGGCGTAGACCCCGAGGTCTTTGGCGGTATCGACAACTCCATCTACCCGCGCCCCTTCACCGTTCAGGTGGGTGTAGCTCTGGACTTCTAAGATTTATCGATATAGCGTCTTAACGATATTACGGTATAACGAAAACAAAATAAATCATTATGAACTTCAATAATTTCAAATACATACTTCCTGTGGCAACGCTTGCGCTCGCCGCAGGCCTGAGCTCGTGTGTAGGTGACTTGGACGTTACGCCTATCGACCCCAGCACCACGATGACTCCGAGCGAGCCCGAGCTCTTCACTAAGTGCTATGCCACGATGGCCTTAGCCGGCAACACCGGTGCCAACGGTGACTGCGACATCGACGGCCTCGACGGCGGCACCACAGGTTTCGTACGCCAGCTCTGGAACGCCAACGAGCTCACTACCGACGAGGCCATCTGCGGATGGGGCGACCCGGGTATACCTCAGTTCAACTACAACACGTGGGATGCCTCACACCCCATGCTGCAAGGTTTCTACTACCGCCTCATTATCAGTATCACCTACTGCAACCACTACCTCGACGTATGCGCCGGCATAGATGCTACGCGCGAGGCTGAGGTCCGCTTCCTGCGCGCCCTCTACTACTATTATCTGATGGACTGCTACGGCAACGTGCCCTTCACGACAGCCGTCTCGGCCGAGAACCCCAATCAGATTATGCGTGCCGACCTCTTCGCTTGGCTCGAGAACGAGCTGAAGACCATTCTGCCCAACATGCTCGAACCGGCAGCACGCACCAGCACCACCGAAGGCTACGGCCGCGTCGATCAGGACGGAGCCAACCTGCTGCTGGCACGCATGTACCTCAATGCCGAGGTCTACACCGGCACAGCCCGCTGGGCAGATGCTAAGGCCTACGCCGAGAAGGTCATCAACGGGCCTCACAAGCTGTGGCTCTCCGGCCGCAACGGCTGGAGCGCCTACCAGATGCTCTTCATGGGCGACAACGGCGAGAACGGCGCTTCCGTCGAAGCTATCCTGCCACTGCTGCAGGACGGTGTCACCACCACGTCATGGGGTACGACACTCTTCCTGATGGCCTCATGCTGGAAGGAGGACATGGACATCAATGGCGACTACGGCACCAAGGAATACTGGGCCGGCAACCGCGCTCGCAGCCAGCTTATCCGCAAGTTCTTCCCCAGCGGCGACGTACCTCAGGCCACTATCGCTGAGACGGCGGCAGCTGCCGGCGACAACCGCGCCCTCTTCTACGGCATCGACCGCGAGCTCTCTGTCACCAACCCCAGCGAGTTCACCTCTGGCTATTCCGTTGGTAAGTTCCGCAACACCTATTCCAACGGAGCATCAGGCCACAACTCGCAGTTTATCGATGCAGACTACTTCCTCATGCGTTCTGCTGAAGCTTACCTCATCGCTGCCGAAGCCGACGCCCGCCTCAACGGCGGCACCGTCAGCACCACCGGTCTGGGCTACATCAACGCCCTGCGCAGCCGCGCCAATGCCCGCGCCGTTGCTCAGGCCGACTGCACCGTCGACTACATCCTCGACGAGCGCTCGCGCGAACTATACCACGAAGGCTTCCGCCGCACCGACCTCGTGCGCTACGGCCTCTTCGGAGGCGACGGCAGCGCCAAGTACCTCTGGGATTGGAAAGGTGGCGTGAAGAACGGTCAGGGCTTCGCTGCCTACCGCAACATCTTCGCCATTCCTGCCGAGGACATCAATGCTAACCCCAAACTGAAGCAGAACCCCGAATATTAATCAGGCGTATTAATGAGATAAAGTGATAACGAAATAACGCAAAAAACATGAAAAAGATAATTTCATACGCTATGTTGCTGCTCTGTGGCACATTAGCCTTCACTGCGTGCAGCGACGACAATGAGTCAAACCCGACGCTCGTGCAGCCCACCGAGTTCAGCCTCTTCCAGCCGGCTGTCGGTTCGGCTAACGTCGACCTCGAGAAGTCGCAGACCATCGAGCTCACGTGGACAATTCCTACCTTCACCGATTTCGGTGCTCCCGTAGTACCTACGTACGTAGTTCAGGTCTCGCCGACAGGTAAGTTCACCAAGGAATTCAACCGCGATGAGAAGGACAATACGGGCGCAGACTACATCTCGCTCGACCAGACCTTCAACAGCCCCTCAGCGGCCATCAACACCGAAAGCCTCGACCAGGCACTGCAACAGTTCCTCGGTTGGGAGAGCGCTGAGGACGTGCCCGCCACGCTGCCAGTCACCATTCGCGCCATCGCCTCCATCCGCGATGCTTCGTTCCGCGACTACAATCCCATCACGTCGAGCAACACTGTAGTACTTAACACCGTGCCTTACTTCATTATCAACGTTGCCCCGATTGTATGGTACATGGTTGGTAATAACATCGGTAGCGCATCGTGGAGCAACAATGCCGACGATGCAGGCAAGGGCCTCATCCCATTGCTGCCCAGTGCCGACGAAGAGTACGACAAGGCTACCGGTACCGGCATCATCTCCTACACCGGCTTCATGACCGCCGGCACGCAGTTCAAGATGATTTTCACACCTGGCAATTGGGACGACCAGCTCAGCTTCGAGAACGTCAAGGACGCCGACGCAGCCCTCATCTCCGACGAGGACGGCGACAACCACAACATCGGAATCAAGAAGGACGGCTACTACACCATCTCTGTCAACACCAAGAGCAAGGAGGTGACCGTAGAGGCTTATGAGAAAGATGTCAAGAAGGTGTTTGACACCATGGCAATGCCTGGCACACACAACGGTTGGGATGTCGAAAGCAACCTTATGACTGCTTGCGAATCCCTCAACGGCGAGAACCACATGTGGGTGGCTCAGTTCAACCCGACCGAGGACGGCGCAGTGAAGTTCGCCGCCAATAAGGATTGGGCCGACAACTGGGGCGGCGACACCTTCCCCTACGGCACAGGCGTAGGCGGCGGTGCCGACATCCAGTACGTTGCAGGCAGCTACACTGTCTTCCTCAACGATATCACCGGTCAGTACTTCTTTATCGCTAACCCTACTGAAGAATAAGCACTATGAAAAAGTTAATGTATATCGCAGCGGCAGCCCTCTTCGGGCTGACCGCCTGCACCGAGGACTATAAGGACTGGGTGCCTCAGCAGCAACCCACTCAGCCCGCAACAGTGACCTTCGGCGACGGTAGCGTCACGGAAGTGAGCGTCGTCGACCTCAACGCGCTCGAAGAGGGCCAGGAGGCTGTCAAGGTGGCCTCCATCGTGGCTCCAACGGCTTCGACCGAAGGCTTCGAGCCCATCTACACCCTCACCATCGGCGAGCAGACGTTCAATCTCGATGCCGAAGGGCAGATGTCGGCTGCCGAGCTGCAGGCCTACATCGCTCAAATCTATGGCCGCCGCCCCGAACAGCGCGACCTCACGGCCACCATCAGCATGTGGACTTCAAACGGCGCTACAGCCGTGAAGACGGCCACCTCGGCGCCCTTCATCATCCGTGCCATCCCGCAGGCACCGGTCATCGAAGCCGCCTACTACCTGACGGGCACGCTGAATGGCTGGGACAACAGCAACAAAGACTATAAGCTCACCAACGACGGCTCCGACCCCTATGAGAACCCTGTCTTCAAGCTGCGCATCCCCGCTCCTGAGGACGGTAGCAACGTAGAGTTCAAGATGACGCCTGAGAGCGGCCTCGGCGGCGACTGGAGCGGCTGTCTGGCTGCCGGCGACGAAGGCAAGTTCAACTACGACAACGTAGGCGGCAACTTCGTCATCACGGCCGACCCCGACGCTCTCTACTACGACATCACCTTTAACATGCTCGACCAGACGTGGAAGGCAGAGCCCGTAGGCTTCAATCCCTTCATCTACGAGATCGGCAACGAGAGCGGTTGGAGCGAGGCTCACCCGCTCTACGGCAACGGTGCCGGGCAGTACGAAGCCGTAATCCGCCTCAACGGCGAATTCAAGTTCAAGCCCAACAAGGACAATTGGGACGGCGACTGGGAGAAAGCCAGCGGCGACAACACCTCCGGCACCCTGACGCCTGACGGTGGCCCGAACATCGACGGCGTGGCCGATGGCTTCTACTACGTGCAGGTCGACCTCAAGGAGATGACCTATAAGCTCACCGCCATTAACTCCATCGGCATCATCGGCAACGGCGGCGACTGGAACAACGACATCGCGATGACCTACAACGATGTCCTCCAGTGCTGGGAGGCTCGCACGGCCCTGGCCGGCGGCGAGTTCAAGTTCCGCGCCAACAACGACTGGGCCATCAACTGGGGCGGCGCCTTCGACAACCTCACCCAGGGCGGCTCCAACCTCAGCATCGACAAGGCCGGCGACTACGTCGTACGCCTCTACCTCTGCAGCGAGGCTGCTCCCCACTGCACCATCGAGACAGACTCCGGCTTCCCAGATTTCGTCTATGAGATAGGCAACGAAGGCAGCTGGAGCACCAGCCACGCGCTGCTCGGCAACGGGCAAGGCCAGTACTCGGGCTTCTACTACCTCGACGGTGAGTTCAAGTTCAAGCCCAACAAGGACAACTGGGACGGCGACTGGGAACGCCTCAGCGGCGACGACTACGCCGGAGCACTCACGCCAGACGGCGGCGGCAACATCGGTAACGTGCCCGCTGGCATGTATAAGATTGACATCGACCTCGCACAGATGAGCTACCTCGTGACCCCCGTCAGCGTAGGCATCATCGGCAACGGAGGCGACTGGGACAACGACATCGTGATGAGCTACAACACCGAGGCAGGCTGTCTGGAAGTGACCACCGACCTGGCAGCCGGCGAGTTCAAGTTCCGCGCCAACAAGGATTGGGCCATCAACTGGGGGGGATCCTTCGACAACCTCACCCAGGACGGCTCCAACCTCAGCATCGCCGAGGCTGGCACCTATAAGGTACAGCTCTTCCTCAGCTATGCCGGCAAACACTACTGTAAACTCACTAAGCAGTGATTTAAAAAAGGCCTAAGGGTTATGGACATAACCCTTAGGCCTTTTTGCAAAAACCCTTAAGGATTCATGGCTGAACCCTTAAGGTTTTTTTCGCAACCTCTCGGCCCTGTTCATCAGCAAGATCCTCAAACATTCAATTTTCGCCCATTTCATCGATTTTTAGTCCTCGCTTCTTCAACTTTTCGCCGCTTATCATAATATCTGATACTCTACCGAAAGTTGAGCTCCAAAACCAATCATAGCACAATGAAACAGAAATCACCATTCAAGTGTAACCCATCCCTCCATGGCATAGAGGGCAGGGGGTGGGTCTTCCTACTCTGCTTTTGTCTCCTGCTCCTTCCGTCATGCGGCGGCGAGGACCCCGTGACGCCCGACCCCGAGCCTACACCCACACCCACCCCGACGCCTGAGCCGACGCCCGAGCCCGTCGTAGGTTGGCCTGCCGACTACGGCGGGGTCATGCTCCAAGGTTTCTACTGGGACGGCTATGGTGATGCACAATGGACGCGCCTCGAGGCACAGGCCGATGACTTCGCGCCTTACTTCTCGCTCGTTTGGATTCCGCAGAGCGGCTACTGCGGTGGCACCTCCATGGGCTATGATGACCTTTATTGGTTCAACAACTACAACAGCTCATTCGGCACTGAGGCTGAGCTGCGATCACTCATCAAAACCTTCAAGCAGAAGGGTATAGGCACCATAGCCGACGTAGTCATCAACCACCGCAAGAACGTCAGCAACTGGGTTGATTTCCCGCGCGAGACGTACAAGGGTGTCACATACGAGATGGTGTCGACAGACATCTGTGCCAACGATGACAACGGCGAGACAAACGTATGGGCCTCGCAGAACGGCTACTCGCTAAGTTCAAACCTCGACACCGGCGAGGGTTGGAGCGGCATGCGCGACCTCGACCATAAGAGCGAGAACGTACAGACCATCGTCAAGGCTTACCTCGACTTCCTTCTCAACGACCTCGGCTACACCGGTTTCCGCTACGACATGGTGAAAGGCTACGCCGGAACTTACACCAAACTCTACAACGAGAGCGCCCGGCCCGCCTTCTCCGTCGGCGAATGTTGGGACGGCACCTCGGCCATACGCGCCTGGATCGACGCCACCGACAAGAGCAGTGCCGCCTTCGACTTCCAGTTCCGCTACGTCGTTCGCAACGCCGTCAACAACCAGCGCTGGTCCGCACTCGGGCAGCAGAACGAAGGCAACTGGCCACTCGTCTACTCCAACTACAATGCCGGAACCTACCGCCAGTGGGCCGTCACCTTCGTCGAGAACCACGACACAGAGAAACGTCCAAATGCCGACCAAGACCCCATCCGCCGCGACACGCTGGCCGCCAACGCCTACCTGTTGGCCATGCCCGGCACGCCATGCGTCTTCTTAAAGCATTGGAAGGCCTACAAGCACGACATCGCACGAATGATACAAGCACGTCAGGTCGCAGGCATCAAGAACACCAGCGCCGCCTCGCAGTACCGCTCCAACCAAGCTTTCTACGCCGCCACGGTCGAGGGCGCTAACGGCAAGCTCATCGTGTGGCTCGGAGACCAAAGCAGCGCTGCCACGGAGGTGGGCGAGGGATTCACCAAGATTCTTGAAGGGAAGAACTACAGCTACTGGCTTGAGGACGGCCTTGCCGGCGCTTGGCAAGCCATGCCTGAACCTTCGTTTGCCGAGGACAAGGTCGAGAAGCGCGACATCACCATCTACCTCAAAGACCCGGGATGGAGCGCCGTCTACTTCTACGCCTGGGATGGCAACCTCTACGTCAACGACACATGGCCCGGCCTGCAGGTCACGGCCACGACAGACGTAAAGGGACAGAAGTTCTACTACCGCACCTTCAGCGTCGCTGACGAGCCCACGTACTCCATGAACGTCATCTTCAGTCAAGGCTCATCGGAAGCGCAGACAGTGGACATCACAGGAATCTCCTCCGACCGCTACTACGAGATTGGCGACAAGGCCAGCGGCAAGTACAACTACCGCGACATCACCTCCGACTACGCCAACTGACAGGCTCTCGCATCGCTTCTTAAGCGCCTGCCAGGAGCCACAGCAATCAACACAGGGTAGAGCCCTGACTACCATGGGCAATACAATCTACGCCCTGCAACGACAAAAGCGTTCCAAGACGAATGCTCTTGCCCTTGCAGGGCGTACATCAATTAACGACAGCAAAAGTACGGGCTTTGCAACAAAGGGCTCGCCTCTTACTTGTGCTTGACTTGCCTAAACAAGCTCCAGTCACCGGCGCTCTGCGCGTTCACATTTAATGCAGTCAACATGGCGACAGCTGCCATTAAAAGAAACTTTTTTTCTCTTTCGTTGTTTTACAATTATATTATCTCTTAATGCAGTGCCCGCCCTGCGAGTGGCAGGGCGGGCACTTTTGTATTCCTTCGCCAGCGTTCCTTCCGGCGGGCTGAAGTATGCAGTCCTTTCGGCGCAAAAAATTTATTTTTATTGCTGTCCGCTAAAACTTAAAAATGCATCAAATATCCGTCCGCAATGCCGATAAACAGGCATTGCGGATACTTTTTTCAAAAAGTAAGC
>CAJOLI010000055.1 GCA_905235285.1 uncultured Bacteroidaceae bacterium
CGCCGCAGCACGAGCCCTCGACGCCAATTTTTACGCCTCACTCTCCGACGGCCAGCACCGCGTCTCCTTCGACCGCGTCGTTCGCGTCATGAAGCAGACTGGTCACGACCTCCCCTCGCTCTACAAAGAAACATCCGAAGGCGGCTTGGCTACAATAGGTTAATGCATAATGCCACGTTAACAAAAGAACCGCCGAGTCAATTTGACTTGGCGGTTCTTTTAAATTCGTTTGGGTTTAAATTCGTATGAGTTTAGTCCAAAGTTCTCACACCATTAATCTTTTCGAGACGTTGACGAAGGCGAGGCATCAGCGAGGCACGTATAGAGAGAGTCATCATGCAATCGCCGTCGAAAGTTTGGGCAACGATGGCTGGCCCTTCTTCTTTTACGATGCGCATCACGGAGTTCATCAGGACGTAATCGAAACTGATCGTCAGTCGCTCGTCAACAGTCTTCTCAATGATTGTAGCTGCTGCTATGGCTTCTGCGGCAGCAGCTTTATAAGCCTGAATGAGGCCGCTGGTGCCGAGCTTCACGCCTCCAAAATAACGGACTACAATGATGAGGATGTCTGTCAGTACATTGGAGTTAATCTGACCGAGGATGGGCTTGCCAGCAGTACCACTGGGCTCGCCGTTGTCGTTGGCGCGGAAGATGAGGCGCTCATGGCCGAGCATATATGCATAGCAGGCGTGGCGTGCATCATAGTACTTCTTCTGGTACTCATCGAGCAACTCTTTTATCTCATCGACGGTAGTGACCGGAAAGGCAAATGCCAGGAACTTGCTACGCTTCTCCGTTACCTGACCCTCAGCCGGTGCCGCTATAGTCTTAAAAACATCTGAACTCTCCATTATTGGGACGAATTTAGATTAGATAATAGAGATTATGAATTATGAATTATGAATTTACAGGTATGGATTAAACTGCCGCTCGGTGGCTATTGTAGTTGCCGGGCCGTGTCCTGGCAGAATGGTGACATCATCAGGTAGCATCTTAAGCATCGTCTGCAACGAGCGTATCAGCTGCCAGTGGTTACCACCTGGGAAATCGGTACGGCCTATGCTTCCGGCAAAGAGACTGTCGCCCGAGAAAAGGGTGTGCTCCTTTTCGAGGTAAAGACAAACACCTCCGGGGGTATGGCCAGGCGAGGCAAGAACGCTGAAGCACAAGCCCCCAACAGTGATGACTTCGCCAGCGGACAGGGGGACGCTCGCGGGCGCAGAGGCGCACGGAAAGGCGTGCCCGAACATGCCCCGCATCTGAGCCTCGAGGTCGGCGAGCAGTGGCTGGTCAGCGCTGTGGCAGCGAGGTCGCAGTCCATAACGCTCAAAGACGAATGCAGAGCCGAAGGCGTGGTCGAAATGTCCGTGCGTTAGCAGATGAGTCTGCGGGGTGAGGTGCTCGGCCAAGATATAGTCTTCAAGAGCTTGACATTCCTCCGGGTAGAGGGCTCCGCAATCGATGATAGCAGCTATACCAGCGTCATCGCTGACTACATACGTGTTCTCGGACAACGGATTAAACGGAAACGTCTTTACTTTCATTGTTCACTTTCTCATAATTCATAATTCATCCCTCAACTCTAATCACTAAATTCAAATCCCTAATCTCTTATGCAAAGATCACTTCCTCACTCCTACCCAAACAACTTTCTTCGTCATGAAATACTCTTCGCTGAAAAAGTCTGTAAGGGGGGTGATGATCTTAGTGCCTCCTACGGCAGCAGCCTCGCTCTCCAACTCCCCGCCCTTGAGGGCGATGACACCGTTGGGCATGGCGTTCCGAATCTCACGCTTGATATGCGGACGTGCTATGCGCACGAGGTCAGCCAGGGGCATCACGGCTCGCGAGACTACGAAGTCAAACTTCTCGGCGTAGCGCACCTCCTCAGCCCTGGCATGCTGAGTGCTGACGTTCGTGAGGCCTGTGCCTTCGACTACAGCGTCACAGACTCGGATTTTTTTACCCGTGGAGTCAATCAGATGGAAGTGTACGTCGGGGAACATTATGGCTAAGGGGATTCCGGGAAAGCCTCCGCCAGTGCCTAAATCCAGGACGCGGCTTCCGGGAGTGAAACGAAGCAGTTTGGCTATGGCCAGCGAGTGGAGCACATGGTGCTCGTAGAGGTTGTCGATATCCTTGCGCGAGATAACGTTAATCTTGGCGTTCCAGTCGTGGTAGAGTTCATCGAGGGCCGAGTACTGCCGAAGCTGTAACTCGCTGAGATCAGGAAAGTAGGTTGTGAGGAGTTGCACTGTCTGATATTGAAATATGAAATTTGAAAACAGGAATATTGTATTTATTGTCTTTGGACTCCACAGCGTAGGCGTGGCGACATCATGCAGATCGCGAGGTCGCCGCCGACCTTACGAAAATCGCAAGGAGAGCACATACGCCCATACTAAAAGGATAATAGAGATATGGGATAATGGCCACGGGCGAAACGGAGGCCAAGGAAGCCGCCATGAGCAGTTGAGCGCCATAAGGGATGATGGCCTGGGCCAGGCACGAGAACGTGTCGAGCAAGCTGGCACTCTTGCGCGGGTCCACGCCAAAACGTCCGGCGATATCGCGCGCGATGGGGCCTACGGTGAGGATGGCCACTGTGTTGTTGGCCGTGCAGAAATCGGCGAACATGACAAGGCCCCCTATTGTGAGCTCAGCACCACGGCGCCCTCGCACGCGGCGCGTCAGAGCGCCAATGACAAAATCAATGCCGCCACCGTAGCGGATAAGCGCCATCAATCCGCCAGCCAACATGGATACTATTATTAGCTCGCTCATCCCGAGGATACCCTCGCCCATAGCTCCCATCCAGCCCAACAAATCATAGCTGCCATAGCAAATACCGATGATGCCACTCAGCAGCAAACCCACGACCAGCACCACCATGACATCGACACCGGCAATAGCTGTGACCAGTATGACGACGTAAGGCAACACTTTGAGCATATTAACCTCGTGGACCTCAGCAGGAGCTTGCACATGAGTGCCCATGACCATGTATATCACCATGACGAGCAGCGCCGCCGGCATCACGATGCTGATATTCATTCGGAACTTGTCGCTCATGCGGCATCCCTGCGTGCGCGTGGCCATAATAGTAGTGTCGGAGATGAAACTGAGGTTATCGCCGAAGAAAGCACCGCCCACAACGATGCCAGCGACGAAAGGCACGCTTAGGCCGGTGGCTCCGGCGATGCCAGAAGCTATAGGCACAAGGGCTACAATAGTGCCCACGCTGGTGCCGATACTCATAGAGATAAAGCAGGCTGCGAGGAATAGACCTGCCAGAATGAGCTTGCCGGGCAGCAACTGGAGCGTCAGGTCGACAGTGGCGTCAATGGCACCCATGGCACGCGCCGAGGCGGCGAACGCTCCAGCAAGAATAAATATCCAGAGCATAATCATGATGTCGGGGTGTCCGGCGCCACCCGAGAAGATGTGCAAGCGCTCGCGTAGAGGCGTGCCGTGCGTTATGGCGATGCCATAAATGCTGGCAACGAGAAAGGCCACACTTATGGGCACGCTGTAGAAATCGTGCGCCCACAGACTGCCGCCAAGGTACACCGAAAGGAATACGAGCAGGGGACTCAGTGCTATCAGGCCTTTTGTATTCATTATTGTGCAAAAGTACATCTTTTCTTTCAAAGTGATAAGTCCTGGCCGCTGTTTTATTCAAAAAGCTGAAGATTTATATAAAAGTTTGCCTTTTACACACAAAAAAACAATTATTTTACGTAGCTTTGCAAGCAAGAAATGCTAAACCGTAACAAGTAAGAATATCTAATCGTAAATACCATCATGTCAAAGATTGTTACTTTAGGCGAACTCATGCTTCGCCTCTCGCCCAACGGCAACGACCGCTTCATCCAGACCGACACCTTCCGTATCATCCCAGGCGGCGGAGAAGCTAACGTAGCTATATCCCTGGCCAACTACGGGCATGACGCACTCTTCGTGACTAAACTGCCAAAACACGAAATAGGGCAGATTGCAGTCAACGCCATGCGACGCTACGGCGTCAACACCTGCCACATAGCTCGCGGCGGCGAGCGAATAGGGCTATACTATGCCGAGACAGGTGCCTCTATGCGCCCCTCGAAAGTGATATACGACCGCGCCCATAGTGCCATTGCCGAAGCCGCCCCTTCAGACTTTGACTTCGACCGTATCATGGATGGTGCCGACTGGTTCCACTGGAGCGGCATCACACCTGCCATCAGCGACAAGGCCGCTGAACTGACACGCCTCGCCTGCGAAGCGGCAAAACGCCACGGCGTCACCGTCAGTGTCGACCTGAATTTCCGAAAAAAACTCTGGACCAGCGAGAAGGCCATATCCATCATGCGCCCGCTGATGAAATACGTCGACGTCTGCATAGGCAACGAGGAGGATGCAGAACTCTGCCTGGGCTTCAAGCCCGACGCCGATGTTGAAGGCGGCAAGACAGACGCTGCTGGCTACGAAGGCATTTTCAGACAGATGCGCGACGAGTTTGGATTCCGATATGTCGTCTCGACACTCCGCGAGAGCTTCTCGGCGACACACAACGGATGGAAAGCTCTTATTTTCGATGGCAAGGAGTTCTACCAGTCGAAGCGCTACGACATCAACCCCATCATCGATCGCGTAGGCGGTGGCGACAGCTTCTCAGGAGGCCTTATCCACGGCCTGCTCACCAAGGCCACACAAGGCGAGGCTCTTGAGTTTGCAGTCGCCGCCAGCGCTCTGAAGCATACTATTAATGGTGACTTCAACCTTGTCAGCGTAGAAGAAGTGGAAGCCCTCGCAGGGGGTAATGCCAACGGCCGCGTTCAGAGATAAATACGCCGAGATATTAACTTGCAATTGCACATTCAAAAATAATAGTAATTTCAAAAGATGGCTCGTTTCGACAAGCAGGCCGTGCTGGCCAAAATCAAGGAGGCGCCGATGGTGCCTGTGTTCTACCACAAAGATGCTGAGGTGGCTATGCAAGTCATCAAGGCTTGTTACGAGGGCGGGGTGCGCGCTTTCGAGTTCACTAACCGTGGCGACTTCGCTCAGGAGGTTTTCGCCGAATGTGTCAAATTTGCCGCTAAAGAGTGCCCCGAGCTAGCACTCGGAATAGGCTCCGTCGTTGATGCTTCCACGGCTGCGATGTACCTGCAGTTGGGAGCCTGCTTCGTCGTAGGTCCGCTCTTCAACCCCGACATTGCGCCTGTCTGCAACCGCCGACTTGTACCTTACTGTCCAGGCTGCGGCAGCGTTAGCGAGATAGGCAAGGCACAGGAACTGGGCTGCGATCTCACCAAACTCTTCCCTGGCGATGTATATGGCCCGAACATGGTGAAAGGGCTCATGGCTCCTATGCCCTGGTCGAAGATAATGGTAACCGGCGGTGTTGCCCCAGAAGAGGAAAACCTACGCGCCTGGTTCAAAGCCGGAGTTTACTGTGTTGGCATGGGCTCAAAGCTCTTCCCGAAGGACAAAGTGGCCGCCAAGGATTGGCAGTACGTGACTGACAAATGCCGAGAGTGTTTCGACATCATCGCGCGTGCGCGTGTATAATAATAATAATGTTATAACTAACGATTTCACCTTATGACCGTCAACTCTTTCCGCCACAACACGTATATCCTGGCAATCCTCGCCTGTGCTCTGGGTGTTTCAGCTTGTGACTGGCGCAGCCCTGCTACTGACTCCGACGCGCTAGAGGATTCCATAGCATCAAAAGCATTCTGCACAGCGGAGTTCAGCGACAGTGTAAAGATTAATGACGCCATAGCCTATCAGAACATAAGAGTAGATTTTCCCGCCGAGGACGACTCCAGCCACGTTGCACAAGCTGCTCTGGAATGGCTCTGTTGCGAGGTGCGGAGTCGTTGCTACCCCGACTACATAGGCGTGAAGATTGACAGCGCATTCGCTGTCGGCGACGAGCATACCACCTTTGCCGAAAACGTAGTAGATACCTACGGTCACAAAGGTCTGCAGAGAATGACGGCCGACCTCAAGGAGTTTGCCGAGGATGGCTTTGAGGGTTTTATGGCCAACGACCTTGCCATTGAGCTTGTAGAGAACAGGCCTGAGTACATAACCTACACGCTCGAGCACGACGTCTATACCGGCGGAGCCCATGGCGCCCAATATCACAAAGGCTTGACCTTCAGAACTTCTGACGGTGCAACCTTCAATTGGAACCTTTTCGACTCCTCCAAACGGGCAGAACTCATACAGCTACTCAAAAACGGACTCATGGCATATTTCAACCAAGGCGCAGAAGAACCCATCTGCACCGATTCAGCCCTCTTTGAGATGCTCTTGCTCTTCGATGACCCCGACACTCAAGAGAACGAATTGGAATTCGGACTACCCCTGCCCGCTACTGACCCATGGATTACGAGCGACGGCATCGTATTCATCTATCAGGAATACGAGATTGCAGCCTACGCGTTTGGAAGACCGATGGTGACGTTGCCTTTCAGTGTAGTTGCTCCGTGTCTTACCGAAGCTGGCCGCAAGTTCATAAGTTTTGACTAACGCTTCAGCAAATGCCACGTAAACTGCTCATATCATTAGTGTTGACAGCAAGTTGTCTCACAGCCGCAGCGCAGGTAGACCTTCGCTGTGGAGGGACACTTGTAGGGCATGACGTTTTTGTTGGACAGCAGATGCCGGAAGCTCTTAAGGCGCTGCTTGGAGAGCGGCAGACTAGTCTGTCGGCGACGCCCGCGGCACGTCGACCAGCCCCTCCGGCGCAACGTCAACGACGCCTCAAGGTTCGTGCGCCGCGCAAGCGTATAGAGCCTCTGCTAAAGAGTATTTCCGGGCAGGGAGCGCCCTACAATCTCTTTGCGCCCTACTATTGCTATGCCAGCGGACAAGTATCCGAAGAACGATGCCTGGCGGGCTGTGTTGCCACCAGCATCGAGCAAATCCTTGCCTACTATCGCTACCCCGATGAACTGGTGGATACGCTCAAGGGCTGGAGCACTGATAACTACACTATCGATGACCTGCCACCAGGCACCCGTTTCGACTGGGACAACCACCTTACTGACTACCGAAATGGCTGGACTGACAAGCAGGGGGAGGCTGTAGCGTTGCCAATGCTGGCAGCTGGCATGACTGTAAAGATGCACTACACGCCAGGTTCGTCTGGTGCAAACACTTGCGATGCCGTTGAACCACTCAAGCGGGCTTTCGGCTACGGCATGGTGCGATGGCACGACCGCATACTATATTCGCCAGCCCGTTGGCACGCCCTCATCCAGCACGAACTGGAGCAAGGACGCCCCATAGCATACGTTGGCCATAACATGGAGATGAAAGGTCATGCCTTCAACATCGACGGTATCGATGAACAGGGCTATTACCATATCAATTGGGCTTACGACGGATACTACGATGGATGGTTCGATCTCGACTGGCTATGCCCTTGGGAGCAATACGACATTATTCCAAACAGTATAGCCTATGGATTCTTCTGCAACCAGGGAGCGCTCTTCATGCATCCCTCTGCTGAAGCCCAGCCACTTGATGCCGACTCGCTAGAGATAGATAACCTCGGAGTAGAACTGACAAAGTTGGAGCTGCTGCGAGAGCCCGACACTCAAGGCTATACGCCTGCCGACATCACATTCGAGAACCACGGCGAAGCTGATGTCACATACACCTACGAGGTCTTCACCAATCTGCCAACCGACACTGCCCTGTTTGAGCAGGCTGACTACGTGGGTCTCTCGGCCATCAACGTACCAGCTGGAGGCCGAGCTACACAACGAATATATCTCATGTTCCACAGAGAAGGCCAACGGATACTCGGCATCTCGCACGACGACGTAACGATTCCCTACTCCACCCCCGTCAGCGTAGCTGTGGGCAAGGAAGCGGCCCTGGAATGGAACAATATTACATTAGAGCTTGAAAACACCGCAAGCGACTCCCCCGAAGCCACCCTTACCGCTCATTTCACTGTTGACGTCAACAATGCAAGCTCCGACATTTATGGCAGTTCCATCATCCTCTACTGTCTGTATGCCGAAGGCAACGAAAATGAAGACATCCGCCATTTCGCAATCATTGACCTGCCACCTGGCAAGAGTCAGACGATGGACGTGCGCTTCAGCCATCTACAGTATGCCACGCGATACCATTTCCTGCTACGCAGCCCGTGGACAATACGCCACACTCTCGAGTTTGAGACACCTGCTCCGACTGGCATATCCCAGCCTCCAGCCCAGATTCATGACACCCTTGCCTATGATCTCGGAGGCCGTATGTGGAGCGGAAACAGCATTGGCATCATGATAAAAGAAGGCCGAAAATGGTTAACAAGATAATCGACAAATACTATTCAGACAACCTTCCACTGCGCCAGATACTTGTGCGACACAGTCAAAGCGTGGCCGAGCGCGCTCTAACCGTTGCTCGTAAGCACCCTGAACTCGCCGCCGATGAGGAGTTTCTCTACGAGGCCGCGATGTTGCACGACATAGGCATTTGCCTGTGTGACGCTCCGGGCATAGAGTGTTACGGAAACGAGCCCTACATCCGTCACGGCTTACTCGGCGCTCAGATGCTTCGGGAAGAGGGCTTACCGCGACACGCCCGCGTGGCAGAACGCCACACTGGCACGGGTCTCACAGCCGAAGTAATCCTAGAGCAAGAATTACCCTTACCAATCGCCGACTTCTCCCCAGAGACCATTGAAGAACAGATTATCTGCTATGCCGATAAGTTCTTCTCCAAGAGCCATCTCGAGCGTGTGCGCACTGACGAACAAGTACTTGAGAGCTTGCGCCGTTTCGGTGACGAGGGGTTGATTCGCATGCGTCAGTGGATGAGTCGTTTTGGGTGAATCGTTCAAGAAAAGGATTTGGAAAGCAGCTTATCGGCTTGATTTAAATTAATAATCCTGCGCCAGAAACTAAAGTTTGACGCAGAAGCCGTGTCGTTAGAAAATAAATTCATATTTTTGCAACATGATTTCTGACAAAACCTCATCACACGACTTAGCAGAAGAGCTCTATGAACGCGGCAACGCCTTCCGTCGAGAGCAGCGCTGGGCTGAGGCGATGAATATGTATGACGCGGCTCTTGCTCACGACCCCGCATCACCAGCAGGTCCTGCCCGTGAGATGCTAACGGAAATCATGAATTTCTATTGTAAGGACTATTATAATCCATAAAAATAAAGAATATGGCTAAAATGAGAGGCGAAATTGAAGTCAACACCGAGCGCTGCAAGGGTTGTGAACTATGCGTCGTTGCCTGCCCGTTCGACCTTCTGGAACTGGCTTCACGTAAAGTCAACCACCGTGGTTATCCGTATGTTCGGCAGACCGACAGCGAGCGTTGCACGGGTTGCTCTTCGTGTGCCATCGTTTGCCCGGATGGCTGCATCACGGTCTATCGGGTCAAGGATTAACGGTTAACGTTTAAAGAATAGAAGACTAATAAATATAGGATAATGAAGGATTCAGGACAAGAGATAAAGTTGCTGAAAGGCAATGAGGCCATAGCGCTTGCCGCCATCCGTTGCGGCTGCGACGGCTACTTCGGATATCCCATCACGCCTCAGAGCGAGATACTTGAGACCTTGGCCGTTGAGAAGCCTTGGGAGACAACAGGGATGGTCGTGCTTCAAGCTGAGAGTGAAGTGGCGAGCATCAATATGATTTACGGCGGCGGTGCCTCTGGCAAACGCGTCATGACGTCTTCGTCAAGCCCTGGAGTAGCCCTGATGCAGGAAGGTATCACATACATGGCGGGCGCTGAGATTCCCGGTCTGATTGTCAATGTGCAACGCGGCGGCCCCGGCCTTGGCACTATCCAGCCCTCTCAAGGCGACTATTACCAAGCGACGCGCGGAGGAGGCAACGGGGATTACAACGTGATTGTGCTGGCGCCATCCTCGGTACAGGAAATGGCTGATTTCGTGGACCTTGCCTTTGAGCTCGCGTTCAAGTATCGTACTCCAGCCATGATTCTCTCTGACGGCGTCGTTGGTCAAGTCATGGAGAAGGTTGTGCTGCCGCAGCAGAAGCCACGAAGGACAGAAGAAGAGGTTCGGAAGGAATGCCCGTGGGCAACAACCGGACATACTTCCGACCGCGACATCAACGTAATTACGTCGCTCGAATTGCGCCCTGAGGCTATGGAGAAGCACAACCTGCATCTGCAGGAAAAATATGCTAAGATACGTGCTACGGAAGTGAGATACGAGGAGCAGGAGACCGCTGATGCCGAATACCTGATTGTGGCTTTCGGCTCGGCTGCCCGCATAGCGCAGAAGGCCATCAGCGACCTGCGCAAACAAGGCATCAAGGTTGGCCTGTTACGTCCTATAACCTTGTGGCCTTTCCCGACAGAGCGCATCAAATCGCTGTCGGCTCAAGTGAAGGGTATTCTGACGTTCGAAATCAACGCCGGTCAAATGATTGACGATGTCCGTCTGGCTGTAAACGGCCTTGTTCCCGTGACTCATTTCGGCAAGATGGGCGGCATCGTTCCCACCCCCGACGAGTTAATAGAGACATTACGTAAAGATTTCAAAATTTAAGAGACAATGAAGAACAGAGACAGTGTGCGAGCTGCGCTGAACGCCATATTCATGTTGCTGGCTCTCATAGGCTTACTTGTATATTTTGCCTTCCCAGCCCACCATCTCGTTGGCCTCGCTATCATCGGTGTGGGTATGCTTGCAAAAATAGTCGAGTTCTTTATTCGTTTCATGTTCTGACAAGAAAAAACAACTATTATGGATAATATCAAGCAGGCTCAGAATATTGTCTATCAGAAGCCAAAGCTGCTCAACGACACAGACATGCACTACTGTCCGGGCTGTTCGCATGGCGTAGTTCACAAGCTCATAGCCGAAGTGATTGAGGAGATGGGCCTTGAGGACAAGGCCGTAGGCGTCTCTCCCGTAGGATGTGCAGTGTTCGCATACAAATATATTGACATCGACTGGCAGGAAGCAGCCCATGGCCGCGCGCCCGCCATTGCCACGGCAATCAAACGCCTGTGGCCCGATCGTCTTGTCTTTACGTATCAGGGCGACGGCGACCTCGCATGTATAGGCACGGCAGAGACAATCCATGCCTTGAACCGCGGCGAGAACATAGCCATTATCTTCATCAACAACGCCATCTATGGGATGACGGGCGGTCAGATGGCCCCGACAACCCTAATGGGCATGAAGACGGCGACATGTCCGTACGGACGTCAAGCAGACCTTCACGGCTACCCATTGAAGATTACGGAGCTGGCAGCTCAACTCGAAGGCACGTGCTACGTCACCCGCCAGAGCGTTCACTCCGTAGCAGCCATCCGCAAGGCAAAGCGCGCCATCCGCCAAGCTTTTGAGAACAGCATGAACGGCCGTGGCTCCTCGCTTGTTGAGATAGTGTCTACCTGCTCCTCGGGGTGGAAGAAGACACCCGTCGAAGCCAACAAATGGATGGAAGAGCATATGTTCGACTTCTACCATGTCGGCGATTTGAAAAAGATTGAAGATTGACAACAGAAGACAGGAGATTCACAACTATGACAGAAGAAATTATTATTTCAGGTTTTGGCGGTCAGGGCGTCCTCTCTATGGGCAAGATTTTGGCCTACAGCGCGCTGATGGAAGGCAAGGAAGTCTCTTGGATGCCAGCCTACGGCCCGGAACAGCGTGGCGGCACAGCCAACGTCACCGTCATAATCTCCGATGAGCGTATTTCATCGCCCATCGTGAGCAACTACGATACGGCCATCATCCTGAATCAGCCATCGCTTGCTAAGTTCGAGCAAAGCGTGAAGCCAGGTGGACGCTTGATATATGACGGATATGGAATATCAGAGCCTCCTACGCGTACCGACATCACCGTCTATGAGATTAACGCCATGGATGCTGCGGCAGAGATGGGCAACGCAAAGGGCTTTAATATGATTGTGCTTGGAGCGCTTCTGAAAGTCGTACCTGTAGTGGACATCGACGACGTGCTAAAGGCTCTCCGTAAGACTCTGCCCGAGCGGCATCACCACTTAATCCCAGCTAATGAAGCAGCCCTTCGCAAAGGCATGGAGCTTTTGGAGAAACGCTAATCGCCTATACTCAACAGGCTTTCAGGATAAACCCGCGGCTTGCCGCGCCACCGCGACTTCCTCCTCTGGGGAGGCGGTGAGATTAGGGATTATTGATTTGAGATTTGAGATTTGAGATTCTGAAAAACGAAAGCCGCTAAACAAAACATATCCGCCTTCGGCGCTACAGCAGCCTGAGGCGGATTTGTACATTATACTAGAAGGTCAGACACAACATTTTCGAAGGCGCAGGTGGCCTTTTCTTCAATAACGCAGAATTGCGTTTCACCCAAATCGGTCATTAGACCAAAGATGGCTTTAATCTATGCTTCTTATGCTTCTATCCACGTTGTTGGCCTATTTCTTTTGGCATCTTTCCGACATCTGCGCGGTCACAATGCCCGTATTGCTCCCTTACAGATAACGAAAATCTGCTCAAAACAAATAGCGCACCGACATGAATTCAATGAATCGATTTGGGTTTAACGTGAATTCGGCATAAGCTCTATGCTATTAATCATCTTTTGTCAATGATTTCAATATTCGTTCCCGGTTTCTTTAGCGGTAGGTCGTATGCAATGAGACTTACAAAGAGATTGCTTGCAAAGTTGTAAATCCTGACTGATATATCATTTGTCGGCAAAGAGCTTTCCGAAGAGGGGTTGCGTGACCTTTCTGCTTTCCTGTGGTTTGCGATCATTGCACTCCTCCGGCGTGAGTTGCCATTGGAATAAATTATGCCAAGTCCCATCGGTCGTGTTGGTATGGCTGAGCGGTATCCTCTGTTGGGTGCGCCGCAGTATCACAACGGGGTAAGCAATCATGTGTCTCTCGCGCGCGCGTGAGGAGTTTTAAATTTCATTTTTCACTAAAAGTGGTATAAGTAGCTGATTACCAATGTGATGACTAAGTGAAAAATGCAATTTAAATGCCGAAAATAAGGTGAAAAACGACTCTAAATAGGCGTTTTTAGGTGAAAAAACGGGCATTTCATGCCGTTTTGGACGTCTTTTTATGCCTTTTGGATGCTATTTTATACTGTTTTAGATGCTATTTTATGCTGTTTTGAATGCTATTTTATGCTGTTTTGAATGTTTATTTGGCGAATACAACTGGCCGAAGCATTCAACACAACCGGTTGAAGCTCTCAACACAACCGGTTGAAATGGCGAATGCAACCAATAGTTTTAGGTGTCCCACCTAGGTGAGACACCCCAAACTATTGGCTCCTTAATCCAACGCAAGCAGGGGATTAGCTCTATGCAACTAATATGTTTTTGCCAAAGATTTCAATGTTCTGGTTTCATTGGCAGTAGATTGTATTCAAGAAGCCTCGCAAAGAGATTGCCCGTAACTCGTTGTTTCGCAGCTGCGAAGGTACAAACTAATTCGCACTCCTGTAATTTCCCAGGCATATTTCTTATACCGAACTCACGTGCGTTTAATAAAAAGGGGGCTTTTTCTATTTCGGGTTCCAATCATTTGACCCATTGTAATTCGAAGCTTTTATATATGCGTCACGGGATTAATAAGCCGTTAAATTATTGTAAAAAGGCAGACATTTCTTTCAGTCTTCGAAAAATGTGAGTAACTTTGCGAGCAATAATGCGTTCGTTATGCCAATCACAGCCAGAGTATCCCATAGTATAGAAGTTGCAGCGCGCCGAATGAGTGTGCTGCTATGTATGTTATGTATGCCGTTGTTGTCAGGAGCTCAAGATGATCTGGAATCTTTTGGCAGCGAAGGTTTTGGCGCCTCAGGTCTGTCTGGAGTAAACGGCATTGGTCGTAAAGGTTCGAGCTCTCATGGTGGCAGCACTTGGGGCCGTGACACGTCCAAGGTAGAGACGAGTGTCCCGACGGACTATCATCAATGGCGTATAGACTGTCGTTTAGGATATATTATCCCTCAGGCGTATAATGACACGTTGTCTCACGGTTTCCAGAACTGGAATGCGACGGACGGTCTTAGTGGAGGTTATATGATACTTGGTAACCTTGGTTCTCCGCGTTATGCTGTGAATTACCTTGACCGTCCTATTGCGACGGACTTGGTTTTCATTGACGGTTATGATTATTTCCACACGACTCCTGAGAACCTGCTGTTCACGAACACGAAGAGCCCTGTTACGAACTTGCAGTACCACAAGAGTGGCACGAAGCAGAACGGTCAGGATCGTTTCCGTGCGTATTTTGCGTCGAACGTGAACAAGGAGACAGGGCTTGGTTTCAAGCTAGACTATCTGTATGGTCGTGGCTACTATAACGATCAGGCAAATTCGGAGTTTGGCGGTACGGTGTTTGGCTACCATCAGGGTGAGCGTTATGAGATTCATGCTGTAGGCTCTTGGGAGCATATGAAGATGTCGGAGAATGGCGGCATCGCGGATGATGGGTATATCCGTGATCCTGAGAGTTTCAGCCGTCGTTTCAGCAGCCGTGACATCCCGACGCGTTTGTCCTCGCTCTATAACCGCAACGACCACAAGACGTATTTTGTTACTCAGAGGTATAATGTTGGGA
>CAJOLI010000056.1 GCA_905235285.1 uncultured Bacteroidaceae bacterium
CATCGTCGTTGACGCACTGACGGGCGAACCGCTGCGCTACAACAAGGAGGACCTGCACAACCCCTGGTTTATCGTCAGATAACAGAAAGAGGCTGCGATGTCGTAGTAGCGCTATTATTCAACGAATTGAAGGAAAGAGAAAATGGGCTGTGTCGTATGATTCGACACAGCCCATTTTTTATATTCGTTTAGGATTATCCTTATCCGAGGAAGCTGAGCAGGATGCCCGCAGCCACGGCACTGCCGATGACACCGGCCACGTTCGGGCCCATGGCGTGCATGAGCAGGAAGTTGCGCGGGTCGGCCTTGGCACCTTCAGTCTGCGAGACGCGGGCAGCCATAGGCACGGCACTGACACCAGCCGAGCCGATGAGCGGGTTAATCTTCTCCTTGAGGAAGAGGTTCATGAACTTGGCCAGCAGCACTCCGCCTGCTGTACCGACACCGAAAGCGACGATGCCGACGCAGAGGATGGAGATCGTGCGGAAGTTCAGGAAGGCCTCAGCCGTAGCGGTAGCACCAACGGTGGTACCGAGGAAGATGACGACGATGTTGTTCAGCTCGTTCTGAGCAGCCTTGGACAGACGCTCTACGACGCCGCTCTCCTTCATCAGGTTACCCAGCATGAGGCAGCCAATAAGGGTGGCAGCACTCGGGAGGATCAAGCTGACGATGATAGCCACGATGATGGGGAAGATGATCTTCTCCTTCTTCGAGACGGTGCGGAGCTGGGACATACGGATCTTGCGTTCCTTCTCGGTCGTCAGGGCACGCATGATAGGCGGCTGGATGACGGGCACGAGGGCCATGTAGGAGTAGGCTGCCACGGCGATAGGACCGAGGAGGTGGGGAGCCAGCTTCGAGGTGAGGAAGATGGCGGTAGGACCGTCGGCACCACCGATGATACCGATGGAAGCAGCCTCAGCAGGATTGAAGCCGAAGACATCCATCTGCGTAACAAGGAACGTTGCGAAGATACCGAGCTGCGCGGCAGCACCGAGCAGCAAGCTCTTGGGATTAGCAATCAGGGGACCGAAGTCTGTCATCGCACCTACGCCGAGGAAGATGAGGCAGGGATAGACGCCAGCCTTGACGCCGATGTAGAGGACATCGAGCAGACCGCCCTCAGCCATCACATGACGATAGCTGTGGAAGAAGGGGCTGTCAGGATTCAGAAACTCATCGTTCCACATAGAGGTGTGGAAGAGGCCTGCAGCGGGAATATTTGACAAAAGCATGCCGAAGGCGATGGGCAACAGCAACAGCGGCTCGTACTCCTTCTTTATGGCGAGGTAGAGGAGGAAACAGGCGATGCAGATCATCACTGCATTCTTCCAGCCTTCACCGATGAAGAAGCTGGTGAAGCCCATCTCGCCGAAGAACTTGCTCATGGCTTCGCTGAATGAGAAGTCCTGGGCTGAAACCATCGTGGGAATCATCAGCGCCACTGCGAGAAGACCTAAATACTTGAGATATTGTTTCATCTTTTCAGTTTTTCAATATTTCAGATTCCAATCTTTATGCGAGCTCCACCAGTGCCTGTCCGCTCTGGACCTGATCGCCCACAGCGACCTTAACGGCTGTGACTTTGCCGGCAAATTCGGCTGTGATGTTATTCTCCATCTTCATGGCTTCCATGACGACGACAGTCTCGCCGGCAGCCACTTCTTGACCTACGCTGACGCAGACCTGCTTGATGGTGCCGGGCAGGGGAGCCTCGACGTTCTTGGCGCCAGGGGCGGCGGGAGCGGCTGCAGCGGCTGCGGGGGCAGCAGCAGGCTTAGCAGCAGGAGCCGGAGCGGCAGCAGGAGCGGGAGCAGCAGCAGGAGCAGCCTCAGCGGCGAAATCCACGAGGACGTCGCCCTGGTTGACGCTGGCACCAACGGTAGTGCGGACCTTCACGACGGTGCCGTCGGCCTCGGCCGTGATGGCATTCTCCATCTTCATGGCTTCCATAGTGATGATTGTCTCGCCCTTCTTCACCTTCTGGCCATCGCTGACGAGAATCTGCTTGATGGTGCCGGGCAGGGGAGCCGTAACGCTACCTGCGGCGGAAGCGGCTGCGGGAGCTGCGTGAGAAGCGGCTGCGGCGGGAGCGGCAGCGTGATGAACGACGGGCTTGGCGGCGTGGTGTGCCAGCGTGGGAACCTCTACGGCATAGGTGTTGCCGTTGAGCGTGACGGCCAGGACGCCATTGTCCTGCTCAGCTACCTGTGCCTGGTAGTCTTTGCCGTCTATCTTAAACTTGAATTCTTTCATTGCTTTTTTTGTTAACAAGTTATTAGTTGGCGAGTTGCTTCCGATGTTTCAGAGTATGACTTATCGACAAGCTATCAACTAGTCTACTTGTCTGCTCGCTCTGCTCTGCGAAGAACTCATCAACTATAAATTTTACAGGTGTCTATTCAGCTCGGCATGCCAAGCAGTGTGATCGGTGTGGTGGATGGTGAGCAAACCGCTCTCCTCGTCGTGCTGGTTGGCGGTGTAGAGGTAGACGGCCGTAGCGAGAGCCACCTTGTCGAGGTCTGATGCCGAGGCGATATCGGCCTGTTTCGACTTGACGTACTCGGCACCCGTCAGCACCTTAGGTTTGGCTGCTTCAGAGGCCTTAGCCTCTTTGCCTGCAGCCACGATGTTGAAGACGTAGAGCACGCCCACCAGCAGCAAGAGAATCGTGAAGACGACGCCCACGCTGATGCCTGCCATGCCCCATGCCAGGCCCCAATCGGTTGATAATGTAGTAATCATATTGTGGTTGACGAGTTTTGAAGTTGACAAGTTGACGAGTAGAGCAACTCGTCAACTTGCTACTTGTTTACTTTAAAGAGGAATATTACCGTGCTTCTTGGCGGGGTTGGTCATGCGCTTGTCGGCCAGCTGGTCGAGTGCGCGGATGATGCGGAAGCGGGTGTTGCGGGGCTCTATGACATCGTCGATGTAGCCGTACTTGGCGGCGTTGTAGGGATTGGCGAAGAGCTTGGTGTACTCGGCCTCCTTCTCGGCGATGAACTCCTTGGCTGCTTCGGGGCCTTTCTCTTCCTTGATGGCCTTGGCTTCCTTGGCATAGAGGACGGCAGCGGCACCAGCAGCGCCCATGACGGCAATCTCGGCTGATGGCCAGGCGTAGTTCATGTCGCCACGGAGCTGCTTACAGCTCATGACGATGTGCGAGCCGCCGTATGACTTGCGCAGCGTGACGGTCACCTTGGGCACTGTGCACTCGCCGAAGGCGTAGAGCAGTTTGGCACCATGCAGGATGACGGCGTTGTACTCCTGACCTGTACCGGGCAGGAAGCCAGGGACGTCGACAAGCGTCACGAGCGGAATGTTGAAGGCATCGCAGAAGCGGACAAATCGGGCGCCCTTACGCGAAGCGTTGCAGTCGAGCACGCCGGCCAGCTGCTTGGGCTGGTTGGCCACGATGCCTACGCTCTCGCCGTTGAAGCGGGCGAAGCCTACGATGATATTCTTGGCGTAGTTGGGCTGTACCTCAAAGAACTCGCCGTTGTCGACGATGGAAGCGATGACCTCATACATGTCATACGGCATGTTGGGGTTGTCAGGTATAATCTCGTTGAGGTAGTCGTCCTTGCGGTCGATGGGATCGGCGCACTCCACGCGGGGAGTCTTCTCGAGATTGTTCTGGGGAATGTAGCTCAGGAGTTGCTTAATCATAGCCATAGCTTCCTCTTCGGTCTTGGCTGTGAAATGAGTGACACCGCTCTTCGTGCTGTGTACGCTTGCACCGCCGAGCTCTTCCTGAGTGACGACCTCGCCCAGGACGGTTTTGACAACGGCGGGACCTGTGAGGAACATATATGATGTGCCTTCCATCATCAGCGTGAAGTCGGTCAGCGCGGGGCTATAGACAGCGCCGCCGGCGCAAGGGCCGAAGATGCCGCTTATCTGGGGAATCACGCCGCTGGCGAGGATGTTACGCTCGAATATCTCGCTGTAGCCAGCCAGAGCATTGATGCCTTCCTGGATGCGGGCACCGCCCGAGTCGTTGAGGCCGATGACGGGCGCACCTACCTTCATGGCAGCGTCCATCACCTTGCAGATCTTCAGCGCCATGGTCTCGGAGAGCGAGCCGGCATTGACGGTGAAGTCCTGAGCGAAGACGTAGACCAGACGGCCGGCGACAGTGCCGTAGCCGGTGACGACGCCGTCGCCCATGTACTGTTTCTTCTCCATGCCGAAGTTGTGGCAGCGGTGCGTGACGAACATGTCCATCTCTTCGAAACTGCCTTCGTCCAAGAGCATGGCGATGCGCTCGCGGGCGGTATATTTGCCGCGCTCATGCTGCTTGTCGATGGCTTTCTCGCCGCCACCCAGACGGGCCTTGGCGCGGAGCTCTATGAGCTCCTGAATCTTTTCTGTTTGTTTGCTCATTGCAAAAGGGTTTATTTAATGTTGGTTATTGATTATTTGTAGCAGAATATTGATACAACAAACCGCGAATCAGGCCCTAAGAGCCTAAATTCGCGGCAAAGTTAATAAAAGATTAGGTATTAGGGATTAGAGATTATAGTTTTTTTTTGCCAAAAGCCACATTTTTTATGTAATTGAGCCCACTTAAGGAGGGACTTCTTCACTGCAGTTCAAGCACAAGAGCCTCGCGGGGCGCCAGCGACACGTCAGCCGAGAGGTCGAACGTGCGGCCCGTGGGGACGTCAACGGCCTGAGTGCTCGTGGCAGTCTGTTCCACGTCGAGCAGCTCGGCGAAGCGTGCCACCTCGAGCGTGGCTGGCTGATCGGTGCCATTGACAATGGTGATGACGGTGTTGCGATGCCAACGGCGGGCCACTACGTAAACGCCCTTCCAGGGTATGAACTGAGTGGTATAACCGCGTATGATGGTCTCGTTGCCCTGGCGCCAATGCAGAAGCTGGCTCAGCCACTTGAACATCTCTTGCTGCTCAGGCGTGCGGCCGGCAGCGGTGAAGGCGTCTTGAGAGTCGCCGGGGAAGCCGCCGGGGAAGTCGCAGCGGACGTAGCCGTCGGTGACCTCCTTCGTGCCATCCATCAAAATCTCCGTGCCATAGTAGATCTGCGGTATGCGAGGCAGCGTCAGCAACAGGGCCAGTGCTTGCTTGAGCTTCTCTACCTTATAGGGTCCCTGAGCGGTGCCGAGGAAACGGTCGGTGTCGTGGTTGTCGACGAAAGCCATGACGTGCGAGGGGTCTTCGTAGAGGAAGTCGTAGAGCAGGCTGCCGTAGATGCGATTGTAGCCGTCCCACCAGGCATCGGTCTGCTCGTTCTTGGCCTTGGCCAGGCGGTCGAAGAAGCTGAAGTCCATGACCGTCTTCAGGTTGGAGTTATACCCAATCAACGGCGAATCTTTCTGCCAGGCGGCGGTGTAGGCGGGCTCCGTCACCCATGTCTCGCCCACGACGTTGAAGTTAGGATATTCCTCGTTGAGGCGCTGCATCCAACGTGCCATGCCGTCTTTGTCGGCGTAGGGGTAGGTGTCCATGCGTATGCCGTCGATGCCGGCCGTCTCAATCCACCAGATGGAGTTCTGGATGAGGTAAGTCATCAGGTGCGGGTTGCGGTGGTTGAGGTCGGGCATGGTAGCCACGAACCAGCCATCGACCGTCTCGCTGAGGTCGGTCTCTGAGGCGTAGGGGTCAAAGACAGGTGTAATCTTGTAGGAAGTCTGACGGAATTTCTCGGTGGGATAAACGGCTCCACTCTCATCGCGGCGGTCGTGCCCGCTGAGCCATTCGCTGATGTTGAGCCAGTCCTTGGCCGGCAGGTCGCTGACCCAGGGGTGGTCGAAACCACAGTGGTTGAAGATCATGTCCATGACGACCTTCAGGCCCTTGGAGTGCGCCTCGTCGATGAGCTGGCGGTACTGCTCGTTGGTGCCGAAGCGGGGATCTACGCGGTAGTAGTCGGTGGTGGCATAGCCGTGGTAGGTCGAAGCACCGTGGTCGTCGGGCGAGTCGTTCTCGAGAATAGGCGTAAACCATAGGGCCGTGACTCCCAGCTCGTTGAAGTAGTCGAGATGACGGCGCACGCCCTCGAGGTCGCCGCCGTGGCGCAGCGAGGGCTGGGCGCGGTCCTCGACATAGTGGTTCAAGCCCTCGACTTGAGCAGGATGGTCGGGGCCTTGTGCAAAGCGGTCGGGCATGAGCAGGTAGAGCACGTCGGCATTGGTGAAGCCCTCACGCTCGCTGCCCGCTTTCTCGCGTTCCTTGAGGCGGTAGCGCACGATGGTCTTGTCGTTGGTGCCAGGGCGGCAGAAAGCGATGGGAAGTTCGCCGGCACTTACGCCCTTAAGATTAAGATATACAAACAGATAGTTGGGCGAATCAAGACGCACCACAGAGTCCACCTCAGCACCGTCGACATATACCTCAGCATCGCGGATGCCAGGTCCATAGACCATCAGTTGCAACGACGGGTCGCCGAGGCCTACGTACCAGTCGGTGGGGTCGATTCGGCTGACCTCTACGGCTCCGTTGCCCTCGCTTCTGAAGGCTGCGGGGCGGCTGTTGCAGGCTGCCAGCATCAGCAGCGAGCATGCAAGTGCAAATAAGGTTTTCGTTTTCATGCTGAGAGTGAAGATGTTTAGTATGGTTTTTCCTGCTGCAAAGTTAAGGCAAAAAAACAGGCTGCCAATGAAAAGAAGAGAAAAAGAGGTTAGCGTTTGTGCAAACGTTTGCACTTGCATAAGAAAAAGGATTAGGGATTAGAGATTAGGGCTTAAGGGTTTCAGGTGTCAATCCTAGTTGGGACACCTGAGCGCCATGAGCTGTTCCAGGCTGTCGATGGTCTGCAGGGCTGCTGTGTAGCTGCCTTGCTCGGTCTGAAGTATCATCCTGGATTCGAGTATGCCGGCCGCGGCCGTGTTGCCGGGCGGCAGCGAGGCGGCAATGGCCTCGCCCCGGCTGAGGTAGTCGGCTGCCGTGGTCCACTGCTTGACGTCGATGAGCGACTTGAGCAGATAGTTGATGACCTTGAGCTTAAGGGCCGTACTGCTGGTAGCTTCGGCCTCCTCAGAGACAAAGGTCAGGAGCTCTATGGCCTCTTGCGGCTGTTTGTTGAGTTGCAAGCCTACGCCCTTGTTGGCCAGCGCCGAGAGGCGCTCCACCTCGTCGCCGGCAAGGCGGGCACTGGCGGCGGCGCTGTCGGCATAGCTGATGCCTTCGGCGTAGCGCCCCATCTCGGTGTAGAGCACCGACAGGTTATTGGCCAGGTATGCCTGGCTGCCATAGTCGGAGGCGGCGATGGCGCGCTCGAGGCCTTGACGGTAAAGGATGGCGGCAGAGTCCTGCAGGCCGAGGCGGCGATAGGCTATGCCCGTGTTGCCACACATGATAGCGTAATCCTCGTCGCTGCCGTAGAGGCGCATGAGCGGCAGGGCCTTTTCGCCCCACTCTACGCTCGCGCGCATGTCGCCCGTAATATTATATGTGGCCGACAGCTCGGCATAGTACTGAGCCAGCAGGGCATCCGGGGCCGACGGACAGACGTCGAGGCCGCGAAGAAGGCAGGCGATGACCGAGTCGGGGCGGTCTATCATATTGTGTTGGCGGGCCATGGCCAGAAGGGCTTCAGACTCTGCGCCAGCATCATGGCTGCTTATGGCTATGTCGGGGGCCTGACCGAGCAGCACCCAGGCCGAATCGACATTCTCGGCTTCTAGCATCTGCTCGGATGCGGTAATGAGTCGGGCCACTTCCTGCCGTTCGCCGACATGTTCCCTGCAGGCTACGAACAGGAGTGTACAAGCTCAGACGTAGAAGAGGCGAAGATAAAACCAACGAATCATCTGTTGAACATTTTTTAGAGAAAATCATTCAAGCATTTATAGCTGAGAGATTTTTAAATGATTTTGAGGCCGAAGGCCGACCATAAGGCTGTTTCTCATCGTAACGCTAATGGCGGTTTGGGCTTAATCCGTTAATGCTTTTACTTCCACCTTGGGCTGCTGGCCGCGGGCGTCCTCGCGTCGCCATGTGATGACGACGGTGCGGCTCTCAGCTGGCAGGAGGTTGAAATAGTTGTCAGTGTAGTCGGCAGGCAGGATTTGCTCGCCGTCGGCACCAAGGAGGTTGAGGCGGAGGAAGGGGGCAAGGGCTTTGCCGCGGTTCGTCAGCGTCACGGTGGCTGTGCAGCTCTCGCCACCGAGGTCGAAGGTGGTCTTAGCCTCCACATTAGCCTTGGGCAGGCTGAGCAGAGGCGTGAGAGCGAGGCTGTCTGCTCCTGCGCCCACAAAATAGTCGTTCTCTGAGACGAGGGTCTTGCCCTGGCGTAGCTGCAGGCGCAGCAGGGCGCAGTCTGTCTGGCGCGCTTTGGCGTTGATGGCGAAGAGGGGCTCTGTAGTATCATCCTTGGCTGTGAGGCTCTGGCTCTGGCTCCAAAGGCGACGGCCGCGAAGGTCGTAGACTGTGGCCATGGCGACGAGCCTGGTGCAGTCGCCGGCAAAGGCGTTGACTACTTCTATGCGGTCGGTCAGCGCATTGAGCTGTATGTGCAGGGGCTCGCAGCCTTTCTTCATGCCGAAGAAGGCTGCTGTAGGCTCAAAGTAGTAGTCGTAGGTCTGCCACACCATCGATGGCCAGCAGGGGTGGCTCATCCAGATGAGCAGGCCGGCGCGGCTGACGCTGGTGGCCTCGAACATAGAGCGGTAGCCGTTGTAGTTGATGACCTGGGCGCGGGCTGTGAATTCCTTTGCGCTGTGCGAAGGTCCGAAGGCTTGCGCTACAAGACCGTTGAACTCGCTGGCTCGCTGGGCTCCGTTGAGGGTGTAGTCGTGCTGCCCCCACTGCTTGCTCTGCGGCCATAGCGAGTCGGGCTCAATGGTGCGGGCGAGGTTCTCGTAGTTCATGACGTTGGGCAGGCCACGTTCGGTGTGAATCTTGCCAGACTGCCGTTCGAAATAGACGCGGGCAGGCTGCGCACAATAGGGGCCGTGGCCGGTGACGCAGTCGTCAGCGGAGCTGGGGATATAGCCCATGCCGGGCGTCAGCGTGGCAACGTAGTGGCGCAGGCTGCGGTCGATGGTGGCCGGTGGGTAGCCTTCGTTGCGGCCGCAGAAGATGCCGAGACTTGCATGACTGCGTATGCGGCGGACGTAGTCGCGGGCATTGTCGAGGAAGAGGGATTCGTCGTAGGGGTCGGGGCCGTCGGCCGGATTAGCCAGCCAAAAATCTTGCCACACCATGACGCCGAGACTGTCGCATGCACGATAGAAGTCATCGTCGCCCGTCATGCCCACCCAGTTGCGGATCATGGTGCTGTGCATTGAGCGGTGGAAGCTGACGGCGGCATCGTACTCGCGGCGGCGGTAGCAGAGGTTGTGCTCGTCCATGCCCCAGTTGCCGCCTAAGGGCACGAAGCGGCGACCGTTGACGTAGATGAGCAGGCTGTCGCCAAGTCCCTCGTAGGTCATCTCGCGCAGGCCTGCCTTGTACGTTATCGTGGAGAGCGGAAGATTGAGAGCGGAGAGCTCTTTCTCAAGCGTTGACAGGCGCGTGACGGGCTTCATCACGAAGCCGGCATCGTGGAGCACAGGCTCTCCATAGCCGTTGGGCCACCAAAGGGGCAAGCGCACATCAGCCAGTTGGGGGAAGTCTGCGGGGGAGAAGGTGATTTCCTGCTCCGAGAGAGCCGGCAGCTGCACGTCGCGCTCAAACTCGATGTCGCCTATCCAGCCACAGAGACGGCCAGACAAGGGGTGGTCGCTGTTGTTGCGCACAAAGACAGATGGCGTAACGCTCGTCACCTGCCCTACGCGGGTGGCTACGTAGGGGTCGGAGAGGGATACGGCACCCTCGCGCGTCAGGTAAACCTCGTTCCAAAGGCCGACGTTGCGTCCACGCACGGTGGTAATCCAGTCCCAGCCTATTGTGGCGTGGAAAGTGGGGTTGTCGGCTCCGAGGATGCCGCCGTTGAACTGCGTCGTGTTGGCATCTTTTTCCTTGACGACACCGAAGTGCTCGTTGCAGAGGACCTCCACGGCCAGCACGTTGTTGCCTTCGCACAGGAGGCCTGTCACGTCAAAGCGTCCTCGACGGAAGGCTCCTTCTACGGTGCCGAGGAAGCTGCCGTTAAGCCATACTCGGGCTTTCCAGTTGATGCCGTCGAAGTTGAGGAACGCCCTTTCTCCATCTGCACCGGGCTTCCACTCAAAGACGTCGCGATACCAAAAGTCAGAGCGGAAGAAAGACTCGGAGATCTGATCAACCCAGTCGGCATAGTTGGGATTGGGGATGGCGCCGGCATTGACATAGGACATCAGCACCGTGCCAGGCACTGTAGCCCACAGCCATCGGTCATCGTCGAAACCGTCGGTGGCTATCTCTGCGCCGGAGGCACGGACCTCTGAACTGCGCTCCAGTTTCCAATGGCCTCCGCTCAGATCGTAGCGGTTGCCGCTGCTGCCGCGCTCGGGACAAGGCACGAGGCGCTGCGACGGACGTCCCCACACCTCGACCTCACGCAGGGCGTAGTACCCTGCGTCAGACGGTTCGTCCATGAAGATGGTCACAGAAGAGCCGTCGGCGGCGACGTCGTAGTGCCAACGACGAGGTTCCTCATACCAATACGGAACCACCCTTTCCACCATCGACGGAGAGCCCAGGTCGATGCGCAGCCACTGCGAGCCGCCACCGTCGCTCATCCATACGCTGGCGAACTCCTGCGAGGGCTGAGCCCATACCTCCTGCCCTACGTCGTCGAGGAAATGCAAGTCGTTGATAATCCAATACACCGCGCCGGGCATGTCGGCCACGAGACGTAGATGCCTGAACTCGACGGTGCGGTCGAAGCGGATTGTCTGGGTGAGAGTGCGAGCCGGCAAGTAGTCGGTGTCCGTCTGCTTATTGGGGTCTGAGCTAACCTTATATCTCATGGCTGCGCCAGGAAGGCCCGGGCCTCGCAGCTGTCCTACAGTAGTCCATGTGGAGCCGTCGGCTGACGCCTGAACAGCTATGATATAACCCTCAGAGGCCTCGCCTTCGACGTAGGCCACACGACCATCGAGACGCACGGCACGAGCCGTCAGGCGCTGACTGCCGCCCCAGTCGTAACGCAGCCACGTGCGAGCACCCATCAGAACCTGATTGGAATACGGACCGCCATCGATAGCCCATTCGGCTTCACGCTTGCGCAAAAGACCTTCTGGTGTGCTCACGACGAGACGTGCGGGCTCGCGGTCGTCTACGATACCGTCGGTGACGAGGTGCGCAGTGAGGTTGTAGTCAACAGCTGACGACGCCAGCGCCGAGCGGTGGAGAGCCAGGTTGACCAGCGGAGCTGCAGATGGCTCCACCCGCTCATACACGGGACCGAAGAATTCCGAAGGACGGCCGGGGTAGAGCCCTATGCCACGGGTGTGAACGGAGACTGGCACACCCTGAGCCATGAGTGCCATGCTGGAGAGCAGGGCTAACGCAGATACTACTGTACGCATAACTGACAAGGATTTATGCTGTTTGAAAAGTTTATTTCTGTTGCAAAAATATATAAATACAGCCAAAAGCCAAAGATTTTGACAGGAAAAACAACCTCTGACTTTAAATTTAGCCGTTGCCGCCCAACTCATGAAAAGTCTTGTAAGTCTTGTATATGCTCAACTTCTTAAGATTTCAGGAGGACTTCTGGTTACTTGCGAAATATTATTCTACCGCTTCATCTTCAAGTGTGCCCATTTACAAGTATTGCAGGAGAACGTCCCAGACGCAGATGATGTGACAGAGCGAGCCTGCGAGGACGAAGAAGTGGAAGATGCTGTGGGCGTAAAGGCGCCGTGGCCCTACGGCGTAGAAGACAGCCCCGGTGATGTACATGACGCCTTCGGCTATGAGCCATCCGACGGCGGCCGGGCTCACGCACTCCATCAGCGGCTTGAAGGCTACGAGCACCGAGAGGCCCATGAGTACGTAGCACACGGTCTCGAGGTGGCTGTGCTCTTTGAGGTTGACGAAGCTCATGACGGTGCCAGCTATGGCACATATCCAGACGAAACAGAATAAGCCCCACCCCCACAAGCCTGCGTCGCGCAAGGCAACGAGGGTGATGGGGCTGTAGCTGCCTGCTATGTGCCAGTAGATGGCGGCGTGGTCGAAGCGGCGCAACACTTCGCGTGCGGCCCATTGCTGAGGCAGGGCGTGGTAGACCGTAGAGGCGACGTACGAGCCGAGCATGCCTGTAAGGTACAGGATTATACCCGTAGTAGCCCATTCATCATCGGCTCGATGACACCAGACGAGAAAACCTATGCCCACAGCTATGCCAAGGACTATTCCGGACGCATGCGACCAGGTGTTTATTCGTTCTTCTTTTCGGGTGTAGGTAATCATGTTATTACAAATTATCCTTATTGGATTATCAGTTTTTTATACTCCATCATTTCGCCCTCGTTGACCATTCTTGTGGGCCGGAATAGGATATATTTGGCATTGGCAGGAGTAAAATAGACACTTTGCAATACAGGATTATTGCGGATATTAGAGAATTCACCAGATGCCACACGCTTCATCTCGTCGCGACTCTTACCTATAAGAATCTCGTAGTTGGACACTAAGCCCTTGGCGGCGGGAAGGTAATGGAGGCAGGCCACGGTGCGTACGGCGTCAAGCGTAAGCAGAACACCGTCGTCGGCAGCTGAAGCACTATAGTCAAAACCCTTTAGTTCGGTGTCCTTCACCTCGTAGCTGTCAGTGGCACCGGCAGCATAATATAAACCGGCCATATTAAGGCAAAGCGGTCCGCGAGCTTCGAGGATGCGCACGCGTAGCGCTTTCGTCTTAATAGTCTGAAAGCGGAGAATGCGCTTATAGCCTATGGTGGTTGTCTCTTCCTTGGCACGTACAGGCAACCACTGCTTGCCAGACAGATATTCTACCACGAACGAACTCACGCGCTGCCCCAGCGGGATGTATTCACCCAGCATTAATCGGTTTACGTTGCTGGCACGATTCAGGGTAAACGTCAGAGTGGCTGTAGTGACACCGTCATGAGTAGCCCAATAGGTGTTGAAGTCGCCATCGGTTAAAGCCTTTGTCGAGAACGCCTTACCACGTATATCTGATGCTTTTATGCTGGCACCGCGCAGCAGAAGGTTGTCGCGCAGTTCGACAGAAACCCGTTTGTACAAATCCACAGCATGAGCCGAATCCGTAGGATGTATCAGGCCGTCGCGATTGACGGGAAAGTTGAGCAGGAACGTGCCGTTGTGGCCTACGCTGCGGTAGTAGAGGTCGGTAAGATAGTCTACGCTCTTCACTTTGTCATCCTCCGCCGGGTGATAGAACCATCCCGGGCGTATGCTTGTATTACACTCCGCTGCTACCCATGTGTCGCCATCGGGATGCCCGCTTTGTAGCTCATTACTGCGGTCGTAGCCAGGATAGACTTCTTTTATTCGCAGGAAAGACCAATTGGTAGCGAAGGCATAGCCACGTTCGTTGCCGACCCATCGGCAGCCAGGGCCGCCGTCGCTGAAGATGATAGCCTGCGGCTGGTGCTTATAGACAAGCTGGTGGGCGCGAGGGAAATCGTAGTAGGTGCGACGGTCTATCTTGCGCTCCTCTCGAGCGCCGCCATAGTAGCCGTCGCCGCCGTTGGCGCCGTCGAACCACACTTCGAAGAGCTCGCCGTACTGCGTCATCAGCTCTTCAAGCTGAGCATAGAAATAATCCACATAGAGCGGCGTGCCGTAGAAAGCCTGGTGGCGGTCCCAGGGCGAGAGGTAAACGCCCAGCTTTAAACCGTATTTCTTGCAGGCGGCTGCCAGCTCGCCTACGACATCACCATTATATGCACTTGTGTTGCCCGCAGCAGCGCTCCTCGCCGTGCGCTCAGCGTACCAAGGTGTGTTGCGAACGCTGTAGTCGGTGTACTTCGAAGGCCAGAGGCAGAAGCCGTCGTGGTGCTTGGCCGTGATGATGATGCCCTTCATGCCAGCTGCTTTAATCGTCTGTGCCCACTGCTCGCAGTCGAGGCGCGTAGGATTAAAGGCCGTTAGCGGTGCGTCACCATAGCCCCATTCGCGGTCCATGAAAGTGTTGGGGCCGAAATGAATGAAGGCGTAAGTCTCTAACTGCTGCCACGCCACCTGATGCTTGGTGGGCAGCGGAGCTACGGGTGCCGGAGCCTCATTCTGTGCCGAAGCTAAAGAGGCAGTGAGAAGGCAGAGGCCAATAGTGAGAAAACGTTTCATAAGCTGCTAAGGTTGATTTGCAGTGCAAATATATAAACTTTTTCTGAAGCATAAGCCAACAAATATAAAAAATGTGCCTCGCAACGAGGCGAGGCACATACATTATTATAATATTGCTGTCCGCTAAAACTTTTTGAGCACAATACAAATTTAGGTCGAGTTCCTCGCTTGGAACTCGACCTTTTTTGTTACCTTTGTTTTTACCACA
>CAJOLI010000057.1 GCA_905235285.1 uncultured Bacteroidaceae bacterium
GAGAACACAGTCTTCCTTCCCTATATCCGCAATGCTGTAGGCGCTGCCGACTTCACCCCAGGCGGCATGAACAATATGCAACCCGACCACTACCGTGCCGACCGTCCCAACAGCGGAGCCATGGGCACCCGCTGCTTCCAGATGGCTCTATACGTGGTGCTTGAGAGTGGAGTCCAGATGTTAGCCGACAACCCCACAAGATACTATCAGAATGAAGACTGCACACGCTTCATCACCAGCGTACCCACGACGTGGGACGAGACACGCGCCCTCGAGGCCAAGGCTGGCGAATATGTCATCGTGGCTAAGCGCAAGGGTCAGAAATGGTTTGTTGGAGGCTTCACTAATGACACGCCTCGCGACTTCCAGCTGAAACTTGACTTCCTTGGCGAGGGCAACCACCAGATGACAGCTTTCAAGGATGGCGCCAACGCCGGCTATCAGGCCATGCATTATAATAAGGTAGAGCAGAGTGTTACCAAGCAGTCGACCGTGAATGTCCATATGGAGAAGAATGGCGGTTGGGCTGCCGTGATTGAATAATAAAAAATTATTGTCAGATGTATAATTCCAAAGCCGACCGCTATTCCGCGATGTGCTACCGCCGCTGTGGGCACTCGGGGGTCTTGCTGCCTGCAATATCTCTGGGTTTCTGGCATAACTTCGGATGCGTGACACCCGAAGACCAAAGTCGTGCCATAGTGCGAGCAGCCTTTGATGCCGGCATAACTCATTTCGACCTTGCCAACAACTATGGTCCGGAACCCGGAGCAGCGGAGCAGCGCTTAGGCAAGTTCCTGAAAGATGACTTTGCCGCTTATCGCGATGAGCTGTTCATTGCCACAAAGGCTGCATATGACATGTGGGATGGCCCTTATGGTTCGTGGGCTTCTCGCAAACACCTGATGGCCAGCCTCGACCAGAGTCTCTGCCGTTTAGGGCTTGAATATGTTGATCTCTTCTACTGTCACCGTTATGATCCTGCAACGCCTTTAAAGGAAACCCTGCAGACGCTTGTGGACATCGTCAGACAGGGAAAGGCTCTCTACATCGGGCTCTCGCGATGGCCGCTTGAGGCCGCTGCACGCGGCTATGCCTATTTGCGCGAGCATGACGTGCCTTGCCTTATCTATCAAGGCCGTATCAACTTATTTGACCAAGCGCCCAAAAGCGAAGGCATCTTAAGTCAGGCCGCCGATAACGGCGTAGGATTTATCAGTTTCTCTCCCTTGGCTCAAGGTCTACTTACCAACCGCTATCTCAACGGGATACCTGTGGACAGCCGTATGGCTCATGATCCTCGCTTCCTGCGTGCGGATGCCCTGACGCCTGAGGTGCTGTCACGAATAAAGCGTCTCAATGCGCTTGCGGAAGCCCGAGGTGAGGAACTCGCTACAATGGCTTTGTCTTGGATTCTCAGCCACAAAGAGGTCACCAGTGTGCTCATAGGAGCCAGCTCGCCAGAGCAACTGCACCGTAACCTCAAGGCTCTAAAGAGTCCCCAGTTTACGTCAGAGGAGCTTGCTCTGATTGACCAAATCTTAGCGCAGTAGTTTTTTTCTTCTTTAGATAAATGTCATGGATCGTCGTCTTTTCCTGAAAAACCTCGGAGCAATGGGATTCACTACGTTCGCCGCCACGAGTCCGTGGCTGCGAACGTTCGCTTCGGCTGAGGAAAGTGCCCATGAGCGCTGCCGCCTCGGCATGATAGGTCCGGGCTCTCGTGGCTGCTTCCTTCTTGAATTTCTGTCAAAGAATCCGAAATGCGAGATCGTAGCCTTCGCTGACATCTATCAGCCGTCGTTAGACGCTGCCCTGGAGATGGTGCCTACGGCAAAGACCTTTACTGACTATCGCAAACTTCTTGAGGATAAGAGCATTGACGGCGTCGTCATAGCCACCCCCCTCAACACCCATTACCAGATAGCAATGGATGCCTTCGAGGCCGGCAAGCACGTCTATTGCGAGAAGGCCGTGGCATATACGATGGAAGAGACGCTCGCCATCTACCGAAAGCACGTAGAGACGGGGCTTATCTTCTTCACTGGTCAGCAGCGTCTCTTTGACCCGCGATATATCAATGTCATGCAGATGGTGCATCAAGGCGTGTTTGGCGACATCAATGCCATTCACGCTTTCTGGAATCGCAATGGCGACTGGCGCCGCGAGGTTCCATCGCCCGAGCTGGAGCGCCAGATTAATTGGCGCCTCTACAAGGAATCGTCCAAGGGACTCATGACAGAGCTCGCCTGCCACCAACTGCAGGTCGGCACGTGGGCTGTGGGCAAGCTGCCGGTGCGCGTCATGGGCTCCGGAGCCATCACCCATTGGAAAGACGGACGCGAGGTCTACGACAACGTACATTGCATCTATGAGTTCGACGATGGTCGTCAGATGACTTACGCCTCCGTGATAAGTAATAAGTTCTATGGACTTGAGGAGCAAATCCTCGGCAACCTCGGCACCGTAGAGCCCGAGCGTGGCAAGTTCTATTTCGAGGACTATGGCCCTGCTCCGGCACCCGCCTTCGTACAGATGCTCATGGAATGGGAAGACAAGATATGGGGCGCCAACACCTTTGCCGGTAGCAGCTGGGATCCAGAGGTGGCGCGCAACAACCCTGGTGAATATATCCTCGGCAAAGCGCCTGAAGCCGATGGTACTTCCCTGCTCACCGAGGCCTTCGTTGAAGCCGTCTGCACCAGTCAGCAACCCCCACGTATTGCCGAAGAAGGCTACTACGCCACTCAGCTCTGTCTCATAGGACATGAAGCCATCGTGAACGGCAAACCTCTTCCGTTCCCGGAGAGCATGTTGATAGACTATGAGCCCTACAACACCCACTCACAAACCTAGTTCCAAATTTCCGCTTTTTCATCTGTCACTTCCCACATCTCAATTGTCATAACTCACTGTCACTTCTCAAGTTTCCACCTTCCACAACGCCTCCCTTTAGGTGGCTCGGGGGCTTCCACTTTAGGTGGCTCGTGGCTATCAGGGGCGTCAGTTCTCACCTTTCATCTTCTTCAACGTGCCTTACATTCATATCCCTTCCAGCCGAATCCGAACCGAGTTGCTGTCGATGCTCGTCTGTTTCGTTATTGCCGTAGGCCTAAACGTTTACGCCATAATCCATTACGATGCTCCGTTGCGTGAACTGTGGACATCAATCCTCTATGTGCTTATGGCCACGGCGTTTCTCTATGCCGTTTGGATTGTAGTGCGCCTTGTCGTTTATGGCGTGGCTCGTCTTTTTGGCTACCGCCCGGCATCCCGTAGGCAGCATCATCGTTATCGCCGATATTAAGCTTTTACCAAACAATAGTAATAAATATGACTACTCGTAGAAACTTCCTAAAGACGTTAGGAGCCAGTGCTGCAGGCATGGCCCTGAGCGGTGTCACATCAATCGGCCGAGCCGCAACTCCCAACCTCATGACTTCCCGCGAACACTCAGCTGCGAAGACCGACAAAGTGAAAGTTGCTTTCATTGGCATTGGCAACCGTGGCGAGCAGGACTTTGATGATTTCTTGCGCACCGGCATGGTTGAAGTGACCGCTCTGTGCGATGTAGACCTCGACGGCAAGCAATGCCAGAAGGTGCTACAGCAATACCCCAACGTGAAGCGCTACCGCGACTTCCGTGAGCTCTTCGAGAAGGCTTCCGGCGACTTTGAGGCCGTCGTTGCTGCAGTGCCCGACCATATCCATTTCCCCATAGCGATGATGGCTCTCGCCCATGGCAAGCATATCTATCTCGAGAAGCCGATGGTACGCACTTTCTTAGAGGCAGAATTGCTGATGCAGATGGCTCGCCGCCACCCAGAGCTGGCAACGCAGGTCGGCAATCAGGGACATTCCGAGGCCAACTATTTCCAGTTCAAGGCGTGGCAGGAAGCCGGCATCATCAAGGATGTCACAGCCGTGACGGCTCATATGAACAACAGCCGCCGCTGGCACCGCTTTGACCCCAATATCAAGCATCTGCCCGAAGCGGAGACGTTGCCGCAAGGAATGGATTGGGATTCATGGCTCGGCGCTGCTCAGTGGCACGACTACTCTGCAAAATATCATCAGGGAGAGTGGCGTTCTTGGTACGACTTCGGCATGGGCGCGCTGGGCGACTGGGGAGCGCACATCCTCGACACCATTCACGAGTTCCTAGACCTCGGACTGCCATACGAGGTGACTCTCCTCAATCAGAAAGCTCACAACGATTTCTTCTTCCCCTACAGCTCTACAATCCTCTTCCGCTTTGGCGCTCGTGGCGCGATGCCACCCGTCGACATTACATGGTACGACGGCCTCGACAACCTGCCACCCCTGCCTGCCGGCTATGGAGGTTCGGAGTATAACGCCAATATCCCCTCTACGAATCAGGGCGACACGCCGCGTGCTCAGCTCAACCCTGGCAAGATTATCTACACGCGCGATCTTATCTTCAAGGGTGGCAGCCACGGCAGCACCCTTTCGATTATCCCAGAAGAGAAGGCCCGCGAGATGCAGAGCCGCCTGCCCGAGGTGCCCAAGAGCCCCAGCAACCATGCCGAGAACTTCCTGTTGGCCTGTCAGGGCCGCGAGAAGACACGCTCACCGTTTGAGGTCAACGGCGTACTCTCGCAGGTCTTCTGCCTCGGAGTAATAGCTCAGCGCCTTAATGCCCAGCTTTTCTTTGACCCTCGCACCAAGCAGTTCACTAATAACGCCTTTGCTAACGCCCTCCTCGCCGGTGGGCTGCCTCCCCGCAAGGGCTGGGAAGAATTCTACAAATTATAAATCACATAAAATTCCCACCCAATGACAAAAAACTGTCTCGTCCTTTCTGTTGCAATTCTATCGCAACTCCTCCCCCTATCTTCCCTCTCCGCCCAGGAATGGACTCCCCTCTTCAACGGCAAGAACCTCAGCAGCTGGACGCAACGCGGCGGCAAAGCCACCTACAAAGTTGAGAACGGCGCTATCGTCGGCTACTCAAAGATGAACACCGACAACTCCTTCCTCTGCACCAAGCAAGACTACAGCGACTTTATCCTCGAGTTTGAGTTTCTCGTCGACGATGCACTCAACTCCGGCGTCCAGCTGCGTAGCCACAGCCTGAAGACATATCAGAATAGACGTGTCCACGGCTATCAGTTCGAGATCGACCCCGCTCCCCGTGCCTGGACAGGCGGCATCTACGACGAAGCCCGCCGTGGATGGCTATATCCTATGATCAAGAACTCTGCCGCCCAGAAGGCTTTCAAGAACAACGAGTGGAACAGCGCCCGCATTGAGGCCGTTGGCAACCGCTTACGCACTTGGGTCAATGGCATCGCCTGCGCCGACATCATCGATGATGCTGATGCCAGCGGCTTCATAGCTCTGCAGGTGCACGCCATAGGCAACGACGCCTCGAAGGAAGGCAAGACCGTAGCCTGGCGCAACATCCGCATCTGCACAAAGGATGTCGCTCGCTACGTTACGCCCGAAGTTTCCGAAGTCCCTCAGGTTAATGCTATCGACAACAGCCTCTCAGATCGCGAGAAGGCCGACGGCTGGCAGCTGCTATGGGATGGAAAAACGACCGACGGCTGGCGCGGTGCTAAGCTCGACCATTTTCCTGAGAACGGCTGGAGCATCAAGGACGGTGAGCTTATCGTGCAAAAAGCCGGTGGCGGCGAGAGTACTAATGGCGGCGATATCGTCACGACACGCAAGTATCGCAACTTCATGCTCAGTGTAGATTTCAAGATAACAAATGGAGCTAACAGCGGTATCAAATATTTCGTTGACCCAGACCTGAATAAAGGCGCTGGTTCGGCCATAGGCTGCGAATACCAGATTCTTGATGATGAGCGCCACCCCGATGCCAAACTTGGTGTGAAAGGCAACCGTAAGCTTGGCTCGCTCTACGATCTCATCCCTGCACCCGAACAGAAACCATTCCACATCGGAGTCTGGAACACGGCTGTCGTCATTGTGCGTGGCCGCCATGTCGAGCACTGGCTCAATGGTGTTAAGTTGTTGGAATACAATCGCGATGACCAGGAGTGGAACGCTCTCGTGGCCTACAGCAAGTACCGCGACTGGCCTAACTTCGGCAACGCTGCCGATGGCCATATCCTGCTTCAGGACCATGGCGATGAAGTCCACTTCAAGAACATCAAGATCAAGGATTTCTCTAATAGACCCGAGCGAGGTCAACGCCGCCGCATCCGCAGTGAAGCTGAGAGCGCCGACCGGCGCTAATCTTTAGGAGGCTTCTATAAATTGTAAGGACACCACCCTTGTGCCGCATCTCTTCCGCTATAAGCCTCAATGCAGCCGCTACTATGCGTGGTTTCAGGCTCTGCACACCCGTGTAGACCTCCTGCTCATCGGTCCGCTCTGTGAGGAGAAATTTGAGGTTGCTGAGGCTTCGGTGTCAGCCGAGCTTCATGATGTGGAGCACATGGGCAATCGCTTTGACCCCGACAGCGAGCTCTCACGCGCAGTGCGAGGCGAGGCTCCCGACGGCCTCCTCTCGCCCGAATTGTATGCCCTGTTAGCCCGCTGCCTGTCAGCCTGGCGCGAGACGGGCGGACTCTTCGACATCACCGTCAACTCGCCTGGCTTCACCCCAGGGTTGATAGAATCAGTAGAGCTGATTCCTTCAGGAAATAGTGGCTATTTGCGTTTACATCACGCTGGCGTTATCCTCGACCTTTCGGGCATCCTCAAAGGCTATGCCCTTGAGCGCCTTCGCCTCCTGCTGCCCACTCTGGGCATCAACGACGCCCTGGTCAGCCTTGGCAATAGTTCCATCCTCAGCCTCGGCAGTAATCCCTCCGACATACCCCCAGGGCAGTGCCTCACCACTTCCGGCAACGCCACGGCAGAGCGGCGCCACATACGCAATCCCCTCACCGGTGCCTATGTCGCAGGCACCCGCGCCGTCTCCGTTACGACCGCGAATGCCGTTGACGGCGAAATTGCCTCGATAGTAGAATTCCTAAAGACAACATAGATTTAGATAGCTGAAAGCACAAGAAAAGCCACGCATCCAGGAGTCATAGGGTGCGTGGCTTTTTGTATGAGTGCTTGTTGGAGAAACTATTGCCCGGGCATCTTGCCGTCGAGGGCATTGACAATCATTTCGAGAAGCTCGTCGGTGGGGCGCGAGAGCATCATATTGCCTATCTTGCGTTGAGCCTTGCGCTTGCCAGACTTTATTTCTGCGATGCGCTGTTGCAAAATGTCCTTCATCTGCTCCTTGAACTTCTGCTCTGCGTTTGGATCTGCGAACGGCCTTGCCCAGTTAGCCAATTGCATGTCGTCAGCGTTGAGATTGGGGTTGTTCAAGTATTCGCGTATGTATGAGAGGTAGGCATCGTAGTTCTTCTGCTTCTCAGCCAGGGTGATGAGAGTTGAGAGGCGATAGTGATCGGCATTGTCGATGCCGAGCACAGCGAGCAAGGCTTGGAAGTGCCCGAAGGCATCCTCGTCAAGGGTGGCCTTGCCGTCGGCCTCGTTAATCATCTGACGTTGGAAATTGCCGAGGACATTCTGAATTTTCATCTGTACGGGCATAGGACCAACTGCGGCCTGTAGCGCTTCGGGGTGCTGTGCGGTATAGACGAATGATTTGGCGAAGGGGTTGTTGATGTTGCGGAAGAAAATCTGACGGAGTGTGCTGTCGGCAGCGAAGGTCTCTTCCTTGCCTTCGAGGATGGCTTCGGCTACATCGTTGGCTTCGTCGCCCTTGTAGGAGGCAGTGAGCGTCTGCAGATATTCCATGAGGAACTGCGGGTCGCGGTCGCCGGCTTTCCAACGTGTTTCGAGTGTCGAGGAGCTATTGTCGGTGCTCTTCTCGGTCACGACCTTTATGAATTCATCGGCGGCATGGTAGCCGAGGAATCGCGATACCTCCTGGGCGTCAGCGTTGAAGATGACGAAGGTCGGGTAAGCCTGTATCTGCAACTTCTTGGCCAGCGGAGCTCCGTATTCGCCTTCCATGTCGATTTTTATGCTTACGAACTTGGGGTTCATGAAGGCACCCACGCTCTCTTGTGGGAACACTTCTTTCGACATTTTCTTGCAGGGACCGCACCACTGTGTGTAGCAATCGAGGAAGATGAGCTTGTTCTCGGCTTTGGCCTTGGCCGAGGCTTGTTCGAGAGTTGTGCCTTCGGGCTCGAAGACAACGCCCTGTGCCATAGCAACTATGGCGACGAGCAGGGTGAGAAGGGTAGTGGAAAGTCTTTTCATTTGTTTTATATTTGTTATTTTTTTTGACAACTTATAGGGCAGATGGTTTATTGCATCGAAAATTTCCATGCCATGTCCTTGACGCGGCCGGGAATGGGATATTCGTAGTGGCGGTCGGTGGTGAGGATTCCGCTGGCAGGATTGATGAGGTACTGGTATACGCGGCCTTGGCGGGTGGTGCGGTTGTAGGTGGCTATGTGCACGAGGCGGTCGGATGTCGGGACCATTCCGTAGCCGTAGATGGTGCCGTGGTAGTATTTCATGATGCGTACGCAGGTGACTTCCTCGTCCTCATTAGGTGCTGTCCATGCCACTGTAGCGGGCTGTCGGCTATCGTAGGCGAAGGCGTATACCTTGTTGCCTGCTCCGTAGTAGATGAAGCTGCCGACGTGGCTGGCTGACATGGTCGTAGCGTCAGAGATGCCGGGGCAGAGTGTGTTCATGGGATAGAGGCCCACGCCGATGTTGGTGTCTGATGGGTAAGTCGACGAGAAGTTGGTGACTGCGAGGAAGCGCTCTCCTGCGCGTTGCATTATAATATAGTCGAAGGGTCGCAGGCCGACGCCCTGACTGGTGCCTTTGCCCCAGTCGGCCATGACGAAGTCCAAGCCCGTATCGTTGATGTCGAAGGCTGCGAATGTGGGGTCTTGTGGGGCGAACTCCTCGAGCAGGGCGCTGTTGTAGGCTGCGTAGCGGAAGCGATGGAAGGTGTTGTCGTAGACGACGATGCCGTAGTTGAGTGTCTGCGGTATCTCGGCATTCCATGGTGCGAGCTCGCCTATGCCGTCGGCAAACTTGGGCACGCCAAATTTTGTGGCGCGACCTTCGGTGGCACTGAAGGAGTAGGTGTTGGTGAATATCTGGTTGTTGTTGATGAGCACCTCAGAGCTCTGTCCACTCATGACGCCTGAGCCGTGCTGTCCGTACCACGTGGGGTGCATCGTGGTAGGCGGCTCGTGGAAAAAATCGTTGAACTCGAGCGCTTTCAAAATGCCATTCTCGCTGACGCCTACAAGGGTGTAGTCGGTGCATAGACCGACGTAGTTGTTGCCCGAGGCGAGCGACACGGCGATGTCGAGGCATCGGATGGGATGCCCTTGCAGCAGCTCGCCGTTGGTGGTCTCATAGAGGTTGGTGTAATAGCGATTGTAGTTGACATTGAGCTTTGTCCAGGGATTGTAGATGAGTGCGAGGTCAGAGTAGCCGGGTTGGTCTGTGCGCTCGTAGAATACCATCCATCCTCCGTCGAACACCTCGCTGACGGCTACGGGTACACGCCAGAACTGGCGTATGCCGTCGTTGCGGTTGCGCACGGTCAGCTGTACCAGATAGTTGCCTCCGGTGCGGCTGATGACGGCGTTGAGGCATCGGTCGGTGCCGATGGTGTCGATGACGGCGCTGGCTCCGGAGCCTGATGTAGCGCTGAAGATGGTCCACACGTAGTCGAGGGGAGCCTCGTCGGCGTGCACTTCCTCACCTCGGAAGTACACTTTAGGCTCGAGCACGAGTGTGTCGAAGCGCATGATGGCGTATTCCGCCTGTATGCCGGCATCGGTCGTATCGATGGCTACGACGTCCAGCTCGCGGTAGTCATAGTTGCCTTGGTCATCATAGCAGGCGGTGAAGGCTAAGCATACCAGATATAATATACTAAATATAAAATATAAATGGTAAGATGTCTTAGCCTGAGGTCTCAAGGCTCTATGGGTGATAGGTAGAATCATATTAAGTATTTTGTATTTCATATTTTGTATTCAAGGAGAATCAGAACGTTACCGGGTTCCCGAACTCATCGGTCAGTGGCTCGTCGTGGGTGGCGTTGTACTCGTTGAGGGCTCGTTGCATGAGTTGCTGCAGGTATACGGCATACACGGCAGAGATGGTGTTTGTCTCTTCGTTATAGGCAGTCTGTGTGTTGTAGTTTATCTCGAAGTCGATGAGGCCGAGGTGCTCTATCATAAACTGGTACTTCACGCGGCTGTAAGTTCCAAAGTAGCGCGAAAGGGGGAGGCGTGGGAAGTTGGCTGCTTCCCAGTTGTCGGGCTTGGCAAGGTAGTTCTTGAGCACGACTGTGAACTGTTGGTGGTTCTCAGTGCCGAGTTCAAACTGCTCGTCGGGCATGACGCGGAAATTGATTTTCCCGTCGCGGGTGGTGAATAGGTCGGGCGAAGGTAGCCGCTGGCTGTTGAAGTATACTTGATATGTGCCTCCTATCTGTCCGGCCGGAATCACGTAGTCCTCGGTGCGGACGGTGTTGACGACGAGTGCCGAGTCGCCGCCGAAGGGCTGTAGGCGGAAAGTGCGGTCGTGGTTGACGGGCATGCCGCTAATCTGTGCGTAGAAGGTCACGGCTCCTTCCTCGTAGGCGTAGGAGTAGTTGTAGGTCGTGGCTTCGAAGACAGCGCCTGCGGCGTTGCCGACCCAAATGTTGAGGCTTGTATGTTCGGTGTCGAATGTCGACACTTCTTCCTTTGAACATGAGCTGAGCAAGGCCGAGCCCCCTATGCCAGCCATCAGAGCCGGGAGCAGCGTTGCTGTGGCTAACAGCCTTGTATAGTCTGATACCCTTATTTTCATAAATGATGTTTTGTTGTTTGTCTTTTGGCTGTACGGCTTACTCTGTGGAATGCTTGCCTCATTTGTTAGGCTCGCGCTGAGCAGCCTCAGTCTCGGTGATGGGCAGTGGGAATGTATAAACTTTCTCGGCCACGGCATCGACGTCAGAGTAGAGTATGGTGGGTCGATTAAGTCGCTTGTAGAGGAAGAAGAGCTGTCCCTCGCCGAGCAATTCACGGCGGTATTCGCGTATGAGTTCGAGTTCGAAGTCATTGGGCAGTTCGTTCATGGCGGGCAGGTTGCGTGCTATGCGCAGCTGGTTTATGGCATCTCGGGCGCCGTCGGTGTTGCCTTGGCGGTAGAGCACTTCGGCGCGGATAAGCACCATCTCAGCGATGCGTATGAGTGGCATCTTGTTGCTGTAATAGGCTCCGGCTCCGGCAGGCGTGTCGTATTTCATGAGGTAGCGGTTGTTGGCGTGAGTTGCGGAGCCGGATTTGAAGAGAAAGGTGTAGCGGTAGTCCTGCGTAGCGTTGTCGAAGTAGTCGAGCAGGCGGTCGCGCGTGATGGCAAAGCTGTACTGCGAGCCGTCGTCGAAGAAGTTGTTGGCGATGTCGGCTTCAAGCGTCAGGTTGTTGAGGGCGAAGAGGTGCTCGGTGGCGAGGCAGCGGTCGTAGCCCGCCTGCAGGTTGCCCACAGTAGCCCATGGGAAGCGGTCGGAGCTAATGACCTCGTCGGCAGCAACGAGAGCCTGGGCGTAGTCGCCTTTCCACATGTAGAGCCGTGCCTCGAGAGCCTTCACTGCGTAGTAGTTGAGGTGGAGTTGGCGGTTGAGCAGGTAGCCGTTGTCGATGCTCTCGCTGATTTTGCGACCTGTGACAATCGGGTCTGCTCGCTTGAGCAGAGCTTCGGCAGCCTGGAGGTCGGAGAGCACGGCATTGGCAGCCTCACGAACGGTCAGCTGTGGGAAGACGCGGTAGCTGAGAGCCGTAGAGTATGGGATTGAAGGTTGGTCTGGGTTTACGGCGAAGCTGACGCCGAAACAGCGCAGGAGGTCGAAGTGCAGGAACGCTCTCAGCGCGAGAGCCTCTCCCTTTATTACGTCGTGATTGTCATCGGAGAAGAGGCCTGGGTTCTCGTCGATGTGGGCGAGCAGGTTGTTGGCATTGGCAATGCCGCTGTAGCTGTTGGCCCAGATGGCACGTATGTAGTTGGTGGGATAGGCCGCATCGTAGTCGAAAGCGGCAGCGTCGTCGTACTGGCTGGCGTAGTAGAAATCCCATTCGTGGCCGAGGACGCCGATGAATCCGAAGGTGGCTTCCTTTGCATAGGTCCCGTTGCTGACCATTGAAGAGTAGACTCCTGCGAGTGCCTCCTTGAAGCCGCTTTCGCTTTCGAAGAGTTCGGAGTCCTCAACCTGTGAGCGCGGCTGCACGTCAAGCCAGTCGTTGCATGAGCAGAGCAAAGCGAGACTTAATAGCAGGAGACCCACCCACCGGCTCCTCCCTGTGAGAGAGGGGAGTATATACTTCTGCAAATTGTATCTTATTGTACTCATAGTCTTTTGGATATGTAAAGTGTTTCCTGTTCTTGATTAGTAATTACTCACCTCCCTCACAGGGAGGGACGGGGTGGGTTAGAACGTAGCCGTCAGCGACAGCGAGAAAGTGCGGGCGTAGGGGTAGTTGAGGCCTCGCTCGGCACGTATGGTTGAGATGTGGAAGACGTCGTTCATGTATGCTGTCAGGCGCAGTCGTTCGAGCTTGGCTCGCTGCAGCCATGAGCAGTGTTTGAAATCGTAGTAGGCCGAGAGGCTCGTCAGGTCGAGCATATTGTTGCGCTGGATGAAGCGCGTAGAGGCGTAGGTAGTGGTGGGCGTTGCCGAGATGTGCTTGTAGAGGGCTACGTCGCCGGGCTGGCTCCAGGTGTCGGAGAAGACGCGACGGTCTACGTTACCGGCAATGTTGACGTTCTCGACGCGGTCTACGAGTGTCTGGTTGTAGAAGTCGCCGCCCAACTGGTAGCTCAGCAGCAGGCTCAGACCGATGCCTTTGACTTCGCCGTTGAAGCCGAGGGTGCCGTGAACCTTAGGGTTGGAGTCACCGCCTATGATGTAGTCGTCGGTGGTGTAGTCGTAGGTCTTCGTGCCATCTTTCTTCAGGAACATCTCGCGGCCTGTGGCAGGGTCGATGCCTAATGACTTCACGGCCCAGATGACGCTCATCGACTGTCCTTCCTCATAGCGGATGATGGGCGAGGTGGTGTTCTCTGAGTCCTGCTCACGGTTGAAGGTGCTCAGGGCGTCGCTAATCTTGGTGACTTTGTTGACGTTGTGAGCTATGCTCCCCGTCAGGCTCATGAACGACTGCCCGCTTTGGTAAAAGCGCCAGTTGGCTGTAGCCTCGACGCCGCGGTTCTGTACGTTGCCGAGGTTCTCCATATATGAGGTGAAGCCGGTGGACGTGGGAATGGACATGGCGATGAGGGCGTCGCGCGTGCGGCTGTCGTAGTAGTCGAAGCGCAGGTTCAGACGCTTCCACAGCCCGAGGTCGAGACCGATGGTGAAGTCGCCCGTCTGCTGCCATTTGAGGTTGGGATTAGGCATCCCCATGAGGTATGCTCCCGATATGTTGTCGTAGATGATATTGTCGTAGAACTTATACGTCGCCTTGGCTTGATAGGGCGAGAAATTCTGGTTGCCGGTGAGGCCGTATGTGATGCGGAACTTACAGAGGTTAAGCCACGTAGCGTCGCTCATAAAATGTTCCTTGTGGAGGTTCCAACCAGCGCCGGCACTCCAGAATGTGCCCCAGCGGTTGTCGGAGCCGAATACCGATGAGCCGTTGAAACGCAGGCTGACGTCGAAGAGGTAGCGCTCGTCGTAGGAGTAGTTTGCGGCGCCTGTGATGCCAAGCGAGCGCGTGCGGCTCTCGGAGCCGGATGGCTTGCCTCCTTCGGCATACTGCTTGGCGAAGGTGATGTAGTCGACGTGGTTGTTGAGGAACCCCCATGCCGTCATGCCTTCGCTGTCGGCGTTAGCCGACTGCAGCGAGTAGGCGGCGTTGGCCAGCAG
>CAJOLI010000058.1 GCA_905235285.1 uncultured Bacteroidaceae bacterium
TTTGTCATGGCGTAATTTGCTAAATGTACCTATGCAAATATACAGCCTTTCATTCCGAAGAAGAGGAGGTCGTGTCTGTTACTTTTGACACGACCTCCTCTTGTGACAGTTGAGTGGTTGAACTTACCTGATGAACAGCAACTCGCGGTACTTGGGCAGTGGCCAGAGGCTGTCGTCGACGATGAGTTCGAGTTTGTCGATTTGATAGCGAATCTTGTCGAACATCGGGGCAATGGCGTCGTGGTAGGCGATGGCTTTCTGATGCTCGTCCGCTATCTTATTGGCAACCTTGCGAGCTTCGACGAGTTCCTCCACCAGCGTTTCGATAGTGGCTGTGCGCTCTGCTATCTCCTCAATGAGCTTGAGGTTGCGTGCATTCAGCTGGTTGGCTTTCTCCTTGGGGAACACGACCGACATGCGCTCTACGTTCCTCAGAAGCTGGCTCTGGTAGCTGGTGGCAACGGGGATGATATGGTTCATGGAGAGGTCGCCCAGCACGCGAGCTTCAATCTGAATCTTCTTGGTGTAGGTTTCCCACTTGACTTCGTTGCGAGCCTCCAGTTCCTTCTTTGTCATCACACCGAGGCTCTCAAACATACAAATGCTGTCCTCGTCGAGATAACGCTCGAAGATGACGGGGCAGGATGTCTCTGTATCCAGACCGCGCTTAGCCGCCTCTACCTTCCACTCATCGCTATAGCCGTTGCCATCGAAGCGGATGGGCTTGCAAGTCTTGATGTCCTCGCGGAGGATGTCGATGATGGCATGGTAGGTGGCCTTGTGTTCTGAATGTTCAAAATCCTTTGCTGTCTCCTTGATGCGGGCGTCGACGCGCTTCTTGAATGAGACAAGGGCCTCGGCAACTGCACTGTTGAGGGTAATCATGGCACTGGCACAGCTGGCTTCACTGCCAACGGCTCGGAACTCGAAGCGGTTGCCTGTGAAGGCAAACGGGCTTGTACGGTTGCGGTCGGTGTTGTCAATGAGCAGTTCTGGGATTTCGGGGATGTCGAGTTTCATGCCTTGCTTGCCGTCCATGGAGAAGAGGTCTTCCTTGTCGGCTTTCTCGATATGGTCGAGCAATTCGGACAGTTGCTTCCCGAGGAACGAGCTGATGATGGCTGGTGGTGCTTCGTTGGCACCGAGACGATGGGCATTCGTAGCACTCATGATGCTTGCCTTCAGCAACCCGTTATGCTTATGGACGCCCATCAATGTTTCCACTATGAAGGTGGCGAAGCGCAGGTTTTGTTCCGCCGTCTTGCCTGGGGCATGGAGCAACACGCCTGTATCTGTCGAGAGGCTCCAATTGTTGTGCTTGCCAGAGCCGTTGATGCCTGCGAATGGCTTTTCGTGCAGCAGAGCGCGGAAGCCATGCTTGCGGGCCACACGCTTCATGAGCGACATGAGGAGCATGTTGTGGTCGACGGCGAGGTTCGTGTCCTCGAAGATAGGCGCCACCTCAAACTGGTTGGGAGCAACCTCATTGTGACGCGTCTTTACAGGGATTCCGAGCATCAAGGCCTGTATCTCGAGATCTCGCATAAATGCTGCCACGCGCTCGGGAATGCTTCCGAAGTAGTGGTCGTCCATCTGCTGGTTCTTGGCAGAATCGTGTCCCATGAGCGTACGGCCAGTCAGCAACAGGTCGGGACGTGCGGCATAGAGGCCTTCATCCACGAGGAAATATTCCTGCTCCCAACCGAGATTGCTCGTCACCTTCTTGACGGCCGGGTCGAAGTAGTGGCAAACCTCCGTCGCAGCCAAATTGACGGCTTTCAAGGCACGCAGGAGAGGCGCTTTGTAGTCGAGCGACTCGCCGCTATAACTAATGAATACAGTAGGGATGATGAGTGTGTCGTCGATGATGAAGACGGGGCTTGTGGGGTCCCATGCCGAATAGCCGCGAGCCTCGAAGGTACTCCTTATTCCTCCTGAAGGGAACGAGGAGGCGTCGGGTTCCTGCTGAACGAGCAACTTGCCGCTGAACTCCTCAATCATTCCGCCCTTACCGTCGTGCTCGATGAACGAGTCGTGCTTCTCGGCCGTGCCTTCTGTCAGGGGTTGAAACCAATGTGTATAGTGCGTCACGCCGTTCTCCTTGGCCCATACCATCATGCCGGCAGCCACGGCATCGGCCACATTTCGGTCGAGGCGCGCGCCATTGTCGATGACATCTACCATCTTGTCATAAACGTCTTTCGGCAGATACTTGTACATCTTCTCTCGGTTGAAAACGTGCTTGCCAAAGTACTCGCAAGGTCTCTCACCCGGTGCTTTTACGTCAAGTGGCTTCTTCTTGAATGCCTCACCGACAACCTGAAATCTCAAATCGTTTGCCATAATTGTGTTTTATTTAATGGTGAATGATTATGTAATTTGCTTTTTAACTATTTACGATTTAGTAATTTAGACTCTTTGGCTCTCCTATAGGAGAGAGGGTTGGAGGAAACTGTCAACTATTTTAGCCGTCTGAAGCCCTGAAGCAATAGCTTTCACCACAAGCGAAGCGCCATTAGCAGCATCGCCACAGACGAAGACATTCTCCGGGTACTCGGGATGCTCAGGCTTGAGGAAGCCCATAGCAAGCAGGACAAGGTCGGCTTTGATGATTTCCGGTTCTCCTTTTCCGACCATGATGGGACGTCCACCTTCCGGGTTGGGCTTCCAATCTATCTCCTGCACCTTGACACCTGTCACTTTTCCGTTCTCTCCGAGGAACTCCAGTGTATTGATGTTCCAACGACGCGTGCAACCCTCTTCGTGGCTGCTGGTCGTCTTGAGGATGACAGGCCAGTTGGGCCAAGGGGTAGATGGGTTGTGACCGACAGGGGGCTTAGGCATAATCTCAATCTGCGTGACACTCTTGCAGCCTTGACGATGGGCTGTGCCGATGCAATCGCTGCCTGTGTCGCCACCGCCGATAACGACGACATCCTTACCCTTTGCCGTGACACGCTCATCCTCCGTGAACTCCATACCGGCAAGGACACGGTTCTGCTGGGAAAGCAGCTCAAGGGCAAGATGCACGCCTTTCAGTTCACGGCCAGGGATCTTCAAATCTCTTGCGACAGGTGTGCCTGTGGCGAGGACGATGGCGGAGAATTGTTGCTTCGATAAAGTCGCAGCGGAAGAAACGGGACAATTATACCTGAACTCTATGCCTTCCTGTTCCATCACGCTGATGCGGCGGTCGATGATTTCCTTGTTCAGCTTGAAGTTGGGGATGCCATATCGTAGGAGGCCACCGGCGGCTTCGTTCTTCTCGAAGACAGTAAGCTCATAGCCCATATGGTTGAGGGCAGTGGCGGCAGCAAGACCTGCGGGGCCGCTTCCTACGACAGCCACGCGAAGTCCGTTGCGCTTGGGGTGCTCGATGGTCACATATCCTTCAAGGAAAGCTCGCTCGGCAATGGCACCTTCGTTCTCGCGATTGGTGACGGCCTCGCCCGTCGTATGATAGAGCACGCAGGCCTTCTCGCAGAGAGCCGGACAGATGCGTCCCGTGAACTCAGGGAAAGGATTGGTCGTCTTCAGTAACTTGTAGGCTGTTTCCCACTCGCCACGATAGAGTGCGTCATTCCATTCGGGGTCTTTGTTGCCAAGAGGACAAGCCCAGTGGCAGAAAGGCACGCCGCAATCCATACAACGGCTGGCCTGTTCCTGCCGGTCGCGCGTGTTGAGCGTCTGCTCCACTTCGCCAAAGTCGTGTATGCGGTCGTGAATAGGTCTGTATCCAGCCTCTTTGCGAGGCACAGTCAGAAATGCTTTCGGATTTCCCATCTTTTTCAGTTGTTTGGAGTGATTTGTGTCGTCATCAAACTACACGTGTTTAGTTTGTCTATTTAACGTGTGATGTTTCTAATATCTTCATTTAATAGTCCCTCTGCACCTCGGCAATCTTCTGCGAAAGTCTGGCCATCTGCTCTTCCTGAAGGACGCGTTTGTACTCGATGGGCACCACTTGGATGAAGTCCTCGACGTAGCGTTGCCAGTCATCGAGCATTCGTCCGACGAGGGCAGAACCCGTGTGGAGGTAATGCTGACGGATGAGTTCGAGCAGTTCCTTGCGGCCGACCGTATCCTCCACAAGGTTTATCTCCACCATATCCATGTTGCAGAAGTAGTCGAAGGTGTGGTCAGGGTCATAGACGTAAGCCACGCCGCCACTCATGCCGGCAGCGAAGTTGCGCCCCGTCTTGCCAAGGACAACGACACGTCCGCCGGTCATGTACTCGCAGCAATGGTCGCCTGCACCTTCGACGACAGCAATTGCACCACTGTTTCTCACGGCAAAACGCTCGCCGACCTGTCCGTTGACATATAGCTCGCCGCTCGTAGCGCCGTAGAGTCCCGTATTGCCAGCGATGATGTTATCCTCGGCGGCAAAACCGCCGAGCACAGAGGCATGAGGAGGCAGGATGCTGATACGACCTCCACTCAGGCCTTTTCCGAAGTAGTCGTTGGCTTCGCCTTCAAGCCTCAAGTTCAGTCCTTTCACGGCAAATGCCCCGAACGACTGCCCTGCCGAGCCCTTGAACTTGATGTTGATGGTACCGTCCGGCAGTCCTGCCTCACCATACTTACTGGCAATAACGCCGGAAAGCATCGTACACACAGCTCGGTCTGTATTCTTGATGGTGTAGTCGAGTGTGATAGAGGGCGAGGTGGCTTCTGGTGATTGAAAATCCCCGGAAAGAGACGTAACATCGCGGATGATTGCCTCATCTTTGACGCCGCAGACTTTCGTAAACTCACTTCTGTCCCAATAGAGGGGTTTGTCTGTGACTGGTTTATAGAGCAGTCGGCTGAAGTCGATGGTCTTCTGTTTCTCTGTTGCATTTGCCGATTGTATCTCTATCAGTTCTGTGTGGCCGATGATGTCCTTCAATTTGTGTGCTCCTATCTCGCTAAGATATTCTCGCACATGCTGAGCAAGGAAAGTAAAGAAGTTGACTACATACTCGGCACGCCCCATGAAACGGGCACGAAGACGCTCGTCCTGCGTTGCCACACCCACGGGACAGGTATTGGTATTGCACTTGCGCATCATCACACAGCCCAAGACGATGAGCGGCAGTGTTCCGAACGAAAACTCGTCGGCACCAAGCATCGCCATGATGATGACGTCCTTGGCAGTCTTCAACTGGCCGTCAGTCTGCAAGCGAACCTGACCGCGAAGGCCGTTCTTAACAAGCGTCTGCTGTGTCTCAGCAAGACCAATCTCAGGCGAGATGCCAGCAAAACGCATCGAGCTGGCAGGGCTTGCACCCGTTCCACCTTCAGCTCCACTAATAACGATGAGGTCGGCTTTTGCCTTTGCCACACCAGCAGCAATCGTCCCGACACCACTTTCTGCCACCAGTTTCACGCTGACGGCAGCCGAAGGGTTGATGTTCTTCAAGTCGAAGATGAGCTGTGCAAGGTCCTCGATGCTGTAAATGTCGTGATGAGGCGGAGGCGAAATAAGGCTGATGCCTGGAATGGCATTGCGTGTCTTGGCAATGACCTCGTTCACCTTGAAGCCTGGCAACTGTCCGCCTTCGCCAGGCTTTGCACCCTGCGCCACCTTGATCTGAATCTCCTCGGCATTGACAAGGTACTCTGCCGTCACGCCAAACCGACCTGATGCAATCTGCTTTGTCTTGCTGCTCAAGCTAACGCCATCCACTTCCGCATGGTAGCGGGCATTGTCCTCTCCACCTTCGCCCGTGTTGCTTCTCGTGCCAAGTTTGTTCATGGCAAGGGCAAGGGCCTCGTGCGCCTCGATGCTCAGAGCACCGAACGACATGGCTCCCGTCACAAAGTGCCGCACAATGCTTTCCACTGGCTCTACCTCGTCAATGGGAGTTGGCGTTGCAGCCTTCTTGAATCCGAAGAAGTCACGGATGAAGATAGGCTTCTCTTTCTCGTCCACCATCGTAGACCATTCCTTAAACTTCTTGTAAGAACCAAGTCTTGTGGCAATCTGAAGGTTGGCGATTGTATCGGGATTCCAAGCATGAAGGATGCCATCTCTGTGCCAGGAGAACTGCCCGTTGTCAGGCAGGTAGTCTGGTCGTTTATGGATGTCGCCGTTAAGGCCGGATGTTCCCAAATGACTAAGTGCGATTTGGTCTCTTGCAATCTCCATCAGCCCGATGCCACCGATTGTGCTTACCTCTGTACCGAAGTATCTCCTGAGAAGGTCGTCGCCGAGTCCGATGCTCTCGAATATCTTTGCACCCCGATATGAACGTATGGTCGAGATGCCCATCTTGGACATAATCTTCTTCAAGCCCTTATCGACCGCCTTGATATAGTTTGCCTCGGCTGTAGCATATTCCTCCTGAATCTTATGTCTCTTCACAAGGTCGTCCAGAACGGCGAAAGTCATGTAAGGACAAATGGCACTCGCGCCATACCCTAACAGCAAAGCGGCGTGCATCACTTCGCGAATCTCGCCACTCTCCACGATGAGAGCCGTCTGCACACGCTTGCCGACGCTGATGAGATAATGGTGTACGGCACTTACTGCCAGCAGGGAGGGAATGGCTGCATGACCCTCATCTATGTCTTTATCGGAGAGAATGATATAGTTCACACCTTCATCAACACTTTTTCCTGCACTCTGACAGAGTTCGTCAAGAGCTCTTCGCAGTCCTTCCTCGCCTTCGCTGATGTTGAAGAGTATCGGCAACTTGATTGTCTTGAAGCCTTTATACCTTATATTACATAATATATCGAGCTGCGTATTCGTTAGCACAGGTTGTGGCAAGCGCACCATCTTGCAGTTCGATGCGTCAGGAGTGAGGATGTTCGTGCCAACGGCTCCGATGTACTCTGTCAACGACATTACCAGCTCCTCCCGAATAGGGTCGATGGCAGGGTTCGTGACTTGCGCGAACTGCTGACGGAAGTAGTTGAACAGAATCTGCGGACGCTCGCTGATGACGGCCAGCGGAGTGTCGTTGCCCATCGCTGCCACAGGTTCCTGTCCCATTGTTGCCATCGGAACAATAGTCCTGTCAATGTCTTCCTGTCCGAAGCCAAAATTGATAAGCTTGCGTTCATAGTCCGGAACCGAATTCTCTACATGCCTACCACTCTTGAGCTTCTCCAACTGGATGCGATTTGCCTGAAGCCATTCACGATAAGGGTGAGCCTTTGCCAGTTGTTCCTTTATCTCGCCGTCATAGTAAATCCTACCCTCCTGCGTGTCAATAAGCAGTATCTTACCTGGCTGCAAGCGCCCCTTGCTAACCACGTCGCCTGGTTCAAAGTCCATCACGCCGACTTCCGAAGCCACGACCATCAGTCCTTGCTTCGTAATGGTGTAACGACTTGGTCGCAGGCCATTACGATCGAGCATACCTCCTGCATAGCGTCCGTCTGAGAAGAGAAGAGCAGCAGGACCGTCCCACGGCTCCATCAATATAGAATGATATTCGTAGAAAGCTTTGAGGTTCTCGCTTATCGGGTTCTTGTCGTTGAAACTTTCGGGCACGAGTATTGCCATTGCCTGCGGCAAGGAGAGTCCACTCATCATGAGGAACTCGAAGACATTGTCCAGGCTTGCCGAGTCGCTCATGCCTTCCTGAACGATGGGACGCAAGTCCTTGATATCGCCCAAAGCCTCGCTATTGAGCACGCTTTCCCTTGCCTTCATCCATCCACGATTGCCTCGAATGGTGTTGATTTCCCCGTTGTGTGCCAACAGGCGGAAAGGCTGAGCCAGTTTCCACTTCGGAAAAGTATTGGTAGAGAAGCGGGAATGTACCAAGGCAAGTCCGCTCGTCAGGTATGGGCTCGACAGATCCGGGAAGTATCGGCGCAGTTGCCCTGACGTCAACATACCTTTGTAGATAATGTTCTTGCTCGACAACGAGCAGATGTAGAAAGACTCGTTCTCGATGCTATTCTCGATGCGCTTCCTTATCTTATACAATATGCAGTCGAGCCTTAGAGCTTGTTCTTCGGTCACTCCAGTCACGAAGATTTGCTTTATATCCGGCTCCACTTCCCTTGCGCCCAAGCCCAAAACCTCGGGACATGTCGGAACAGTCCTGACATGCATCAGTTCCAGTCCTTCGCGCTCTATCTCCTCTATCATTACTGAGAAAATCTCTTGTTGAGCCTTTTCCTCTTTGGGCAGGAAGACAAGTCCTGTGCCATACCTGCCCTTTTCGGGTACAGGAATGCCTTGCAGCAAGATAAATTCGTGTGGAATCTGCAACATGATGCCGGCTCCGTCGCCCGTCTTGTCGCGTGTCTCTGCACCTCTGTGTTCCATGTTCTCCAAGACTTTCAAGGCATTGCCCACCAGCTCGTGGCTCTTGACACCGTGAATGTTCACCACCATGCCCACGCCGCAGGCATCGTGCTCGTATGCTTCCTGATATAAACCTTTTGTCATTTGTTTTGGGGATATTAATTATTGACTGTCGTACCAATATCAATGAGTGAAGATACCTTGCCGCACAGGCATTCGCTAACGCCGCACCCGGCAGGCTCTATACTCTTGGTACGGTATTGGTTCTTTCTTTTCACAATCTGTTTGCAATTCGGTGAAGTGCTTTTTCCGTGTTTTCGTGTGTGCCAAAGGCAGTGAGTCGCACGAAGCCTTCCCCCTGGTCACCAAAGCCCACACCGGGAGTGCAAACGACGTGGGCAGTTTGAAGCATCCAGTCGAAGAACTCCCAAGACGTCATGCCAGAAGTTTCCCCCTTGCCTATGGGAGATGGGGTTAGGATGTGAGGCTTTGGTGTGACAAGCCAGAGGTAAGGCGCATCAATGCCGCCATACACCTTGAAGCCCATGTCCGTCAAAGTCTCTCGCATCAGATGCGCATTCTCCATATAGTAGGCAATAGTTTTCTTTATCTGGACTTTGCCTTCGGGAGAATAGATGGCTTCCGCCGCCCTTTGGGAGAGGTAGCTCGCGCCATTGAACTTGGTACATTGCCGCCTGTTCCACAATACATTCAGCGGCATTTTCAATGTTTTCGGCACAACGGTATATCCACATCGGATGCCAGTGAAGCCTGCTGTCTTAGAATAGGAATGAAACTCTACGGCACATTGTCTTGCTCCAGGTATCTCGTAGATGCTGTGCGGAACATCTTCACTCTGGATATAAGCCTCATAGGCTGCATCGTAGAAGATGAGAGCCTCTTCCCTGATAGCATAATCGACCCACGCCTTCAACTGCTCTTTCGTGAGCGTCGTGCCCGTCGGATTGTTGGGATAGCAGAGGTAGATGACGTCCACGTGCCCAATGGGCAGCTCAGGCACGAAGTTGTTCTCTGCCGAGCAAGTGAGTTTGACGACAGTCCTGCCTGCCATGAGATTGGAATCTACATAAACAGGATAAACGGGGTCCGTGACTGCCACCACACACTTCGCAGAAAGCAATTCCTGGAAGTTCCCTGTGTCGCTCTTCGCGCCATCACTGACGAATACCTCGTCCGCCTCAATGTCGATGCCACGTCTGCGGAAGCCATTCTCCACAATTGCTTCGCGCAGGAAGTCGTAGCCACGTTCAGGGCCATAGCCGCGGAACGAAGCTGCCGCCTGCATCTCATCTACCGCCTTGTGCATAGCTTCAATAACAGCCGGGGCAAGAGGCTGCGTCACGTCTCCAATGCCCAATGAAATGACGTCCGCATCCGGATGCTTCTCCTTATAGTCTTTTACCTTCCGGCTGATCTCGGTGAAGAGATACGACTCTGACAGCCTTAAGTAGTTTTCGTTGATCATATATCTTTATTACATTATTCAGACAGTTCTATTTCTCCTTCAAACACAAACTCGGCCTGTCCGGTCAGATAGACGTGGTTGTCCTGCTCGCGCCATTCAACATCGAGCGTGCCGCCGTCCATGAGGATGCGACTTCGTCTTTTGGCTCGTCCAGCCAATGCTGCTGCCACAGCCGTTGCACAAGCACCCGTCCCACAAGCCATCGTGATACCACTTCCGCGCTCCCAAACGCGCACCCGAATGCCTTCAGGACGCATTTCGGCAAATTCGATGTTGCAGCGCTGGGGAAACGCGGGGTGGTTCTCAAGCATACGGCCTTCCTGCCCTACGGCATCCACATCATCGGCGAAGATGACGTAATGGGGATTGCCCATCGATACGAATGTACCTTCCCTGAGACTTGTACCCTGAGGCAGAAACTGCATTGGATTCTCGAAAGCGGGCTCACCCATGTCAACGGTGCAAGCGTCAACCAAGCCTGCATGAACATTCAGGTAAATTGTCTTAATGCCAGATAGAGTCAGCAACCTGATCTCTCTGCTTGTCGTCAGTCCCTTTTCATATACATACTTCCCGACACACCGGCTGGCATTGCCGCACATCATGGCTTCCGAGCCGTCGGCATTGAAGATGCGCATCGAGAAGTCAGCCTCAGGAACCGGACTCCTGTCAATCAGAACAAGTCCGTCAGAGCCGATGCCCTTGTGCCGGTCGCTCCAGAGACGTGCCAACGACGACGGATCATCCATAATATTTAATAATGTATCAATATAGATATAGATGTAGTCGTTGCCAGCACCATGCATCTTTGTGAATCGGATTGCATGTTTCATTTTATGTTGAATTTTACGTCTTTCTCGACAATATTTCTTAATTCAGGTGCAAAGATAAGCATTTTGATACAAAACAATCTGATTTTATGAGCAAAAGCACACTTTGTATAGCTATTAATTGACATATATCAAGTAAAGCCCAATTACTGCTATCATTATGGCTGTTATTTCTTGCCTAATTAAACATATTATCATACCTTTGCACCGAAAACATTGCAATGTATAACTACAGGACGCTCATTCGTAACATTAATTATTTAAGTATGAAAAAGATTGAAGCTATCATTCGCAAGACGAAGTTTGAAGAAGTCAAGGAAGCGTTGCTTGCGTCGGACATTGACTGGTTTGAGTACCACGATGTACACGGCATCGGCCAGAGCCGACAGGAACGCATCTACCGTGGCGTCCAGTATTCGACGGATGTCATTGAACGCGTTGCATTGTCCATCGTCTGCCGCGACCAGTTTGTGGAACCTACAGTAAAAGTCATCATTGACACTGCGCATACCAGTGAGGTGGGCGACGGCCGCATCTTCGTAAGCGACGTAATCGACACGTGGAGCATCCGTACCGGTGAGCATGGAGACACCGTGATTAGAGATAAGAAATAACAGGATAACAACTCATGGCTCATTGTTATTATGAACGACATTGCACTTTCACTCGATACCGTATGGATGCTATTGGCAGCCATGCTTGTTTTTTGGATGCAGCCGGGCTTTGCCTTGTGCGAAGCAGGATTTACGCGCGGCAAGAACACCGCCAACATCCTGTTCAAGAACTTCGTAGATTTCATGTTCGGCTCACTGCTCTTCTGGTTCGTGGGCTTTGGATTCATGTTCGGCTCCGACGGAGCAGGCTTCATCGGTATGCCCAACTGGGGCGATCTCTCCTTTTATCATGGCGACCTGCCCGTAGAGGGTTTCCTGATGTTCGAGACCGTCTTCTGTGCCACCTCTGCTACAATCGTCAGCGGGGCCATGGCAGAGCGTACCAAGTTCTCGATGTACGTCATCTACAGCGCTGTCATATCTTTGCTCATCTATCCAGTCGAAGGACACTGGACATGGGGAGGCGGCTGGCTCTGTAATGAAGCTGCCGACTCATTTATGATGCAGACCTTCGGTGCTGTCTTCCACGACTTCGCCGGTTCCGCCGTTGTCCACAGCGTGGGCGGCGTGCTGGCATTGATAGGAGCGACGGCACTTGGTGCCCGTCGCGGCAAGTATGCCAATGACGGCAGCAGCAGAGCCATCCCCGGACATTCACTGACGTTGGCTGCCCTCGGAGTATTCATCCTTTGGCTTGGATGGTTTGGCTTCAACCCAGGCTCACAGCTGGCTGCTTCGGGCGAGGTCAACCGTACGGCCATCTGTCATGTGCTTCTGACGACAAACCTTGCCGCTGCTGCCGGAGGCGTAGCTACAATGTTCGTCACATGGCTGAAGTATGGCAAGCCCTCGTTTTCCCTGATGCTCAACGGCGTGCTGGCAGGACTGGTGGGCATCACTGCCGGCTGCGACCTTGTCTCACCAGTAGGAGCTGTGGCCATCGGACTTGTTTGTGGCATCGTTCTTGTCTATTCCATTGAGTTCATCGACCATGTCCTGCACATCGATGACCCCGTGGGCGCAAGTTCCGTACACGGTGTCAGTGGCATCCTGGGCACTTTGCTGACAGGTCTTCTCTCCACATCGGGCGGCACTCTGTATGGCGGTGGCTGGGAATTCTTTGGGGCACAGTGCTTCGGCATCCTCGTCATCGGCCTATGGGCAGCATCTTGTGGATTCGCTCTGTTCTATGGAATAAAACGGATCCACGGACTTCGGGTAAATGCCCGCATCGAAGACGAGGGACTGGATGTATATGAACACGGAGAGACATGTTACAATTAAACATAAAAAGATTGATTATGGCACAGGACAAGGTAGGGGCGACGACAGGTTGCGACTTCGCAAGCCAGTACATCTGGTGTGGCCAGAAGCCCGGTAACGCCAGCTTGCAGACAACACTTGGCTTCACGTTGGCATACATATATCATCTTCGGAACATCATTCTCTATTTAATAACCTTCACTGAATTGCCATGTTGTCAGGCAACATGGCAATTCAGCCATCAGCAAGACTATGAACACTAAGCACATCTTCGTCACGGGTGGCGTGGTTTCCTCTATCGGGAAGGGAATCATCTCCGCCAGCATCGGCAAACTGCTACAGGCACGCGGCTACAAAATCACTATCCAGAAGTTCGACCCATACATCAACATCGACCCTGGTACGCTCAACCCCTACGAGCACGGCGAATGTTATGTGACGGAAGACGGCATGGAGACGGATCTTGACCTCGGGCACTACGAGCGGTTCACCGGCATACGCACTACCCGACACAACAGTATCACGACGGGGCGTATCTACAAGACAGTCATCGACCGTGAACGCCGTGGCGACTACCTGGGCAAGACCATTCAGGTGGTGCCGCACATCACGGACGAGATAAAGCGGCGTATGCTTCGAGAAGATGTAAGGGAAGAGGAGCTGGACTTCGTCATCACAGAGGTCGGCGGCACCATCGGCGACATAGAGAGCGCACCGTTCATGGAAGCCATCCGTCAGCTTCGGTGGAGCCTGGGGAGCGACGCTGTCTGCGTACACCTCACATACGTTCCCTATCTGAAGGCTGCCGACGAACTGAAGACGAAACCCACCCAACATTCCGTCAAGGAACTGCAAGGCATGGGCATCCAGCCCGACATCCTTGTACTGCGAACCGAACGCCACCTCGACGACGCTTTGCGTCTGAAGGTGGCTTCGTTCTGCAATGTCGATCTGGAGTGCGTGGTGCAGAGCGAAGACATGCACAGCATATACGAAGTTCCAGTCAATATGCAGCGTCAGGGACTCGATGCCGCCATACTGCGCAAGATAGGCATACCAGTAGGAGAGACACCGGCCATGAAGCCCTGGAACAGCTTCCTGGAGAAGCAGCGCAACGCCCGCAGGGAGTTACACATCGGGCTTGTCGGCAAGTACGACCTGCAGGATGCCTACAAGAGCATCCGCGAGAGCCTCAACCTGGCCGGCATATACAACGACGTGAAGGCCA
>CAJOLI010000059.1 GCA_905235285.1 uncultured Bacteroidaceae bacterium
TCGGAGAAGATGAATCCCTCCTGCATCACACTTCCCGCTGCGGCTCGCCACACATGCGGGTCTATCAGGCAGAGGGGCGTGCCGCCCACACGTATCTGTCCCCGTTGCGGTTCGTAGAATCCCAGAAGGAGCTTCACCAGCGTTGTCTTGCCGCTTCCGCTGGCACCTACGATGGCCGTTACCCTTCCTTCGGGGATAGTCAGCGAAAGGCGCTCGAGGGCATAGTCGCGATTGGCACCGCTGTAGCTGAATGTTACGTCCTCCACCGATATATCTTTTCTCTCTGGCAGTTCGCTCAGACGCCCCTCGGCATTCATCTCCTCGTCCTTCTGCTCATGTACCTCGCTCAGACGCTCCATGCTTATCTTCGCATCCTGCAGGCTCTGTGCAAAACCTATGAACTGTCCAATCGGCGCCGACACTTGACCACGTCAGCGACATCATCATGCCCAGCGTCATCTGTCCGTCCACTACAGCCTTTGCCGCAATGAAAGAGATGAAGATGTGCGTCGTCTGTGTGAAGAAGGCCGAGCCCAATTCTTGCACCTGGCCTATGGTGAGGCCCTTGACGTTGATGCGGAACAGCTTTACCTGTATGCGTTCCCATTCCCATCGCTTCTGCCGCTCGCAGTTGTTCAGCATAATCTCCTGCATGCCCTGTACGAGTTGGATTACCTTGCTCTGTTCTACCGCACTCTGGTTGAAACGGCGAATGTCCAGCTCACGACGATACTTCATGAACGAGAGCACCCAGATCACGTACAGCCCGTTGCCCAGTAGGAAGATGAAGAGTATCTGCCAGTGGTAGTAGGCCAGTATGGCCCCGAATACCACGAAGTTCGCCAGCGAGAAGAGTATGTTGACGGAGTTGCCCATCAGGAAGCTCTTTATGCGGCTGTGGTCGCCGATGCGCTGCATGATGTCGCCCGTCATCTTCGTGTCGAAGAATCGCAACGGCAGTCGCATCAGTTTCATCAGGAAGTCCGAGATGAGGGCGATGTCGATGCGGGCATTAATATGCAGCGTCACCCAGCTGCGAATGAAGCCCACTATAAGTTGTGCCACGAAAAGCCCTAACTGTGCCAGCAGAACCAAAGTGATGAAACTCAGGTTTCTGCCGCCGATGCCCTGGTCCACCATCGCCTGCGTCAGGAAGGGCGCTATGAGCTGCAGCACCATGCCCACGAGCATGCCCAACATCAGCTGCAGGAACGCACGGCGATGTGGCAAGAGATAGCGGGCAAAGAAAAGCAGGTCGCGCTTCACGGAAGCCTCAGGTTCATCTTCTATTCTGTTGAAGTCTGGCGTTGGAGTCAGCAGCAGTGCCACTCCAAGCTGTTCGCCCTGCGCCGACACCGAACAGCTCCAGCACCGCACGAACTCCTTCTCTGTATAGCGTACCAACTGCGAGGCCGGGTCAGCAATATAGAACGACAGTACATTTGTCCGCCAATTCTTCCGAATGTCATACAGTACTACGAAGTGGTTCTGATTCCAATGTAAGATGCATGGCAGCGGGCGCTCACTTGTCAGCTCCTTCACCGTCGTCTTCACTCCGAGAGTGCGGAAGCCTATCGTCTCTGCCGCATCGGCAATTCCCAGCATCGATACGCCCTCACGCGTAATGAAGCACCGCTCCCGCAAGGTCTCTAAGCGGTAGTGCTTGCCATACGACTGTGCCACCATGCGCAGGCACGCCGGGCCGCAGTCCATATAGTTCTGCTGATGAGTGTGTGCAAACCATTGACTCATACACTAATGAAACAATCCTGTGATTCAGAATGAGGAGGAAGGATTTGTGTTAACGTTTCTTTTGGGTAGTAGATTAAAGCGATAGATAGCATGAACAAGGAAATATGACGGACGCGTATTCCGCTTCGTCTCAGACCATCCCGTAGTTCCGCTGCCCATGCTGACAGATGTCAGTTGCTGCAACAGGTCGACTCCTTCGAGAATGAAACTCCATTTGCTGCTTAAGTCGTATTTGGCATTGGCATTCCAAATCAAGTAGCTCCTGTTTAATTTTTCGTTGTACAATCCTCTATCTTTCCTGACAAAGAAATCTGTAGTTAAGGCAAGGCCGTGAAAGGCTGGAGTTCTGATGGCGCCACCATAGCGAATGTTTACATAGTTGACATTATTGAATCGCCCTTGGAGGCTCTTGGTGTGCCGCCATTTATATTCACCATGAAGGCTGAAACGCCAATCTTTCAGGTTATAAGTAAGGTCGCCCTCGCCGGTTATTAATGAGCGTTTGGCTGCATACTTGGAAACCTCGGCCGGAGATGGCCTGCCCGTATATACGTTGTCATTCTCCACTGTTGCCTGTGTGGCGGCCGTTAACATCCACTGACTCTTGCTTCCGAAAGAGTGTTGATATCTGCCATTCAGATCAAATCTCCAGTCACCATCGATATTTCTTGATTGAACTGTGGTTGTTCCGGCGGAAGCATCATAGTAGAACATTCGTTTTATTGCATCTCTGATGGTCTGGAAATTAGCACGTATGTTTACGGATGCCTTTCTCCTGAAGAGTCGCTGTGAGAAGCCTACGTATGGAGTGTGTACCTGTGAAGATTTAAGAGCACTGTTTCCGATGCTTACGAACAGGGGGTCGCAATTGTCGGTTCGGTTTGCTATATCGTTGAGGCTTGGTAATTCAGTCCTGTAGGAATATCCTATAGAGAAACTGCCCAAACGGATTGAAAGCGAAGGAGAAGTGATGCAATTATGATTTGTGATTTTCACATCAGAAGTCGCCCGCTCATCGTTAAGTCTGCGGCTCTTCAGGATGACAGGAATCAAGATGGAGCTACCTACCTTTTGAGAAAACTGATACGTAAAGTTAGCTGATAACGTCTGGTTGTACTCGGCAGACCGCATGAGATAGCTGTTAGTAGTATCAATAACAGCCTTCAACATATCCTCATCAGGTAGCTCCGTCCAATCACCCCATGCATACGTCTGTGCCAGCTCATCCAGATTATATAACCTTCTCTCATAACTCTCGGAGCGTAGGTCCGAACGAAAGTTTAAGTCCAGACTGCCACCGATGTTCTTCTTTTTTATGGAAGACCAAATCCTGTAACCGATGTCAATATTGTAAGAAAAGTTTCTGCTTGGCGACTTGCTGTGTTGCAACTTATTTACAGATTCCCCTGAGCCTGCAGCATAATCTATCTTATTCTCACTATTCTCTGTGAGGCTGTTTGACCAAAAGTCGCTCGTCAAGTTTACAGATAACGGTTGCTTGAAAGATGATGGTTTGATGGTGGAACGTGCTATCAGCCCAAAGTCCACACCGCTTCCCTCACTCTCACGAAGCTGTTCCTGACGGTTTACAGCGCTTGGACTGTAAGAATACTCTTCAAAGGAGAGGCTATAAATACTATCTACCATGTTTACAACTGTTCCTAACTGTTGTTCTGAGAACGTGGCAGAACGGTTGCTTGACTGGCTGTTGCTCTTTGAAATACTCAACCTTGGCCGTACAGAAATTGTAAATGACTTGGCCGGATAGAAGCCCTCTCCAGTCCAACTTGCATTGAGATTTCTAACGTCGTTCCTGTTGAGTGAGAGGCTGTGCAATTCGCTGTTAGTCAGATACTGCAGCCCAGAATATTCTGTCCTCTGATTGTTCCGCGAATCGTCAAGTCTGAACATTCCATTGGCAGTGGCGTTGCTTCGAGGGTGCTTGTACGTGAAGTCAAGGCCAGCTATGGTATGCCGTTGCTCGCCCATCTCATTCTGTTGATCTCTCCACATACCTTTAGACTGAGGTTTACCAGTATCATTGACGTTGTTCATTCCGATATATCCGGAAAGACTCCGTCGCTCATTGTAATGGATCCCGAATAAGCGGTCGAGATACAGATACTTGCTTTCGCCATGGGTAGGTAAACCGCTGGCTGTTTCCACGTTGGCGATAATTCCGCTCCGATATTGAGGTTTCAGACGCACGTCCATGACCAGGGCGTCGGTTTCGTGTGCTTTCTGACCTTTGTCTTCCCTCGTAAGATATGCTTCGCGTGGCACTCTGCGATAGACTTTCACTTTTTTTACCGTAAATGCGGGGAGATTCTTCAGCGCAATCGTAGGGTCACCGTTAAAGAAGTCACGCCCCTCAATAAGAAGCTCTACAATGGGTTCGCCTTTTACAGTAATAACTCCCTCTGAGTTAATTCTGGCTTCCGGTAAAGAATTGATCAGTTCATCCAGCATAGCCCCTGATGACATCTGAAGAAGGTCGGCATTATAGACCAACGTGTCGCCATTCTGCACCATCAGAATCTTCGACGCTTTAACCGTCACTTCTTTCATGGTTGAGGCTGGCTCTGATGAAAGCGTATCCTTCTGTCCCTTCACCGATAAGGGAAGGAACAGAAGAACCTGTATTAATAAAAGAGCCTGCTTAAGTTTGCTAATATCTCCCAGACGCTTCATAATAAAGTGTATAAGTTGTACATATAGGGCCGGAATTAGAACCAGTATAGCTACGGCAAAGCGATTCACAAACAGAACCACAAGAATTTTCTGAATCTGCACCGCTAAGTAAATCAAGATCAGATCCGCTAAGGTCAATTACACCTTGGTGGTAACCGTTAGGCGGTTGTGTGTTTGGTATTAATCCTCTAAGAACACAACTGCAAGTTCTGGTTATAATAACACCTCCTACTATAGTCTTAAGCTCATTTTGACTAAGGACTTCGGCTCCTTTTAGTTGAATTTTTTTCATAGTTTTGGAAGTATTAAATTATTCTAATTCGTCTGTCCTCTCGTAGTGATAATGGATGTCGCTATTAGTGCATCTGTACATTTCCTGGCATTTTGACGTGCAAGCAGCGTCGCACCCCTCCGCTGTAGATGTGCCATTTGCCCCATTCTCTAACCTTAGTTCCGCGAGCCACGCCTGATCAGCACTGTAGAAGTGACAGAGACATGTTATCTCTGCAATTCCACTGCCACCGGATATGTGCTTGAGTTCTTCAGTGCTTAGTGCTTGAGCAAATCTTTGCTCTTTTAATTTGAGTCTTTTCATAAATTAATAGTATTAAGTTATTGTTTTGGCCCTTCTTTCAGTAGGCCGTTGCTGCTCTCGACAGCTGTCAAAGTGAGAGAATCACCCGTTGATCAGACGGGCGTATATGTTTTTCCATTGTGAGAACGAGTATACTCGTTCGTAATGCGCTCGTGCGTTTTGCTGCAACCTGAGCCGAGTACGGTCATTCATCCCGATTGCCTTTTGTATAGCTTCAGTCAAAGTGGTGGCAAACATTGATGAATCCTCAGAACGCTTCGGGTCAATATGCACTACAACGGCAGTCTCCGCATCGAACATATCCGTCAGGTTATGGCCGTCCGTGGTAACAATAAGTTTGCCGTATGCTAACATTTCTATGCCAGTATAGCTACTCTGTTCGGTGAATGAGGGCAGAATGCCGATGTCCGCAATCTGATACCATTCAGCCAATTGGTCTTTTGGTAGGAGCCCCGTATAAGTGACATGTGAAATACAATGAGGAGTACATTTGGCAAAATCATTGAATCTGAAAACTTCGCCAGCAATGACAAGGTGCATCTTAGGGTATTCTAACCAAAGTTGGTCAAATGCCCGTAACATAGGGATTATTCCTTTCGATGGCGATGTGCGGCCAGTGTATAACAGCACGATATCTTCCTCGGCTATTCCAAAACGCTTTCGGATTAGGACCTTTTCCTCCTGTGAACATGATGCTTCTGGTTGTTGCAGCCCATTTGGAATCAAATGAATCTTTCCTTTTGATACATCGTATGTTTCCAGTAGCAATTTGTAAGTGCTATTCGATAATGTGATAATGTCATCTGCCAGACTATACATTCGACGTTCTCTATGAGTGATGTCTCTGATTTGCTTCCACTCGTCCTTGTGAACTCTTGGCCGGTGTTTTTTAGAAATTACTTTCTTGAACATCTCAACGTCCCCAAACAGAGGTGCACACCATCCTTGATCATGGATGACGAAAATGATACGTGAAAGTGGGAAAATGTGTTTGATGTCAGCGAGGAACTTGTCACAAGGAAAGTGGTTTACGAAGAAAACGTTGTCATTACTATCTTCAATATATAGTCTTAAAAGTGAAAGTGCCAGTTTTCCATTGTTTAGGAACCCGCCCAAGCCGAAAGGGGGTATGTGGTATTCTGTGAGGGCTGATAGCTTTTCAATACCCAGCACTTTCTCATCTGAGTTAAAAGACAGCAGGTTGACATCATGTCCGCTGCCTTCAAAGCACTTCAGGAGCTGCCGAATGTAAGTGCCAACTCCATTCTGCTTCGAACTCTGATGTTCGTCAACGATATATATATGCTTCATGACTTTCAAGATTTAATGTGAGTGAAGAGTTGACCTGCCGTGCCATTGTGAAGTCCAAGCAAAGCCGTATTTCGCTTTATGGTTGGATTGATGAAAGATGAGAGATTGAAGTCATAGCTAATGTGCTGACCATTTGTCAAAGCGACGAACGTCTTACAGAGAGCTTCCAACGAGGGCGCTATGCCTTGTCCGATAAGATGGTTGCATACCATCTGACAATCGCGCAAGTATGTCTCATCGAAAATCTGACGGCCGTTCCGCTGGGCTCCTTGCAGGTGGGCAATAATGTAGTGCAACCATCCCTCGAGCCCTTTTTCGAGGCTGAGGTCTGTCTGTCGCAGTATGTTCTGCTGCATCAGCTTCTGGTCGATGGCTGCGCAGATGTCGGCTCCTGAGCCGCGTTGAAATTTGTTTTGCAGCAGATATTCCACACCCCAACCGATGCCTGTCAGGCCGTTGGCAAAGTACAGCGGCATCTCCGTTGACAGGTTGTCAAGTACTTGATCAAGGAGAAAGTTTATGGCAATCTTCAAGGAACGTGCTTTTCTCACACGGACATACTCCGACAGGACGAGGACGATTCCCATCTGCCCGTCGAAGAGACCACGGGCAGGAACATCATTTGCATGCAGCACTGTCTGGTGCAGCCATCGCTGCTCCTGTGTGAATCTTATCGCCATAGTTTAATCGACATTTTTCATTAATTCAACGAAATCTTCCATCTGATAGGTCGCAGGCATACGATAGCCGTTGACAAGTAGGGTCGGTGTGGCGCTGAAACCGGTCTGCTTGCGCCAGGCTTTATGCTGTTCATATTCTGTTTGTACTGCTTCAGCTTCAGCATCCAATCCAAGGCCTTCGAAGAAAGCTTCCTGTCTGCTCTTGCCACCTGCATACCATTCTTCATACAGCAGCCAGGCTCGGTCAGGACCTAATTGCTGATAAGCGGCAATCATAAGGCGGCACACGCGGTCGTACGCCTCACCGAAAGAGGAAAAGACCATTTCCACGCAACAGCCTGTCTGAAGGATTCCCTTCATACGGGCGTGCATGGTGGCACACGGGTTGCAGTAGGGATTGGTAAGTATGGTCAGGCGATATTGAGTATCGGGGTCGCCAAACAGAATTGATGAATGATGAGTGATTAGTGACGAATATTGCTTCTCCCTACTTAGAACGGCCTCGAACACCTCTTCGCGCAACTTGAAATTGCAGTAGTCGCTACGCCACTGATCAGCCTGTCTGGCTTTAGAAATGATGGGAAGCGAGAGGTTAAGGAGAAGGGTGGCGGCGAGATAGGAGAGGGCTAAGAGTGAAAAGTGAAAAATGAAAAGTGAAAAATGAGAGTTTCCTTCAGGACTGCTTTTTGAATGGAGGCTGTAGATGAGGTAGGTGGTGGCTTGCAGGATGAAGACGGCTTGCACCAGGAGACAAAGCGTGCACCATGAGTGGGCTCGGAAACGCTGATACCATACGCTCCAGACGGCGTAGCCTACAGCACCGAAGGCGAACAGGGCCAATACGGATAAAGCCTCTGGTAGGAAGGCAAGCACTAAGGTGTTAACTCCGAAATAAGCGGCTCCTATCTCGCTCCAGCTTATACCATAGGCAGTCTTAGCAGCGGGAGTGTCGAGGAGGTCTGTGCAGGTGCTGTGCTTCAGCAAGTTGCAGAGCTGGTCGGCAGTGGAACTGGCAATCTTCAGCTGGCGAAGCAATAGCAGGTAGCTGACGTAAAGGCCAGCTAAATTGAGTATGACAAGTGAAAACCTCACCCCCAGTTCCTCTCCCGAGAGAGAGGAAGAAGCCTGTCGGATTAATAATAAAAACAAGAGGATGGCTATGCTGACAATGACTCCTTGCTTCTTCACATTATGAATCTGCTCTTCGTGACGGTGCTCTGCATAATGAGGCTCACCCGACTCATCGTCTGGTGCTACAATCAAGGCGACTCCGCTCCATAGGTCAAGGAACTGTTCTCGGGAGACGTGTACATTTTGGTCGTACCAGCGATAGGTGACAGCGTCATCTGCGATCTTCGCAACCAATGCCAAGTCTCCTGATACTTGAGCCACGAATGGCGTCTCAAGTTCCGCGAGGGCGGCGGGCTTGTCACTGAAGCGCACGCCACGGTTCTCCACACCGTAGTCCGTGAGCATCCGCGACAGCCCGAACAGGCTGTACTTATAAGGATGCTCATCGAACGTGCGGTCGGTGAAGGCACGGGTATGTGGGACGTGCAGCGCCTCGCAGATTTGCAAGAACAGATTCTTGGCCATTACAAAATTAAAAAAATTGGCGTTAAATCTTTATATCAGAATGGAGGCATAGTAGCAATCTTCGTTGTCCAACTCAATAAATATATAATATGTGGAACTGGGGAGTGTAGAGAGGTCAACAGATACCGTGTCTGGGGAGAATACTGTTTCGTTCTCAACGCTGACGACTTGATTCGTTGATGCATTTACCACTGTAATGGTGACATCGCCATCGTAGTTGACAAAACTAAGAGTCAGCTTATCTATGTCATGTTCCCCCGTTATAGAGACTGGATTCAATTGTGGACTCTTGGGCCTAATGATAGATGGTGTCTTTTTAAACACGACCTTGTCTCCTGCTCTAACGTTAGATGTCAAGCAGAACAGCATTGCTGCGAGTGTCAATAAATACTTTTTCATAGTGCATAAAAAATTAAAGGGTTTTGCGGTGCAAAGGTACACACAAAACCCATGAGCGCCAAGGCTGAACTATGGAAAAGTGATAAATGGAGGGCGGTTTGGATATATACTGAGAATCATCGTGTTACGATGAATCACAGCCTTGCAGTCGAAATAATTTTTCCTCAACTATGGAAAGGGTAGGCATCGCCTATGGAAAAACGAGCAGAATGTGAGGCTGGAATCAAAGGGATTCGAGAAACCTGTCGAGCGTGACTTCGGGGTCGGTGATGCCGAAGCCTTTCTTCTTCAGGGCGAGCTTACGGTGCTGGACAGCTGAGGGGGTGATGCCATAGACGTTGCCGATGGCAGGATTCGACATGCCGAGTCTGACCATTATGCATAAGCGAATGTCATCAACGGACAAGTTTTTGAAACGCGCCCGAATCTTGAAGACGCGGCCATCATCTATTTCATCCAGTAGCTGTTCCACGTCATTCCAGTTTTTGGCACTCATTTTTACGTGAGTGGTCGTATCCTTCAGGTGTGAGGTGACCTCGGCCTGGTCAATGATGTAGCGCTGGAGATATTTGATAGTGGCGGCTTTCTTCTGTTGGCTATCTTCCAATGCGGCCTGCTTCTCCTTCATGAGTGCCATCTCCTCTTGGGCATTGCTCAACTTTTCCCGATGCATACGTAGTTTCAAGGTCATGACCCATGCTGTAAAAGAGACTACAATCAGTAATATAAAGGCAAGAGTTCCAAAGCCCCATGTCTTTAGCTTGTCCTTGTAAAGAAGTTCTTCATTTTTCCTCTCCTTTTCAAGATTGTCATGGTAATATTCATCTTTGGCTTGAAGAGCATCTAAGAACATAGCTTCAGAAGCCGTAAAGGCAGAATCCATATAGAAAATGATAGAATCTTTATTCAGTTGATGGGCAGCAACTTCAGATAATCCTCGAGCATATAGATAGGTTAGCGTCTTGTCTGAGATAACTTTTGGCAATTTATATAATTCTTTGGCTTTCAGAATTGAGTCACAGCTCAAATAGTACTGAGCGATTTTCATGTTTGTTGTTAAAGAAAGTTCAGAACTCAAATCCTTTAACCGAATGTTTCTAACATAATCTAATGCTTTATGGTAATCTCCCATCATCCAAAAAATGTCAGCAAGCGACAAATGTATTTGGTCGTAATAATCGGTGAGGCAACTATCCTTTGTGAGGGTATAAGCTTTTGATGCATAACTCAAAGCCTGTTGGAAATTATTACTGTTTTGAGTATCTGCGATTTGTGATGCATAATTTGCAGCATACTCATATAAAGAAACTAAGTTTCTTGGATTGTCCTTAATTTTTGAATATATATCTATTGCTGTTTCTGTCATTTGTAAGGCATCCTCAATATTATTCCATTGGACTTGTTCGGCCAACCTCTCGTATGCGATATAGCAAGTATGCCAGTCTTCTGCTTTCTCAGAATACTTGATAGCCTTTCTATAACAATCTTCACTTGCCTTAATGCTATCGTTAGCTGCGTACCAATCACCCATATACATGGCAGACTGAGCATAATGTTTAACCAAAGCTTGGTCTGATGAAGTACCGTCTTTAGATTTCTGTCGATAAAAGCTATACGCCCGATTTACAAGTGTGTCATTCGGCCGCGTTGCGCCCTGCATGACATCTGTCATCGTGCGCAACAGAGCGTAAAAGGCCTCTTCCTCATCTCCATCCAGTTGCTGCACATCCACCATCCTCAGCCGCACATCCGCGCTATCCGGTTCCGCTGGCAAGAACGTCTCTGCCTCGACCAGAAGGTTCATCTGCGACACATGGCGACATCCAGCCATGAGCATCATGGCCATCATCACACTAACTATGCACAGGAGCTTTTTCATAAACGAAAAAGAATACGTTTCTAAATGCGCCGCAAAGATAGTAAAAAATCAGGGATTAAGGCTCAGGGAATAGATTTTCTTTCTTTAAAACGCGCTTAGCAGAAATATGTCTAAATAAAGCTTAAAATTGGAGCGGAAAAGATGGCACTTCAGGAATAGTCGCTATCTTTGCATTCGTTTAACATAAATATGGTATGAAACAGTTCCTTTTACTTATATCGTTCATCATTACTCTTCCGCTCTTTGCACAGACAAACCAGGACCCTCGCGAGGCGGCCGTGCGCAAGCTGCTGCAGTCGACCATCATGATCAACCAGATGTATGTCGACACCGTCAACATCGAGCGGCAGGTGGAAGACGCCATTACGGGCATGCTCTCGAAGCTCGACCCGCACTCGGCTTACACCAACGCCAAGGACACAAAGAAGCTCAACGAGCCACTGAAAGGTAATTTCGACGGAATAGGCGTGCAGTTTAACATGCTCGACGATACGCTCGTCGTCATCCAGACCGTAGCCAAAGGGCCGTCGGAGAAAGCGGGCATCGTGGCCGGTGACCGCATCGTCGCCGTCAACGACACGGCCATCGCGGGCGTCAAGATGAGCCGCGAGGACATCATGAGCCGCCTGCGCGGCCCCAAGGGATCCAAAGTGAAGCTCGGCGTCATTCGCCGAGGTATCGCCGGTGTGCTCACCTTCAACATCAAGCGCGACAAGATTCCCGTCACCTCGCTTGATGCAGCGTATATGGTGGAGCCCGGCATCGGGCTGGTGCGCTTCTCAAACTTCGCGGCCACGACCCACGACGAGGTCGTAACAGCCATCAAACGCCTTCAGGGCGAGGGCATGCGCGACCTCATCATCGACCTGCAGGGCAATGGCGGGGGCTATCTCGGCGCGGCCGCCGAGCTGGCGAGCGAGTTCCTCGACAAAGGTCTGATGGTCGTCTACACCCGAGGACGCGGAGGCATCAATATGGGCGAATACCGCAGTCGGGGCGGAGGGCTCTTCACGCAGGGACGCCTCGTAGTGCTCGTAGACGAATACTCGGCCTCAGCCTCTGAGATTCTCGCAGGAGCCATACAGGACCACGACCGCGGCACCATCGTAGGGCGACGTACCTTCGGCAAAGGTCTCGTGCAACGGCCCATCGACCTTGAAGACGGCTCTATGATACGACTGACCACGGCACGCTACTACACGCCGTCGGGACGTTGTATTCAGAAGCCTTACGAGAAGGGCGACGCGAAGACGTACGCGCGCGATGTCGTAGACCGATACAACAGGGGCGAGCTGACGAATGCCGACAGCATCCACTTCCCCGACTCGCTACGCTACACGACGCTGCGGCTGGGGCGCACCGTCTACGGAGGCGGGGGCATCATGCCGGACATATTCGTGCCACTCGACACTACTCGATATACGAAACTCTACCGAGAGCTGAGCGCACGGTCGTATGTCGTCAACACCAACCTCCATTTCATGGACGAGCACCGCAAGCAGCTGACAAAGCAGTATAAGGATTTCGACACCTTCCGCACTGGTTTCCAGATGCCCGATGATGTCATCGACAAGATGCTGGCCGAAGCCGAGAAGAAGGACAGCCTCCGTGCGCGCGACGATGAAGAGCTGCAGAAGACACGTCGCGACGTCGCTCGCATCCTCAAAGGTCTGGTGGCCCGCGACCTGTGGGACATGAGCGAGTACTTCCAGATTATCTACGAGGACGACCCCGTAGTCCTTCAGGCTCTTGCCGTACTGCGCAAGGAAGCGTAATTTTATATCTCATATTTAGTATTCAGCAGCCTCAACTCGCCTGAGCCGTAGCAGCGGTGGTGGCTGACGTCGTAAAGGACTCCGAACTGCCCCGGGGCTACGCCCTGAAGGGGGCGCTCGGTGAGCACGTCCAGCGAGCCGTCGGGAAGCAGGCTGACGCGCGCCAAGGTGAATTCAGGAGTATGCCGTATCTTCAGGCTGACGTTATATGTCCCCTCAGGCGTAGCCGCATCTGTCAGCCCGGCAGCAAAGGGGTCGACCGTGAGCCAGTGGGGCGCTACGATGCGGAAGTGGTCAGAGTAGGATTCAGCGGGGTCATAGCCGCCCGCGACCCATAGGATGTTACGTTTCATGTCTTTCTCCACGACATACCATGGTCCGCCGCTGAAGCCGAGGCCCTTGCGCTGCCCGATAGTGTGGAACCACAGGCCGCGATGCATCCCCAGCACGCGCCCGGTGGTGCGGTCGATGACCTGGCCAGGGCGCTCGCCCAGGAAGCGTCGGACGTACTCGTTGTAGTCAATCTTGCCGAGGAAGCAGATGCCCTGGCTGTCCTTGCGGTGGGCAGCGAGCAGGTGCTCGCGCTCGGCAATGACACGCACCTCGGCCTTCGGCAGGTGGCCGATGGGGAAGCAGGCCTTGCTGAGCTGCCACGGCTCGAGCTGTGCCAGGAAGTCGGTCTGGTCCTTAACGGGGTCGGGGCTGGTGCAGAGCCATGTGCGCCCCTCATCGTCGCGCTCCGTGGTGGCATAATGGCCGGTAGCGATGACGTCGTAGTCCTTGCCCACGCGCTCGTCGAAGACGCCGAACTTGATCAGGCGGTTGCACATGACGTCGGGATTCGGCGTCAGACCCTCGCGCACGCGGCTCATGGTGTAGTCGACGACGCGCTCCCAGTAGTCCTTGTGCAAGTCAACGACCTCAAGCGGCAGCTTGTATTTGTAGGCCACGGCCCGCGCCATCTCGAGGTCTTCCTCAATAGTACAGGTGTAGTCGGTGCTGTCGCGCTCAGGGCCTATCTGTATATACCACAGGTCAGGGCGCACGCCGGCCTCAACGAGCAGAGCCACCGCCACGGAGCTGTCGACGCCCCCGGAAAGGAGCATCGCTACGCGCTTATTCTGCAATTCTTCGGTACTCATATTATAGTTTTTCTGCCGCAAAAGTATAAAAAATAAACAAAAGTCGACACTCAAGATAAAAAAAGTTGTTCCTCAAAAGCTCAAAGTGCAAAGATTTACTAACTTTGGCCATAGAATCAACATACCCCCTGCAATGAAACACATTCACATTATCCTATGCGCCGCCATGGCAGCGCTCCTTTTTTCAGCCTGCGATAAGCCTTACGTAGGCCTGGAACCGCAAACGGCCGAAGAGCCCAACGTCACTTACCGCATCACATCGTTTGAGCAAGTGGCTTTCGATGCGCCTCCGTCGCGTGCCTTGCTTGACGTGACGCAGCTCTGCTCGCGAATTAATCTCGTCGTCTACGACGGCGACACCAAAGTGAAGTCGATAGCCCAGAAGGCCTCCGACAAGGACTTCGGCACGCTGGCCATGACGCTGCCCGCAGGCTCCTACACCGTGGCCATCATAGCTCACTCCACCTCAGCATCGGCCACGGTGACGTCGCTCGACAAGATTTCCTTCGACCACAACATCATCTCTGACACTTTCCTCTTCACCGAAGAGCTGACCGTAGGGGCCGAGCCACAGTCCCACGACGTACAGATGCGGCGCGTGGCTGCCATGTTCCGCGTGAACCTGACCGACCCGCTGCCCGACAACGTGAAACAGCTCAAGTTCTACTACACCGGAGGCTCCAGCACACTGAGTGCCCTGACCGGCTATGGTAGCGTCAACAGCAAGCAGACCGTAGTGCTCGATGTCAGCGCCGGGCAGAAGACGTTTGAGATCTACACCTTCCCCCACGCCGAGAGCGGCCTGCTGAAGGTCACCGTCACCGCCCTCGATGCCGCCGAGACGGCCCTCGCCGAGAGTGTACTCGAGGATGTGCCGGTGACGCGCAACATGATTACCGTCTACAACGGCAACCTCTTCGACACCTCACCCGCAGAGTCCAATACTGCTACCTTCAGCATAAAAGCCGAGAGCGACTGGGGAGGCGAACAGGAGTACGCACGATAGCCGGGGGGGGAGAGGCCTGATAAAGATATGGCAACTTGGACAAAATGACACCTGTCCGCATATCAGGGAAATAATATGGCACTAAGGGCTTTCAAAGTCTCTGATTACGACCACATGGCAGAGACCGGACAGTTTGATTCTATCTGCCAGCTGTTGCAGGACAGGTTTCAGGATTCTGCGGAGGAGTGCATCCTGATAGGTAACTACAACATCGAGGGGGTTGAACTTGACGCGTTGCTGATCACGTCGGGCGGTATCCGCATACTTGAGTTTAAGGACTGGGGCGGCAATATCGTAGCACGCGAGAATGGAGCCTGGACCGCAGACGGCTTAATCATTGAAGGCGGCACACGCGAGAAGACGCCTTATGAACAAATCAGGCTGAACAGGAGCCGCGCCGCAAAGGGGCTGGGCAAGCTCCTCGGAGCAGAGCCCCGAATAATCACTGCGGCCATCATATTCAGCCAAGACGCTGAGTTAGACACAACAGGCCTTTCAGATACCGTCAAGACATGGTTGACTGTCTGCGACGACCGACATCTATCCTGCATCTTAGAAGGCTTTAGCGTCCCCGTCATCTCAGACCTCGAAGCAATTCCACGACGACTGAAGATTGAAGAGTTCGCCTTCCCGCGCAATCGGGGGCAGGTGCTTGCGACCAGCGAGACATACGAGCCGGAAGCTGCCACCAATTTCTTCGATGAGATAGAAGCCGCCTTGGCCCATAGGCCCAACTACCGCAAAGTGTACGCTGCGCTGAATCTGGTCTTCAAGAAATGTCTGAGCCAGAAGACTAACGGAACGCGCATCAATTTCGGCGGCGACTTTGCCAAGACAGACTTCCTGATGAAGGAGTACGGCGCTTCGAGACGGTTGGTCAAGACGACGAATGACACCCGCGTCCGCCTAAGGAAGCGCCACGAGCTGACGGATGCTGAACTGGAGCAGTTCTGCATGTTTGACGTCAGGAACCTCTGTATGTTTGTCGCGTTGGTCTGTCAGACGGACATCCCCGCGCGGCTCGCAGACCTTTTCCCTGCAGAGAAGCCCCCGACCTGCGCCCCTGCCTTGGTAAGCGAATGTATGCGAGGCATCGTAGAGAGCTGGGATGACCAGTTTATCTATGTCAGGGCTGAAGAGGCTGACGATGAAGAGTTATGCAAGGTGTGCTACGCGCATGGCAATCAGCGCTACGACTATGATTGGACATACTTGAAGGACTTGTTCTACAAAGATGCTCAGGTCAACCTCGTACGCCCCAGGGAGGAGGGCGGAGTGATTTACCCGGAACTCGTCATTTTCGAGCCGGATTATCTCGTGAACATATCTTCCGTGGCACGCTGCTTCACGAGTTATGCGGATTCGCCATTCGTTGACCTGATCAAGAAGCTGGAGCCTCAGAGAACCACAGAGGCTATCGTCTTAGGTAACCTGGCCGGACAACTGCTGGATGAAGCCATTCACCAACTGCCCAACAGCTACCCCTATGCCCAGAGCGTGAAGGATTTCTTCCGAGACCACGCCATCAGCTTGCTTACAGCCGACATCGGACCACAGTTTCACCAAGAAGCGCAGCGGCAGAAGCAGAACATAGCCAAAGCCATCGCCACCCTAAAATCGGACTTGAAGAACGTTTTCAAGGAAAAGGCAGGAATACTGGAACCCTCGTTCTTCTCGGAGATGTTAGGCATGCAAGGGCGTATGGACTACCTGCAGATGGACTTCAAAATCCTCATGGAGCAGAAGTCAGGCAAAGGCGCTTTCCCGTACGACAACTTTGTCAAGCCCACGGCGGCTGTGGACCACTTTGTTCAGATACTGCTTTATGTAGCCCTGATACGATACAACTACAGGGAAATCTACGAACGGAACAGTACCGATTTTCATGCCTACCTCCTGTATTCTAAATACAGCGAGAGCTTACTGAGCCAAGGTTATGCCGCCCCGGAACTGCTCTTCAAGGCCATCAAGGTCAGGAACGAGCTGGCATGGGCCGAGATGCTTTACACTCAGCCCAGCGGATTCAGGATTCTCGACGGGAGGGTTCCCGAGAGCCTGAACAAGAAACATATCGACAACAAGCTCTGGAGGGAGTATCAGCGCCCACAGATAGCCAGCGTGCTCGACCCAATACAGCAGGCCTCGGACTTGGAGAAAGCCTACTATTTCCGATTCCTGACATTTATTGCCAACGAGCATGTAATGTCCAAACTGGGCAACAAGACCAAAGAGAGCTCGGGATTCGCTGCCACGTGGCACGACTCGCTGGAAGAGAAGCGCATGGCAGGAAACATCTACGACGGCCTCACACTGCTGTCGCCCGACAGAGAGACGAAGGGACGAATCCAGACCGTGGTATTAGGTTTCTCAGAGGATGAGGACAACGACATGTCGAACTTCCGCGTCGGCGACATCGTAATCCTGTATCCATACACCGAAGGGAAGGAACCCGATGCACGTCGGACGATGGTACACCGTTGCACCATTGAGAGCATCGCCACCGACACTATCCGGCTCACTTTAAGAGCCCCACAGGCCGACAACCGCGTGTTCGCAGCCCAGAAGGACAAGCCATGGGCCATCGAGCACGATTTCATGGAGTCATCCTACAGCTCGCTCTACAGAGGCATGCAGGCGTTCCTGACAGCGCCCAAAGGCAGGCGCGACCTACTGCTGCTGCAACGAGAGCCGCAGACCGACGACAACGCAGTGCTCAGAGGCGACTATGGAGACTTTAACGACCTCGCCTTAAGCGTGAAGAGAGCCAAGGACGTCTTCTTGATCATAGGCCCACCCGGAACAGGCAAGACGTCCTACGGCCTGCTCAATACCGTCAAGGAAGAGCTGCTGGAGCCGGAGGCCGCCATCCTGCTCCTCTCATACACCAACAGGGCTGTAGACGAGATATGCAGCAAGCTTTCAGAGGAACGTATCGACTATCTCAGAATCGGAGGCACGTTCAGTTGCAGTGATGAATTCAGAAGCAATCTGCTCAGCACAAGAGTGGAACAGAGCGAGAACTTGGAAGCCCTCAGAAACACACTGCTTCAGACCAAGGTCTTCGTCGGAACCACGACGGCACTGAACAGCAACATAGCCCTGTTCCAGCTGAAACAGTTCACTCTCGCCGTGATCGATGAAGCATCACAAATCTTAGAGCCGCATCTGATAGGGCTGCTCAGCGCACAAAAGGATGGACTGCCGGCTATCAGGAAGTTCGTGCTCATCGGCGACCACAAGCAGCTGCCGGCCGTAGTACAGCAGACAGAGGATGTCAGCCAGGTGCAGGACGCGCTCCTGAACGGAATATATCTGACCGACTGCCGACTCTCGCTGTTCGAACGGCTCCTCCGGAGATATGCCCGTGACAAGAACGTCACCTACATGCTTCGTAAGCAAGGGCGCATGCACCATGACATAGCCATATTCCCCAATTTCGCCTTCTACAGCAATCTGCTGGAAGAGGTGCCGCGGCCCCACCAGAGTATCGTTCTGCCCGTCAGAGGAGATGGCAAGAATGGCATCGCAGACTTAATAGCGACGCGCAGAATCGCCTTCGTCGCCACCGAGCAGCCGAAAGCGTCACTCTCTGACAAGGTAAACCAGATCGAGGCTGAGATGATAGCTGCTACGGTAATAAAGATTTATGAGGCAGAGAGAGCCTGCGGATTTGATGTCAGCAAAACCGTGGGCGTAATCGTTCCCTACAGGAATCAGATTGCCACCATCCGCAAAGCCATAGACAAATATGCCATCGAACTGCTGCACGGCATCACCATCGACACCGTGGAGCGCTACCAGGGCTCACAGCGCAAGTTTATCATCTACGGATTCACCATACAGAAGTATTATCAACTGAACTTCCTCACAAACAACGTGTTTGAGGATGAGATAGACGGCAGCATCGTCGACCGCAAGCTCAACGTGGCCATGACCAGGGCTGAAGAGCATCTCATCATGTTCGGGAATGCAGAGCTGCTCGCCAACAACTTTACGTTCTTCAAGCTCATGGAATTCGTCAGGAGTAAGCATGGATTCTTCCGCATAGGCAAGGAGGATTTTGTTGCCGGGAATTTCGAGGTGCCGCAGTATGATGCCCAAGAGCGGGACCTGAGCCGGGCGATATTCACGCTGACGGAAGAATTCAATACCACCTTTGACAGGCACATAATGCAGCCCGTCAAGGAAGCCTCTGGCAGCGAATGGCCCTCAAAGGTCTTCGGCCACGACATGGCCACGAACCTGAACGCCATAGGCTACGGCAGAATCAATTTCAGCGACCAGTTTCAGATGTCCGACGTGCAGATGGTCCCTGACAGGCAAGTGCTGACTTATTGTTATTACGTCATGAGGCAATACTACTGTAGCAGCAGACACATTTTCTCCAGCTACAGAGAATGGGTCAGCGCCCAAATAACAGCCTGCAATGGCAGAGTGCAGATGATAGATATCGGATGCGGTCCGGCCACGTCTGGCATAGCGTTTTATGAGACCTTCAAAGAAGCTGCTCCCGACATGGTATACACCGGCATTGATGTGTCTAAAGAGATGCAGCGCATGGCCGGGAGCCTGCTGAACGACGTTTTCAGAGGCGGGTTGCACTTCCAGATGCTCAACTCCATCTTCGACATAGACAAGTCCTATTGGGAAGGATGCTCCGAACTGTCGTCGCTAGTCATATTCAACATGTCCTACTTCTTCTCAAGCATCACGGCTCACTTCGCTGAGAGGCTGGCCATTCAGATAAGCGAAATAATGAAGGCTTATCCGCTCAACAAGTACGTATTCTTTATTCAACATTCTGAGTACGACAATAGTTTAAACGCATTCAGGGTTTTCAAGCAAGCGTTGAAACATATGACTTCTGTCATCAAAAGCGAAGTGTCGTCATTCTCTTACATACTGAACTCCGAAAAGCAGACATTAGGTTTTTGCTACGAAATCTGGATGAGGAATTAGAAATGGCGTCGTTCTCTGCAGGGCAAAGCGGCAGAGCTGAGCGGTGGGGAATGGCGATCCATACCTGATTACATCTTCAGTTTCATCACTAAATCCCAGTCCGCGGGCAACCAGTTGACGCTCTCCAGTTCATCTTTGTTGAGCCACTTCGCTGCTTCATGCTCCTTCAGTTCCAAATGTCCGCTCTCCACATGGCAGAAATAGCAGTGCATGGTAAGATGAAACTGCGGATAATCCCATTCCACCGTCTCCACAAAGCGCTCCACCACAATCTGTGTCTCCAGTTCTTCCCAAATCTCGCGCCGCAGTGCTTCCTCTGGCGTCTCGCCAGCCTCTATCTTCCCGCCAGGAAACTCCCACCAGTCCTTCCATTCACCATATCCCCGCTGCGTAGCGAAAATACGGCCATCGGAATCATGGATGATTGCAGCTACTACTTCTATCATTCAATATCTGATTAGTGATTGTTCTTATCTTCATCTTTTCTCAGCACCATATTCGCCAAACAAGCCGCATATTCCATGGACTACTTTCACTGCACCATAACGGTGCTGGTATTGATAGGCATCTGACTCGCACATAGAGAAATGCCGCGCAAAAGCGGCTATCAGTGCCACAATATATTCGGCTAAGTTTTTAACGCTATACATTTGCACGTCCTCCTTTCTTGGTTTCCTCTATATACTGAAATCTCAGCAGCTCGTTGACATCAGCCTTCAGCACATTGGCTATTCTCATCACGTTGCCTTAGTCGGGCTGTGACGAATTGGTACACCATTTTGAAATATTGCTGTCCGCTAAAACTTTTTGAGCACAATACAAATTTAGGTCGAGTTCCTCGCTTGGAACTCGACCTTTTTTGTTACCTTTGTTTTTACCAC
>CAJOLI010000060.1 GCA_905235285.1 uncultured Bacteroidaceae bacterium
CTTTCTCCGTCAGGGCCAGGACGCTTTCCTCGCTGTCCGTGGTCTTCAAGGTTGTCAATTCGACGCTGCCCATAAGGAATTTCTTTATTTCTACAGTATCATTCTCGGGCACTTTCTCCTCGATGATACGTTTTACGGCAGCGGACACTTCTTCTTCGCTGACATTCAGGTTGTACTGTAACAACGCTTGTTCATACTTACTTGTTTCCATTGCTTTTATTATTTATTGTTGATTATTGAATAGACGGTCGCTTATAGATTACTCTTTATTCTTGGTGTCCATAATAATCGTCACAGGTCCGTCATTACATAGTGAGACTTTCATTTCGGCGCCAAATTCGCCATGTCCTACGGGACGTCCTATGGCCTCTGAAAGCTTTTGGATAAAGGCTTCGTAGAGGGGGACGCTTATTTCATGGCTGGCAGCGCGGAACCAAGAGGGACGGTTGCCTTTCTTGTAAGAGGCAAAGAGCGTGAACTGACTGACAACGATAATGTTGCCATCTGTGCCTTCGTGCTCTCCTTGAATGTCAAGGATGCTGCGGTTCATGACGCCTTCTGCATCGTCGAAGATGCGTAAGGCTGCCACTTTCTTTACAAGCCACGCGACATCTTCCATCGTATCTGCGGCTTCGATACCGAGGAGGATTACGTAGCCGAGTCCGCTGAACTCTGCATTTATTTGTCCGTCAATTCTGACGCTGGCCCCTTTTGCTCGTTGAATGACTATTCGCATCTTGGAATTACTTTGCTTTTAGTTGTCTAATATGTTGTCGCTTCTTCGTCGTTTCCTGTATTGAAGTAGCTGATAATCGCATTTGCCTTAGCTTCTCCAATGACTTTTGTGAGTTCTTCAGAGCCGGCTTCACGAATGCGTTTCACGCTCTTGAAGGCTTTCAGAAGTGCTTGTTTGGTCTTAGGTCCAATGCCTGGAATCGAGTCTAATTCTGACCGCAGTTGGCTCTTGCTTCGCTTGTCGCGATGGAACGTGATGGCGTAGCGGTGTACCTCATCTTGTATCTGAGTGAGCAGACGGAAGAGGGCACTGTCTTGCTTCAGCGCGATGGTCATTGGCGGGTTGCCGTAGAGTAATTCGTGCGTGCGATGGCGGTCGTCTTTGGCTAAGCCTGCGATAGGGATTTGAAGCCCTAACTCGGCCTCGACGACAGCCCTGACGACGCTCATCTGTCCTGCACCGCCATCCGTGATGATGAGGTCGGGTAGGGGAATTCCCTCTTCCATCATGCGACTATAACGGCGACGAACGACCTCCTGCATAGAGGCATAATCATCGGGCCCCTGAACCGTTTTGATGTTGTATTTGCGATAGTCTGCTTTACTCGGCTTGCATTTCTTGAAGACAACACAACCTGCTACCGCATCTGTTCCAGAGATATTTGAATTGTCGAAACATTCTATCTGATAGGGTAACGATGGTAGTCTTAAATGCTCCTGAATTTCTTTCATAAGTCGCACGGCTTTCTGCTCGGGGTTCAGTTTGTCCTGCTGCTTCAGGCGGTCCACCTTATATTGTTTTACGTTGAGCTGTGAAAGAGCTAACAGTTGTTTCTTATCGCCTCGTTGTGGTATAGTTATTTCTATTTCGTTCAGTGGTAGTTCCACGTGGAACGGAAGAACTATCTCTTTTGCTTCTGAGCCCCATCGGTCGCGCATATCCATAATGCCACGCACGAGCAGCTCTTCTTCGCTTTCATCAAGTTTCTTCTTGTATTCGAAGGTGAAAGCCTGGTTTATGGCGCCTTCTACTACGTGCAGATAATTGATATAGGCTATCTTTTCGTCGTTGTCTATGGAGAAAACGTCGATGTTGTGTCCCGTGGATGTTATGACCTGACTCTTCTCCTGATGGGCCGTGATGAGGTCGTAGCGGCGCTTCACTACTTCTGCCTCTTCAAACCTCATCTCCCCTGCCAATCGTTGCATCTCTGCCATCATCTCGCGCCGCAGTGATACCGTGTCGCCCTTGAGTATGCGTATGGCTGAGTTGATATACTCCATGTATTCCTCGTGGCTTTGACGGCCTATGCAAGGGCCGAGGCAATTCTTCATGTGGTATTCAAGGCAGAGCTTATATTTCCTGTTCTCTACTCCCTCCCTGCTCATCGCCTGGTGGCATCGGCGGATAGGGTAGAGGTTTTTCAAGAGTTCCAGCAGACCGTTTATTGTTGGGATGTGGCTATATGGCCCAAAGTACATCGCTCCTTTGCGGTCGATATGCCGTGTCTTGAAGATGCGCGGCAGGTATTCTTTCGTGATGGCTATAGAAGGGTAACTTTTGCCGTCTTTAAGCAGTACGTTGTAGCGAGGTTGGAACTGTTTTATGAGCTGGTTTTCCAACAGCAGGGCTTCGGCCTCCGTTTTGACCACGGTGTAGTGAATATCCCAAATCTTAGAGACGAGTATAGCCGTCTTGCGCGATTCGTGTTCGCGGTTGAAATAGCTGCTGACGCGGCGCTTCAGGTTCTTTGCCTTGCCTACGTAGATTACCGTCCCGTGCTCGTCGAAGTATTGATAGCTACCTGGCGATTCTGGCAGACGCTGTAAGATGCTCTTGATATGTTCCTCGCGTTCGCTCATTAAATCTTGATCAGTGTAGTTATATCAACGTCTTCGGGGAAGGCGGCTCGGCCGTGAAGCCCTTCGATTGTCAGCTCGATGATGAAGTTAATGAAAGTCTGTTTGGGGTTGAATTGCTTGACGAGGTTGTAGGCCGCCAGCATGGAACCGCCGGTAGCCAGGAGATCGTCGTGCAGGAGTACTATATCTTTCTCCGTGATAGCATCTATGTGAATCTCTATCGTGTCCTTGCCATATTCTTTCATATAACTTTCCTTGCGAGTTTCAGCGGGAAGCTTACCCGGCTTGCGTGCCATCACGAAGCCTGCGCCCAGCTTATAGGCCAGTGCCGCTCCGACGACGAAGCCTCGGCTCTCTATGCCTACGACTTTGGTGATACCTTTGTCTTTATAGAGTTCATAGAGTTCGTTGACCATAATGCGTAAGCACTTGGGATGTTTGTAGAGCGTACTGACGTCCTTGAACTGTATTCCCGGGATAGGGAAGTCGGGAACGTTGCGGAGGTGCTTGATGAGATATTCGTTGTTCATCTCTTTTTTTTGATTTTGTTATAGGTTTATACTTAATGCGAGTATTGTTTCACGTGGAACATTAACTAAACCGTCATGAAATGACGACGGAAGGAATAGGACGTTAGCGACCGAGTAGTACGAGGAGCACGTTGATGTCTGACGGCGAGACACCTGGAATACGTGAGGCTTGAGCCAAGGTTTCCGGGTCGTGTGATGTCAGCTTCTGTCGTCCTTCGGTAGAGATAGATTGAAGCGTTGAGTAGTCGAAGTGACCACGTATCTTGATGTTCTCAAGTCGGTGCATCTTTTCGGCCTGCTCCACTTCGCGCTGAATATATCCTTTATATTTTATTTCTATCTCTGCTTCCTCAATGATTTCAGCTTGTCGGTCGTCGATGCTGTCGAGAAGCTGGCGCAGGTGGGGTAGGGCAGGGGATAGGTTGTCGAATGTAATCTGCGGCCGTCCGAGTAGCTCCATGAGCTTACAGCCTCGTGCCAGGGGTGCCGTGCCGAGGCATTCCAAGAGGCCGTTGACGTCGCTCATCCTGACGGAATAGTCTTCAGTGAAGCGGATGATGCGCTCCACATCCTCGCGCTTCTTGAGGTAGTGGCTGAGTCGCTCTGTAGAAGCAAGGCCTACGTTGTGCCCTATCTCCGTGAGCCGTGCGTCGGCGTTGTCCTGACGCAGCAGTATGCGATATTCGGCGCGCGAGGTGAACATGCGATAGGGCTCGTCGACGCCCTTGCAGACAAGATCATCGATGAGCACTCCGATGTAGGACTGGTCGCGCTGCAGAACGAGTGGCGGCTGGCCTGTGCAGTGGCGTGCGGCATTTATGCCGGCTATTACTCCTTGACCGGCTGCTTCTTCGTAGCCGGTTGTTCCGTTGACCTGTCCTGCCAGAAAGAGGCCGCTTATCACGCGCGACTCTAACGAATGATGGAGCTGTGTGGGGTCAAAGAAGTCATACTCAATAGCATAGCCTGGGCGGTAGATTTCCAGGTTGCGGAAAGCCGGTATCAGTCTGAGGGCTTCAATCTGTACGTTGATGGGCAGTGAAGAGGAGAAGCCGTTGAGGTAGTATTCGTTGGTGTTGGTGCCTTCGGGTTCGAGAAAGAGTTGATGCTGATCCTTGTCGGGGAAGGTGACGAGCTTCGTCTCGATGCTGGGGCAATAGCGGGGGCCGATGCTTTGTATCTGACCGTTGTATAGGGGTGAGTCGGGCAGTCCGGCGCGGAGGCGCTCGTGTACGGCCTCGTTGGTGTAGGTGATCCAACAGGGGAGTTGAGGGAGGAATGAAGAAGACTCTCCCCCAGCTCTCTCCTTAGAAGGGAGCGCGTGGGTAGAGTCTTGAGAAAGGCTTGGGCCTAAAAATGAGAACCTTCTTCCCTCGGTATCGCCTGGCTGTTCGGTCATAAGGGAGAAATCTACGGAGCGAGCGTCGATGCGGACGGGCGTGCCCGTCTTCATGCGTGCGACGTGAATGCCGTGCTGTGCGATGCTCTCTGCCAGCTCAAGCGATGGCGGTTCTGCGCAGCGTCCACCGGGGAGTTTGACACGGCCGATGTGCATGAGGCCGTTGAGGAAGGTTCCTGCGGTCAGGATGATGCTTTTGGCGCGGAAGGTCATGCCGAGGTAGGTCTCGACGCCGACGGCGGTCTTTTCGGCGCGAATACGCGCCGCACCAGACAATGGGGTGGTGTTCACTGATGACGGGGCGGTTGCTGATGAAGGGGTGGTTGCTGATGATGGGGCGGTTGCTGATGACGGGTTGGTTGCTGATGGGGCAGCGGTCACTGATGGGGCTGAAGGTAGTTCTTCAACAATCAGGCGGCGGACCTGGTCTTGCCAGATGTGCAGGTTGGGCGTGTTCTCAAGGATTTCTCGCCATGTCCAGATGAACTTGCCGCGGTCGCATTGAGCGCGGGGGCTCCACATGGCAGGCCCTTTCGAGCGATTGAGCATGCGGAACTGAATAGAGGTGGCGTCGGTGACGAGCCCCATAGCTCCTCCGAGTGCATCTATTTCTCTGACAATCTGTCCCTTAGCAATGCCGCCTACGGCTGGGTTGCAGGACATCTGAGCTATCTTGTTCATGTCCATCGTGATGAGGAGCGTGCTGGCACCTATGCGTGCAGCCGCATGAGCCGCCTCGCACCCTGCGTGGCCAGCACCTATCACGATGACATCATAGTTCTTTTCCAAATTCTTCTCTATCTAAAGTATTTCCCTACCACGGGTAAACTCCTCAGTGGCAGGTCTTTTTTGATGATATAGGCAACGAAAACGAGGATGAGCACAGTGTTGATGGCAATCTGTGCCCATGTGGGAAGGGCAGCAGGAACGTACTCCATCGCTGCAAAGAGCACGGCGGTAAGGAGGACGTAGCACGCAATCTCCTTCATCGGGTAGTTGATGGGATTCTTCTGCTGTCCGATGATATAGCTGAGCACCATGGCTGTGCCATAGCCCGCTACGCCACCCCAGGCGCACGCCCAGTAGCCATATTTCGGGATGAACATGATGTTCACGCCCAGCAGCATGACGCAGCCGATGGTGGAGAAAATAGCCCCGTAGATGTTCTTGTCGATGAGCTTGTACCAGAAGGAGAGGTTGAAGTATACGCCCATCATGATTTCTGCAGCCATGACGATGGGTACCACGCCCAGTCCCTCACGATAGCCTGCACCAAGGATATACTTCAGTATCGGCATATACCCTACGACACAGAGGAATGACAACAACGTGAATATCAGGAAGTACTTCATCGCCGTGGCGTAGTATTCGTTCTTGTCGTCATCCTTAGCCTTGGCAAAGACGATGGGCTCGTAGGCATAGCGGAAAGCCTGCGTTATCATGGCCATGATCATCGCAATCTTCACACAGGCGCCATAGATGCCCAGTTGCACGTTGGCCTCGGCTTGGTCAGGATAAACCTTCGGGAAGACAATCTTATCGGCCACCTGATTGAGAATTCCTGCCACGCCGAGGAAGAGCAGGGGCCACGAGTAGGAAAGCATGCGTCGTAGCAGATTGCCGTCGAAGTGCCATTGAATGCGCAGGAAGTCGGGGATGAAGAGCAGCGAAATAAAGCCCGTACACAGCAGGTTAATAAGGAATACGTAGTACACCGACGTCTTGCCCAACACGACAAAATACAACACGTTGAGGCCTATATTGACGAAGATGAACAGCAACTTGAGAGCTGCGAAGCGGATAGGTCGTTTCTGGAAGCGCAAGAAGCTGAACGGAATCGCCTGCAAGGCGTCCATCGCCACGACAGCCGCCATCATCAGCAGGTAGTTGTGGTGGTCGGCATAGCCGAGATAGTCGGCGATTGGCGTGATAAAGCCGAAGACCAAGGCCAGGAAGATGGCGGTAAAGGTGCCAACGGTGGCGAATGCCGTCGTGAACACCGTGTCGGGCCATCGCCGTCCAGCGGTGGCTGACTGTGCGTCGGGGCCATCGTTGGCGAAGCGGAATAGCGTCGTCTCCATGCCGAAGGTCAGAAGTACAAGAATAAGTGCCACGTAGGCATAGATGTTCGTGCTCACGCCGTAGTCACCACTCTCTTTGGGCATGTAGTGGGTATACAGCGGCACGAGCAAATAGTTGAGGAATCGGCCTACAATGCTACTGAGTCCGTAGATGGCCGTGTCCTTCATCAAGGCATTCAGTTTTGCCATAGATGTTTTCTGAGTTTTTAAGTTAAAGAAGCCTGCACGCTCCACTCACGTGCAGGCTTCTTTTGTTGGATGCGTAGTGTTTATTTCGTCATGGAGTACACGACGTCCATAATATCCTTGCCCAGCTTGTCGGCTGCCTCCATAGTAGCGGCTTCGCTGTAGACGCGTATGATGGGCTCGGTGTTGGATTTACGCAGGTGGACCCATTTGTCGGGGAAGTCGATCTTCACGCCGTCGATGTCGTTAACCTCCTCGTTCTTGTAGAGCTCTTTCACTTTAGCCAGTATGGCATCGACGTCGGTGTCGGGCGTCAGGTCTATGCGGTTCTTGGCGATGCAGTAAGGGGGATAAGTGGCACGCAGCTCGCTTGTCTTCATGCCGCGTTTGGCCAGGTATGTGAGTATGAGTGCGATTCCTACGAGAGCGTCGCGTCCGTAGTGCGCGGCGGGATAGATTACTCCGCCGTTGCCTTCGCCTCCGATGACGGCATTGGTTGCCTTCATCTTTGTTACGACGTTCACTTCGCCAACGGCCGAGGCGTTATATTCGCAGCCATATTTGCGTGTGACGTCGCGCAGGGCACGTGTAGAGCTGAGATTAGAGACGGTGTTGCCGGGAGTGTGCTGCAGGATGTAATCGGCAACGGTGACGAGGGTGTACTCCTCGCCGTACATAGTGCCATCTTCGCAGAAGAGCGCCAGGCGGTCGACGTCGGGGTCAACGACGAAGGCAATGTCGTAGCCTCCTTTCTGCATGAGAGCCTTGATGTCTCCGAGGTTCTTCTCGAGCGGCTCGGGGTTGTGCTGGAAGTCGCCGGTAGGTTCGCCATAGAGGCAGGTGACGGTCTCGACGCCGAGCTGCTCGAGCAGCTTGGGCAGTATGACGCCTCCTACGGAGTTCACAGTGTCGAGCGCTACGCTGAAGTTAGCTTTCCTGATAGCTTCTACGTCTACGAGCTCGAGTGCTTTGACCAAGTCGATATGTCGCTGGTCGTAACTGTCGTCCTCGCGGTAGTGTCCGAGATGGTCGACGTCGGCAAATTCGAAATCCTCGGCAGCTGCTATGCGCAGCACTTCGGCGCCCTCGGCGGCATTGAGGAACTCGCCGTCGGCGTTGAGGAGCTTCAGGGCATTCCACTGCCGCGGGTTGTGCGAAGCGGTGAGTATGATGCCTCCGCATGCCTTTTCCATAGTCACGGCAATCTCTGTCGTAGGCGTCGTGGCGAGCCCGATGTTGACGACGTCGAAGCCCATGCCCATGAGCGTTCCGCATACGACGTTCTTCACCATCTCGCCTGAGATGCGAGCGTCGCGACCTACTACAATCTTGTTTGAGCCTATGGTTTCCGTCTTGCGGATGAGTGTGGCATAGGCTGACACGAATTTGACTATGTCAAGCGGGTTTAGTGTGTCACCGGCGTGGCCACCTATCGTGCCGCGAATACCGGAAATGGATTTAATGAGAGTCATAGAGGTTAGTTTGTTGTTATGAGTTATGGTCTATGCAATAATATGTTTTGTCGGGTTGGTAAATGTGTTTTAGCGCTAAGGGGTGCTATCAGCGCCTTATTTCGGCTACAAAATTAATCAATTAGCTTCGTATTCTCGCATTTTCAAGCACTTTTTTTGAGGTAAAAGCATCTTTTGCAAAATTATTTTATCAAAAAGGACCTTCCATACGTCGCTTTATCTTATCTTTGTGGCCATGAAAGCTTTTGTACCGTATGCCATTTGCGTTTTTTGCAAATCGTTTCTTTGTATATCACTACTGCTGATTTCTCCAGCAATCTCAGCTCAGAGCCAGCCCACTACCGTCGCTGCCTGGGCCGAACGTTTGTCACGCTTCGGCCGTGCCATCCCGCAGGAGAAAGTGTTTGTGCATTTGGACAATACCTGCTATTTCCTTGGCGACACCATCTGGTATGCCGCCTACACCCGCCGCACCGACCGCCAGCAGCCGTCGAACGTCAGCGGTGTTCTCTACGTGGAGCTTCTTAATCAAGAGGGTTATCTCGTGGAACGTCAGATGGTTGAGATGCACGACGGCCGCGGTCATGGCTGTTTTGCCTTGGCAGATACTCTTTATGGAGGGTTCTACGAGCTGCGGGCCTACACGCGCTGGCAGCTCAACTGGGGTCTCACAGAGAAGGAGCATACGCCCTACGCCGAGCAATGGTTCTACTCCAAGGCTATGGCCAAGGAGTTCTACCGCGACTATGAGAAACTCTACAGCCGCGTTTTCCCGGTCTACGACAAGCCGGAGCGTGCGGGCGAGTTCTTCCACGACATGACGTCGCGCCCCCTGCGCCGCTATTTCAGGGATGGCGCCCAAGAGCCGCAGCCGCAGCTGTCGCTCTTCCCAGAGGGCGGGTCGCTCGTGGCAGGTGTACCTTGCCGCATAGCTTTTGAGGCAGCTACCGAGTCCGGCGAGGCGCTCAACGGACGCGTCGCCCTCAGCAACAGTCAGGGGCAGGTCGTTGCAGAGGCCGCCACCGTAAGTCGTGGCAGGGGCCTGCTGACCTTCACGCCCGCTGCCGGCGATAGCTACAACGCCACGTTTACTTCCGACGATGGCCGTACCGCCAGTCAGACTACCGGACAAGTGGCTGCTGATGGCGTGGCGCTCAGTGTCATCCGTCAGGGCAACGACTATCTTTTCGACGTTAAGCCCCAAGGCACAGCCGCCGGCAAGGAGCTGGGCCTCACGGTCATGTGCGAAGGCGTGGTCGTACAAAGCGAGGTGATAGCCACAGGCTCTGCCCCGACAAATATAACTTTTGCGCCTGCGGCAGGAGCCGATGGGCAAGCCGCACAGAATGGAGGCATACATCAAGTGACGGTGTTCGATGCCGACGGCCGTGTCTGGGCCGATCGCCTCTTCTTCGTCACGCCTACGGCGGCTTTGACGCCTCAGTTGCAGGTATCAGGCCTGAAGTCCGACTACCAGCCCTTCGAGCAGATTTCACTCGGCATCGAGGCCGCTGTGCCGCCCTCCGTGGCCGCAGGCACGGCCCTCTCACTCTCTGTGCGTGACGTAGGCACGAGCGACTACACCTTCGACACCGCCGACATCCTCACAGAGATGCTCCTCGCCTCGGAGCTGCGCGGCTACATCCCCGATCCCGCTTATTTCTTTGAGGCCGATGACGACGAACACCGCACGGCTCTCGACCTCTTGATGCTCACGCAGGGTTGGCGCCGCTTTGCTTGGCACGAGATGGCTACGCCCGGGGCTTTCGAACTCTCGCAGCCTGCCGAGACACAGACGCCCATCTTCCGTGGTGAAGTGCTCAATTATAAGTCGAGTTTCATACAAGATGACGTCGAGCGCTACGACAGTTTCCCTACGCCTTACCAGTATGAGGAAACTGTCTATCATCTGAAATCCGGTGAGGAGCGTGTTTTCAAAGCAAGCTTGAAAGATAGTTACCCGTCAGCCTTCGATTCTTACGAGGGCATCGGTCAAGCCGAAATCATCGAGACCATCAGCGCGGAGGTCGATGCCAAGGAGCGCCATTTCCCAGCTGGCAGCTACAGAATGAATGCGCTCATATCCTCAGCACGGTTCAACGCCAAGGAGTCGGCGCTGGCCAATGAGGTCCGCGTGCACGCAGAGTTTACTCAGCCCAAGAGCGAGTCCATCATTGGTGACATAGAAACAAAGAATGGGCTTTTTAATATCCCGTCGCCTCGTTTCTATGGCAACTGCGTGTTCTTCATTTCAGCCAGCGACACTACCAAATGGAAATCGCCGCGCCACACATGGATTCAGATGGACGAGACGCTTTATCCGGAATATTACGTTCGCATCTCGTGGCCCTACCCGCGCTTCACTCAGCCCTACAGCTACTATCAGACGGCCTACCGCGACGCGCCGGCTGACGTGCCGCAGGCTGCCCAGACATCGCTCTTCAACCCCAAGACCTTTGAGACACAGATGGGAGGCCTCATCGTGCGAGCACGTCGTGGCGGACTGCGCGCGTTCGATGCCTCGCACCCGGCGATGGTCGTCGATGCCTACCAAGCCTACAACGAGGTGTGCGACGCAGGCCTGACCACAGGATGGTATGGCGGGCGCATTCATTTCATTAATAGTATCGCCCGCGCGTACGTTGGAGACATGAATTCCAACCACACTTACCTGCTTGAGCCCCGCTACGACGGTCGCAATATTTCATACAACAGACCCGCATCGGCCATCAACCGTTTCAACCAGCTCACCAACCTCGACAGCGTGCGCATCTACACCGACTTCAAGCCGCGCTACGGTGCAGACCCGCGTGCTACCGAGGACAACATCGACCGCGTGAGCGTAGATTTGCGACAGCTGCCCGACGAGGGGCAGCGCGTCACCTATCGCGACCGTCGCTATGTCCTCCAGGGCTTTGCCGAACCCGAGGAATTCTATAACCCTGACTACAGCCACCACACTCTGCCCGAAGGACAGAAAGACTACCGCAGGACGCTCTACTGGAACCCCGACCTCAAGTTAGACGCTGAGGGAAAAGCGCAGGTCTCTTTATACGCCGGCAGCAAGCCAGCCACGTTGGCTGTAGAAGCTAATGGGCAGACCTCAACGGGCCAGCTGATGCACGTAAGCGCGTTGGCGGATTAACATATTAACGAATAAACAGCCTAACAAACACATAAAACCTAACAACCTCATGAACGAAAAACTCTTTTCCATCGTTGACCAGTTCGCTATCAGTGGCGTGGTCTCAGAGATTAAGCCCCTCGGCGAGGGGCTCATTAACGATACGCTCCTCGTGAAAACCGCACAGTCCGAGGCGCCTAACTACGTCCTGCAGCGCGTCAATACCAACGTCTTCCCCGATGTGGACATGCTCATGAACAACATCCGCGCCGTCACGGGGCATATTCGTCAGAAGCTGGAGACCCGGGGCGAGCAGGACATCAATCGCAAAGTACTGACCTTTGTGCCTCTGAAGAGCGACCCTTCCAAGCTCTACACCACTGTCGACGGCGAGCCATGGCGACTGATGGTGTTCATCAACGATGCCGTCACGAAGCAGGCCGTCAACCCCGAGTCGAGCGAAGCTGCCGGTGAAGCCTTCGGTGATTTTCAGGCTATGCTGGCTGACATCCCCGTGCAGCTGGGCGAGACAATCAAGGATTTCCACAATATGGAATACCGTCTTCAGCAGCTCAAGGAGGTCATCGACCTTGACCCCGTAGGGCGCGTAGCCTCGGTGCAGCATATCATCGACGAACTGCTGTCGTATTCCTATGAGATGACTATCGCCGAGCGTCTCGGGCGCGAAGGTAAGTTGCCCAAGCGCATCTGCCACTGCGACACAAAGGTCAACAACATGATGTTCGACAAGCAGGACCGCGTGCTCTGCGTCATCGACCTCGACACAGTAATGCCTAACTTTATCTTCTCGGACTACGGCGACTTCCTGCGCACCGCTGCCAACTTCACCGCTGAGGACGACCCTGACCTGTCGAAGGTGGGCTTCAACATGGAGATCTTCAAGGCCTTTACTCGGGGCTACCTGCGTTCGGCCAAGAGCTTCCTGACGCCGCTTGAGAAGGAGATGCTCCCCTACGCCGCAACACTCTTCCCCTATATGCAGGCCGTCCGGTTCCTCTGGGACTATCTCTCGGGCGACAAATACTGGAAATGCAAGTATTCCGAGCACAACCTCGACCGCGTCCGCAACCAGCTTGCTCTCTTCCGCAGCGCCTACGCCCTGAAGCCCGAGATGGCCGCTTTCATCGCGGAGCAATAGGCTTAGGCTCGTAGTCAATAGTAATGGCAGTTCTCCAAGCCCGGAGCGCTCGGCTTGACCGCTTTTTGAAGTATCAAGCGTCACCTTGCCGGATGACGAGCGCGCAGCTGCGAAACAACGAGTTACGGGCAATCTCTTTGCGGGGCTTATTGCATACAATCTACTGCCAATTAAACCAGAGATGAACATTGAAATCTTTGGCAAAAACATATTAGTTGCATAGAGCTAATCTCCTGCTTGCGTTGGTTTATGGAGCCAATAGTTTGAGGTGTCCCACCTAGGTGGGACACCTCAAACTATTGGTTGCATTCGCCATTTCACCCGGTTGTGTTGAGCACTTCGACCGGTTGCATTGAGCGCTTCGACCGGCCGTGTTGAATGTTTCGGCCAGTTGTATTAGCCAAAATAAACATTCAAAACAGTATAAAATAGCATCCAAAACAGCATAAAATAGCATTCAAAATAGCTTAAAATAGCATCCAAAAGGCATCAAAAGACGTCCAAAATGGCATGAAATGCCCGTTTTTTCACCTAAAAATGCCTATTTAAAGCCGTTTTTCACCTTATTTTCGGCATTTAAATCGCATTTTTCACTTGGTCATTACTATAGTAATCAGCTGTTTATACCACTTTTAGTGAAAAATGAAATTTAAAACTCCTCACGCGCGCGCGTGGTACATGATTGCTTACCCCGTTGTGATGCAGCGGCGCACCCAACAGAGGATACCGCTCGGCCATACCAACACGACCGATGGGACTTGGCATAATTTATCCAATGGCAACTCACGCCGGAGGAGTGCA
>CAJOLI010000061.1 GCA_905235285.1 uncultured Bacteroidaceae bacterium
CCATCTTGGACGGCCAAAGTCGTAGGATTCCCTATCGAGTATGATACGGTTGGAAACAAAGTCGAAGGCGTAATAACCACCGCCTATGCACTGGTCGCCTGGCAGCAGCAAGTCCTTATGCTGACTCACCATGCCCAAACGGAACACACCGTCCATTGTGATGATAAACTTTGGGAGTTTCATGTCGTAAATTCCGTTTTATCCGTTATTATTTTTTATATAGACACTTCCCTTTCCTGTAGTCATTGGGAGAAATCCTTTTTTTACTGTCAAATGCCAATTTATAATCTTCAACGTTCCATTCCCAGGCTTCTTGCATGAGATAGTTTTTGTCATACAATATCCATATTAGCTTGTCCCAAAGATAATTAGTCGCTTTTGCCACTATTGTGACTGTGCTACCAGGTTTACCACTTGGACGATTCCCTTTTATTTGGTATCTTGTATGATTGAAAACAAAATCTGACCCCTTATTTACAGCTGTTTTATCCTTCATGTATTCAGAATACTCACTTTCTGTCATTCCGACTAACATTGCAGCATCATATTCTGAAATTGCACTTGTAATTGAAGGAGCCACGCCAAAACTTTTTTGCCATTGTAAGGCAATATCAACAAGTTTATTTCTTAAAGTCATATAAATGTCAATAATAATGTGTAATTTCTTTTAAAAATAGAGTGCTAAATTCCGATTTCATTCTTTTATACCCAATCAAAGTTTTAAGCACCACGTCATTTGGAGCGTTCCAAACTTAACGACATAAAAAAGAAAACACCGAAGACGACTCTTAGGCTCAAATAGCGCCAGGCTGCCATTCCTTCGTTGTTTTCTGCCGCAAAAGTACACAAAAGTCCGCGATATATGCAAGGGAAAGCAGGAAAAAGTGAGGGAAAGGCATTATTTTTATAACCTTTTCCTCAAATAACTTGCATAATAGTATTAAAAACATTACCTTTGCATCGTCAGACAATAAGAACAACGAACGTTTTCATTAAGCCAGATGAGCAGAATGAAGCTTGCTTCAATTCTTCCATGGCAAAAAAAGGTCGGATGAAATCCAACAATGAAACGCTACAAAGTTAAAGAAGTCATCAAGCTGCTGGAAGATGACGGTTGGTACCTCGTCACCACGGCCGGAGACCACCGCCAGTTCAAGCACCCCACGAAGAAAGGACGCGTGACGGTGAGAGGCCAGCAGAGCGAAGTCCTCAGTCAATTTCTCTTAAACAGCATTTGGAAGCAAGCGGGGTGGAAATAATCCCCGCACTTCCAACCCTATAAAAATCATACCTCAAAACAAGAATCATAGAATCATGGAAAAGATTATCGTGAACGTATCGTGGTGCGACAAAAACTTCGGCGCATCCTTCAGCGAAAACGTGCCTGGTGCAGTTGTTTTTACGGCCAAGTCTTTCGAGGAGCTCCAGCGCCAAGCGCAGGAGACCCTCGATTTCCACCTCCAGGGATATGCTGAAGACGGCGAAGCTCCGCAGTGGTGGATTGACCACGACTATGAGTTTGAGTACAATTTTCTCGATGCAGCCACGTTGCTCCACATCTACAGCCCCTACCTCACCCTTGCCGCCATCAGTCGTGCCACGGGCATCAACCAGACGCAGCTCAGCCACTATGCCAACGGCTTGAAGACGCCCCGCCCGGCCCAGCGTCAGCGCATCGTCGACGGCCTTCATGCCATCGGGCGCCGCCTCATGGCTGTCCGTTAGTTCTTATTGTTTGACAGCTTCAGGACACTTCTGACAGCCTGTGGCCAGCCTCCTTCACCTTGGGGGTTGGCCGCTCTTCGTTCTCAGATATCCCGATTCTCCTCGATGGCGTCGAAGCAGGGACTTTCCTTCGTTGTTTTCTACAGCAATAGTACACAAAAATCCGCAACCTCCACAGAAAGTAGCGGATTTGTTCATGTTCAGCTCGTTTTTTCTCGTCAGCAGTTTTAAGCACCACAGTATTTAGAGCGTTTCCAGCTCTATACCTATAAATTCGACTTTAGTTGTCCCTCTTGGGTATCTTGGAACCAAGGATATAGAAGATGCCTAAGACAATAACGAGAAGAAGACCAATACCTATCATCAATAGCGCATCTTTCCAGGCATCCAGTTTACCGAAAATCCACATAAAAAGGGGATATCCAAAAGGGAAAACAAGGATAGTAGGCCAGAACGCCTTCAGCACCCTCTTTTGTTCTTTGTCAAGTTTCATAAGCCTTGTTATCTGTTTAAGTTATTCGACACCAACAAACTGAGTTTTTGTTTTAAGCATCACGTCATTGGGAGCGTTTCCAGCTTATTCTCAATTTTTCGAGAAGAGCGTGGCGATGGCGATGATGAGCAGCCCGATGATCACGCTCAATGGGGAAAAGTTGAACATAGTCGAAATACTTTCTTGTTTTTATGTCCGCAAATATAGCGATTCCCCGGCACGCGGCCAAGGGAAATGCCGTTTTTCTTTATTCCGAGTCCGTTTCAGGTTCCAGTTTTAAGCACCACGGCATTTGGAGCGTTCCCAACTTATACCCAGTAATCTTTGTCGCCGATTTTCATCTTCCGGCGACCTTCTTTCTTCATTCTCCGTTCCTCTTTGCTCGGACGTATGGCAGCCACCACATACCCGATAAGAATAACAAAGAATGCGAGCGCCTCGGCTTCAGGGCTGATGTCAAAGAGGAATAGTGGTGTCATATCTGTTTCGGTTTTTTGAAGGTTTGGCAGTATCCGTCAACCATCTCTCGTAGCTGCTATGATCATGCCAATGATGATGACAACGAGAGAGATGAATCCGGCTTCAGGGCTGATGTCGAAAAGGAATAGTGGTGTCATATCAGTTTCAGTTTTTTGTTTTAAGCACCACAGTATTTAGAGCGTTTCCAGCTCAAAGATATAGATGCATATATTATTGTACAGGAATTTGTCGATGGGAACTTCATCCTATATAGTATTTCAGATACACAAGATTTTATGAAGTATGTAAAAAGAAAATAGCGAAAGAAGGGCAGCTTGCCAGAACTCCAAATCTGGGGCATTCTTCTAACGCTATCTTTTCTGTGTGCAAAGATACATATTTTATCTCAAACTCCAAAATAAATCTCGAAAAAAAATTGAATCTCGAACAATTTCAGCAATTCCTCACCGAAAAACAGGCAGAAATTGAGCAGGCTCTGCGCCGGACGCTACCCGTCAAAGTCGGACGAATCGCAAAAGACCACTTCCAGACCGTATTCCGGCAGGGAGGTTTCCAGGACAACGGAACGCAGGCATAGCAACGCAAGAAACGACCCGACAAGGTTTTAAACACCACCTCATTTGGAGCGTTTCCAGCAGAAGAGCGCCCGCAATCTGTTGCCCCTTCCATGGGACGCGGAGTCCGCGGGTGGTAAGCGCGAAGAGGAGAATGAGAAGGAGGAAGACAGCGATGTCGTCAGCAGTAAGGCGATATCGAAGGAAGCACATCTGCGCAGGATGGCGGAGGTGGCAGGCCGTGTTAGTCAGCCCTCCTGACTGCGCCGTGGTGAGCCGTCGCCTATGATACAGGAAAGTGCTATGCCCAGAGCTACGGCGAAGAAAGTCATCGCCGCTACCCACAACTTGGGCTCGCCTATCACGAACCCAATGCCAGCTGGCTATGGCTGCTATGGCAGCGATGACGTTGCAGGCGATTGAGGAATAAAGAGCTAATCTTTTCATAGGCACGAAGATAGGAATAAAACGTTACCTGTACAAGTTTTAAACACCACGTCATTTGGAGCGTTCCCAGCCTGTGTCTTGTAAATGACGTAATCAGAGATTGTCACCTCGGCTTTCACTTCCAAAAACTGATGGCATTTCCGCCTGCTCGCCGGGGTGTTTTTGCGTCCAGTATAAGCTGTAAGCCTCTGCTTAGTCCTCTATACGTCCTGTGACGCGGAGGTATTCGGTCTCGTAGATCATCAGCTGGGTCTGGGCCTCGATGAGATTGCTGCGAGCCTGCTGCCACTGCGACTGTGCGTCGAGGAGGTCTGTCATGGTGCAGAGTTGGTTGTCGTACTTCTGACGCATCACGCGCAGATTCTCGTCGGCCTGCTGTCTGCCCAGGGTGGCTGTCTCCACCATGCGCTGTCCGTCGGTGACGTTGAGCACGGCCTGCCGCACCTCAACGCTCATGCTGCGTTCCAGCTGCTGGAGCTGGAGCTGTGAGTCGGCGAGGTTCAGCTTGGCCTTCTTCACCTTCTTCAGTTCTGCGCCCCAGTGGAAGAGAGGCACATTCACCGAGAGCAGGGCGAAGGGTAAGCTACCGCTGAAGGTGTGGCTATAACCCAGATTATTTTCGTTGGGCAGATTCAGGTCACCCTTGAGCTTCAGGTTGTCGTGGTAGGAATAGCTGCCGACAAGCGCTACGGTTGGCAGGTAGTTGGCACGCTCCATCTTGACCCGCTGCTCGTTGGCTTTTACCTGCTGCTGCAGCAGCCGCAGGTCGGGACGCGAGGAGAAGTCTTCGCTGAGCGTCTGCTGTAAAGCGGCGTCGTAAAGGGCTGTGTCTGTGGGGATGATGGTCTGTTCGAAGTCCGTCCCGATGATGTTTGCCAGTGCCAGTCCACAGAGCTGCTGCCCGTTTCGGGCTTTCTGCAGCTGATAGCTGACCTCGTTCTGCTTGGTGGTGATGCGCAGCAGGTCATTCTCTGTGGCCATCTGTACGTTGACGGCCAGCTGCACCTGGTCATAGAGCCCCTGCATCTGTTTGGCATAAGCCTCGAGCATCTGCACTTTTGAGCGCACGGAGATGAGCGTGTAGTAAGCGTTGTCGACGTCGGCAATGAGCTGCATGCGTATCTTGCGCCGCTGTTCCTCGCTGACGGTCTCGCCGATGCGTGCGAGGCTGTTGGCCGCCCTCAGTCTGCCGCCGAGGTATAATGGCTGCGTGAGGTTGATGCCCGCCAGATAGGTGCCGCGTGTCTGAAGATGTATTCCCAACACGCTGCCGACTTCGAGGAGGTCCTGATCCTGCATGTGGAGCATCGTGAAGGAGCCATCCACCTTGGGCAGGTATTGGGCAAAGGCAATCTGGCGGTCGAGCCGTGCCTTCTCCACGGCATTGTCAGCTGTCCGTACCTGTTCGTTAAAGTTCAGGGCCATCTGGCGGCAGTCCTTCAGTGAGAGTGGCAGTTGCTGTGCGTGAATGTGGGCCGGGAGTTGCGACAGGATTGCGACACAGAAGATGAGACGTGAGATATCGGTTGCTATCTTTTTCATGCGGCTTTCGGTTTTTTAATGTTGAAGATGGTGGCATAGAGGATTGGCAGGAACACGAGGATGATTAACGTTCCTATTGTGAGGCCTGACATGATGCAGATGGCCATGGAGCCATACATCGGGTCGCTGATAAGGGGCGCCATACCCAGTATGGTTGTCAGCGAGGCCATGATAACGGGGCTTGTACGGCTGACGGTGGCATCCACGACGGCATCGTAGGCGGGGCGTTTCTCCTCCGTGCGCAAGCGGTTTATCTCATCTACGAGCACTATGCCGTTCTTGGTCATCATGCCCACCAGTCCCAGAGCACCGACAATTGACATGAAGGTGAACGGCATTCGCAGGAGCAACAATGCCGGCACAATGCCAACGATGATGAATGGCAGGCATAAGACGATGGTCAGCACCTGCTTCCAGCTGTTGAACAGCAAGAGCATGATGATGAGTATGAACACGAAGACGATGGGGAAGAGACTCAGTATTGATGTTGCGGATTCGCTGGAGCTCTCACCTACGCCTCGCCACGACATGGAATAGCCCTGTGGGAGGTCTATGGCCTCGATGGCTTTCCGGATGTCAGCTTCCACCTTCTTGGGCGTAGCCTCGGCGAGGTCGGGATCGGGGTCGCACTCTGCCTGTATGGCCCGCTGTCCGTTGCACCGGTAGATGAAGTCCTCTTCCCATTCCAGATGGATGTCGCTGTTGACGGTGCTCAGTGGGATGCTGTTGGTGAGCTTGCTCTCCAGCTCATCGATGCTCATGGTGCCCAATGCCAGTCCTTTTACATCGTCGCTTGTCAAGTGCAGATTCAACATACTCCATACGGGAATATTCCTGATGTTCTTGATTTTTGAGCCGTCTTCATTGCGCACTTGCATCTGGACGATGACCATCTTGTCCTGGTCGCTGATGACGCCCACGGGCAGGCCGTCGGTTGAGGCTAACAGGGCGTTAGCCACGTTCTCGCGGTTCAGTCCGCTGCGTATAGCGTCGGCCTGCACATAGTTGGCCACGACGGCTTTGCCCTTGTTCTGCCAGTTGTTCTGAACGGTGTAGACGTCAACATATTCAGACTTACGCATGATGTCTTCTGCCTGATGCACCAGGTTGCGGAGCATCTTCGGGTCGGGCCCCTGAAATTCCACTTCCACGGAGTGAGAGGTGCTGATGCTGAAGTTATAGTTGCGGAAGCGTATGTAGGCATCGGGATAGGCCGCCCTCAGCTGCGGGCGTATCTCTTGTATGACGGACTTCATGGTCTTGAAGTCCTTGCAGTCCACGATGAGCTCACCGTCGTTGCCGCTGCCGTTGTTCATGGGTCGCACCAGGCTATAGCGTACGGGCGACGAACCCATCGATGCTGCCACGCGGTCGATGCGGGGGTTCTTCAGCAGGGTGTCGGTGATGGAGAGGAGGTCCTCACGCACGCGGTCGGGACTGGTCTGGTCGGGCAGGTGGTACTCTATCACGAACTGCCCGTAGTCGAAGTCGGGGAAGAACACCTGTTTCACCTTCGTGTAGCCAAAGGCACAGATGGCCAGGAGTGCCACCATGACGAGTATCGTGGCAAAGCGGAATTTGATGAGCGTGGAGGTGAGCTTGCGTATCATCTTCTGCGACTTCGTGTCCGTAATCTCGCCTGTGCCGGCGTTGTTCTTGGAGCGCAGCGGCATCCATGCTACCACGCACGACGGCACCTGCGCCATCGCCATCACCCAGGAGGCCAGCAGCGAGATGCAGAGTACGAGGAACAAGTCGCGGCAATATTCGCCTGCCGTGCTCTTGGAGATGTAGGTGGGGAAGAACGTGAGCACGGCAATCACCGTGGCGCCCAGCATGGGCAGCGCCGTGTTGTTGACGATGTTGTAGAGGTAGGATTTGGGCCCCAGCCCCCGTTTGCGGTCCACGAGTATGCCGTCCATCACCACGATGGCATTATCCACTAGCATACCCATCGCCACGATGAAGGCTCCGAGGGAGATGCGCTGGAGGGTACTTCCCATCATGAGCAGTATGGGGAAGGTGACGAAGATGGCCAGTACGAGGCTGGTGCCTATGATCATGCCTCCCCGGAATCCGTAGGTGAACATCAGCACGATGATTACGATGAGCACGGACTCCAGCAGGTTCAGGAGGAAGCCGTTGACGGCATTGGTCACCTGGTCGGCCTGGAAGAAGATCTTGTCGGTCTCGAAGCCTACGGGCAAACGGTCTATGAGCTCGTTCAGCTTCTTATCGACGGCCTTGCCCACATCGGGCACGATGGCGTCGTCGTTCATGGTGATGCAGATGCCTAGTGCGGGCTTGCCATTGACGAAGAAACCGCCCGTCTGGGGCTCCTTGTATGAGCGCTCTACACGCGCGATGTCCCCGATGCGTATTGGCCTGCCGTTCATCGTGCGGATGAACAGATCCGCGATGTCCTGCTCGTCCTCCAGCTCGTTGTTCACGCGCAGCTGAATACGGTCGTCGCCGTTCTCATATTTGCCGGCGTTCACCGTCTTGCCGGCGTTCCGGAGCCCCAGCATCACCTGTGTGGGGATGATGCCCGTGCGTGCCAGTTTCTCCTTGTCGATGATGATGTTGATGACCTCAGGCCGCGTGCCGATGATGTTGATGCGCTTCCCGCCCGCCACTGTCAGCAGCTCGCGGCGCACCAGCTTGGCATATTTCTCCATCTCGGAATAGCTGTAACCATCGCCGGTAAAGGCATAGAACAGTCCGTAGACGTCGAGCATGTCGTCGACAACGATGGGAGGGTAGCATCCCGCCGGCAGCTTCGACTGCACGTCGGAGGCCTTGCGGCGCAGCTGGTCGAAGTGCTGCTCCATCTCTGACATGCTCACCTTGCTCAGGAACTTCACGGTAATAATGGCCATCTCGGGGCGGCATACCGTTTCCAGTTCTTTGACATCGGCCATCGTGCGCAGTTCGTCCTCCACCACCTGCACGGCCTTCAACTCCACCTCATGGGCAGTGGCACCGGGGTAGAACAGCACCACCGAAGCCTGCTTTATGGCAACGGCGGGGTCTTCCAGTTTTGCCATTTTAACATAGCTGAACAGGCCCGCTAAGAGGATGCCGACAACTAAACTCCAAAATATAGTTGGTCGCTTTACAAAAAATTCTGTAAGTGCTTTTGCTTTCATACTTGTTCTTGTTTAGATAAGGGCGCTCCTGCCGTTCACCTGCTTAACATGTTGAACCTCATCTAAAATCTATCAGCTTCATGCTGTTTGAATGATTTTATCATAGAATTAGCTTGAGCGAGGCGACAAAAAAATCTTAAGGTCAGGAACGGCCGAAAGCTGAGTTATAAGAGGTCACCGACGTTGGAGCTCTTCTGTGTGACAATCTTAACCTTGTCGCCATCATGAAGCGCTTTCACACCGGCTTTAACGATGCGGTCGTTTTCGGAGATGCCTTTCACGACGACAACCATTCCTTCAGAATCAACATCGCTGAGCGTCACCCCATGACGCCTTACGATTTCACCAGGTCCGACGACCCACACGTATGGTCTGCCACCATCTTCGAAGATGGCATGTGCAGGAACAGACAAGCCTTCTACGGCCTCCTCGCCTCCAAATTCTATATAGACATTCACGTTCACGCCGGGGCTCAGCTTTCCGTCAACGGCATATTTCACCGTGAAGAGCTGGTTGGCGTCGGCCTTTGCCAGGGCACTTTTCTTATGCAGGTTGTAGCGTTCGCCAGCAAAGATGCAGTAGGCCTCGGTGGTATTCGCCAACATTCGGTAGATTTCCTCGGGGATGTTCACTTCCACCTCCATGCTGCGTGTGTCTACGATGTCCATCACGGGCAGTCCGGCATTGACCATTTCCGCTGGCTCGAAGTTGACCCTCTGTACGGTGCCGTCCACAGGTGATGTCAGCTGTGTGTAGCTCAGCTGGTTCTTGGTGTTCTGCAGTTTGATGCGCAGCTGTTCCAGACCGCTCACAGCCTTCTCGTAGTCGTTGCCGGGCAGACTGTTGGCCTCATGAAGCTTACTCAGACGTTCCACCTCGTTCTTCAGTTGGTTGTACTGTGTCTGGGCGGCATCCACTGCCAGCTGGTAGTCCTTCGTGTCGAGCGTGGCAACCAACTGCCCGCAGCGCACATGCTCGCCCTCCTTCACCAGGATGCGTGTGATCTGGCCGGGAGTGCGGAAACTCAGGCTCACGGTGCTGTTCTCTTTGACCACACCGGAGAAGTTTCTTACTGCCGATTCATGACGGCTCTGTGGCAGCACCGTCATGACGTTGTGGACTTTTTCCTCATGGGTCTCCTTCTTGCGGCTGCTGCAGCCTGTCAGCAAACCTGCTGCAGCCACGATAAGGACGAATAATCTGATGACTTTCATGTCTGTTAGGTATTTGATATGTATGAATATGCTTAGATTTAATATTTATGCTGCAAAATTAGGCATTTCTTTCAAATAATTACGGATTTCGGCCAAACAAATTATATATTTTTTATTGTTTTTACCTTTTTGAGCAGGATGATGAGACAGAATAGGCCTCTTTGAGCATCCAAATCGTTTCTCCTTCATTTTATTATATACCAATTAAGCTTTTTTTCAAGGATTTAGGAATACAATGGTTAATCAAAAGCTAAATATCATAGCGTAGTATATAGCGATAGTGCGGGTGCATTAGATGGTAAATGATAAATGGTAAATGGAATGGTGCCAACAGGAAAAAGGGAGCCTGCAGGAAAGGTTTTTCGGCAAAAGTTTGGTCGTGACCGCATATCGCATTACCTTTGCGCGCATATTTATTGTATGCATACAACTTATAAAGAGATATGACAGAACTAATAGCCAAAACCTTTCAGGGACTGGAGCCCCTGCTCGCACAAGAACTTACGGAACTTGGTGCCAGCGATATTCAGATAGGGCGACGCATGGTCACCTTCACGGGCGACAAGGAGATGCTCTACCGGGCAAACTTCTGCTTGCGCACGGCCATCCGCATACTGAAACCCATCAAGCACTTCAAAGCTCGCTCGGCCGATGACGTGTACGAAGCCGTGAAGGCCGTGGACTGGAGCGAGTACCTATCGGCACAGACGACGTTTGCCGTAGACAGCGTAGTCTTCTCAAACGAGTTTCGCCACTCCAAGTTCGTGGCTTATAAGGTTAAGGATGCCATCGCCGACCAGTTCCGCGAGCGCACCGGTTCACGTCCTAACGTCAGTATTTCGAACCCAGATATTCGCCTGCACATCCACATCTCTGAATACGACGCCACGCTCGCCCTCGACAGCAGCGGCGAGAGCCTGCACCGCCGCGGCTACCGACAGGAGACGGTGGCAGCTCCGCTCAACGAGGTTCTGGCAGCCGGCATCATCATGATGAGCGGCTGGCACGGGGAGAGCGACCTGCTCGACCCCTTCTGCGGCAGCGGCACCTTCTGCATCGAGGCTGCCCTGATAGCCCGCGGCATAGCGCCGGGCGTGTTCCGCGAGAGCTACGCTTTCGAGAAATGGCCCGACTTCGACCGCGACCTCTTCGAACGTATCTACAACGACGACAGCGCCGAGCGCGAGTTTGAGCACCACATCTACGGGCGCGACATCGACCCAAAGGCCGTAGGCATTGCACGTCGCAACGTGAAGGCCGCCGGCCTGACAAAAGATATCACCATAGACATCGCTGATTTCAGGTCTGAAGGACTGAGAATAAAAGGCGAGGAGGATGCCTCGCAGACGGAGCAGGCCAGCGCCTCAAAGCCCATCATCATCACTAACCCGCCCTACGGCGAGCGCATCTCCACTCCCGATATCCTGGGGCTCTACAAGGCCATAGGCCAGAAGCTTAAACGTGAGTTCAGCGGCGGCGAAGCATGGATACTGAGCCTCCACGAAGAGTGCTTCGAGCAAATTGGCCTGCGGCCATCGCTGAAGACTTCGCTCTACAACGGTTCGCTCGAATGTGAGCTGCGCAAATACGTGCTTTTCGACGGGCGCCTCGACCAGCACCGCGCTGCCGGAGGCGAACTGAAGAGCGACGATGAGCGCCGCCAGATGGCCAAGCGCAAGCCCTTCAAGCAGCGTCGCGACCGCGACGGTGAGGAGGACGACGGCGCTCGTACCCATTTCCGGGGCCGCAGCGAACGCGCGTTCGGCTCGGAGCGGTCATCCGATTACGAGAAACCACACCGCCGCTTCGACCGCAGCAAGCGCGACTCTGAAGGCAAAGGCAGGGCTTACGGCAACAAGAGCCGTGACTTCGGCAAGAAAGACAAGGGCGGCGACCGCCGAGGCTTCGGCGACCGTTCGAAACGCTCTGCAGGCGACGACCGCCGCGCCCGTCAGGAAGCGCGACGAAAATATTTCGAAGATTGATTAAGCAAAGTCATGGACATCTGTTCGCCTAATTCGTATGAATCGTTGTTATAAATTTATTTTCATTCTCAGATATGAAGTTCATTAGGAATAGTTTTATGCTTGCAGCAGCAGTGCTACTGCTGGCAGGTAACCTTAGGGCCGACGAAGGTATGTGGTTGCTCGGCCGCACAGACAAGAAAGCTATGGACGTGGCGCGTAGCCTGGGGCTGCAGCTCACCGACGCTGAGCTGTATGGCGAGGACGGCACGAGCCTGAAGGACTGCGTTGTCGACTTCAGCGACTACTGCTCGGGTGTTATTGTGTCGAGCGACGGACTGCTCTTCACGAACCACCACTGCGGCTACCGTGGCATTCAACAACTCTCGACCACCGACGACGACATACTCGGAAATGGCTTCGTGGCCCGCACCCATGAGGAGGAGCGCCCCGTAGATGGCCTTTACGTGAAGGTGTGGCAGCGCTCCGAGGACGTCACGGCACAGGTCAATGATGAGCTTCAGAAAATCTATGCCGACGAGAAGCAGGGACGCAAGCTCGGCAAGCAACGGCAGGCTGTGCTCTACAACCAGAACATCAGCCGCGTGCTGCAAAAGATTGCCTCCGATGCCGAGACGAAGGCAAAGGAGAACGAGAAGGGAGTCGTCTGCGAGGCCAAGGCCTTCGAGGGCGGTCGCCTCTATCTCCTCAACTACTATCGCATGTACTCCGACGTGCGCCTCGTCTTCACCGTGCCGCAGTCGCTCGGCAAGTTCGGCGGCGACACCGACAACTGGATGTGGCCACGCCAGACGGCCGACTTCAGCGTCTTCCGCGTCTATGCTGACACGGACGGCCAGCCCGCTGAGTACAGCGCTGAGAATGTGCCCCTGCGACCCAAGCGCTGGGCACGCATCAGCCTCGACGGCTTCGACCAGGGCAGCTACTGCATGACCATCGGGTACCCGGGCTCCACCAGCCGCTACCTCTCGAGCTACGGCATCGACGAGCGCGTCAGCGTGACGAACATTCCCATGATACAAGTGCGCGGCGTGAAGCAGGACGTATGGACACGCTGGATGCGTGCCGACCGCGCTGTAGGCATCAAATACGCCTCTAAGTACGCCAGCAGCTCCAACTACTGGAAGAACTCGCAGGGCATGAACGAGGCTGTCAGCCGCCTCGGTATCATCGGGCAGAAGCAGCAGAAGGAGCAGGACATCCGTCGCTGGTTCTCGCAGGACAAGGACCTCAAGGCCCGCTTCGCGAGCATGTTCCCCACGCTTAAGAAGAACTATAAGGCTCGCCACGATGCCCGCTACGCCAACGGCTTCATGAACGAGACTTTCTTTCGCGGTATCGAGATAGTGAACTTCGGGCGCCTCGCCAGCACCTACGCCGCGTCCCACCCCAACTACCGCCAAACCTTAACCGACTATATGCGGTCGGCTTATAAAGACTATGACACTCGCGTCGACGAGGAAACCATGGCAGCCTTGCTCGAGAACTACGCCCAGCAGGTCGGCAAGAAATACCTGCCACGCTTCTACTCCGACATCCGCAAGAAGTATGGCAATGACTACCGAGCCTACGCCCACGACATCTTCGCCAAGAGTAAGCTGACGACTTTCGAGGGTTGGTATGGCCTGGCCAACGCCAAGGTGCGCTCATCCAAGCAGGTCGCCGACTCGCTCGAACAGGCCGTGCTCGACGAGAAAGCCTACCGCCAGCACGTCGAGAGCGACCCCGCCGTAGCCATGGCCAAACAGGTGCAGGAGATGAACGAGAGCGTCATCGCGGCTCCGCTCCACCGCACGGCACCCATCATTGCCTACAACGAGAACCTGCTCACGCAGGCCGTGCTTGAGATGGAGATGGACAAGCCCCACTACAGCGATGCCAACTTCACACAGCGCATGAGCTTCGGCATCGTCAGCGACTACACTAACGCCGGCACACATCACGACTTCCTCACCACCATGCCCTCGCTCATCGAGAAAATAGAGAATGGGCGCGACAACCCCGACTATGCCATGCAGGCTGAGATTCTGACGCTGCTGAAGTCGCACGACTATGGCCGCTATGTCGACAAGCGCACCGGCGAGCTGCCCCTCTGCTTCCTCACAACCAACGACATCACCGGCGGCAACAGCGGCAGCCCCATGTTCAACGGCCGAGGAGAACTCATTGGCCTCGCCTTCGACGGCAACTGGGACGCCCTCTCGGGCGACATCAGTTTCGACAGCGACCTGCAACGCTGTATCGGCGTAGACATTCGTTTCGTGCTCTGGCTCATGGAGAAATGGGGCAAGGCAAACCATCTCGTCAACGAGGTATTAGAGATTAGGGATTAG
>CAJOLI010000062.1 GCA_905235285.1 uncultured Bacteroidaceae bacterium
GATCTCGACAATCTGGCCGAGCGGCTGGAGTCGTTCTATGCTTTCTACCGCGACTCGCTGCGGTTCATACACGAGGGCTCCGTAGCCGACCGCTATCGCATGATGGTCATGCTCAACTATTCGCTCGAAGGCACTGCCTACGGCGGCGACTACGACGAGGTGATAGGAGCCTTCTGGGTGGCGCCCAACCGCATCCAGGACCGTCGCCTCAACTGCGTGGCCCACGAGCTCGGTCATAGTTTCCAGATGCAGGTCCACTGCGACCGCCGTGCACGTGCCGGCATCCTTCCCGAAGCTGAGCGCCAGACCTCTGATGCGCAGTCGCAGTTCATCGACACGCAGGACAGACAGCCGGATGATGTGCCACGCTGGTTCGGTGGAGGCTTCTTCGAGATGACCTCGCAGTGGATGCTCTGGCACGTCAATCCTGACTGGATAAAGGACGAACTCTTCCACTGGCAGGCTTATCAGCGACAGCCGTACAAGGCGCTCTTCTCGTGGGAGAACGTCTACCACACGCCCTACGTCCTCGAGTGGTGGAGTCAGCAGCGCGGGCTCGACATCATGGCTCGCATCTATCAGACGGCTGAAAACCCGGAAGACCCGGCCGATGCGTATATGCGTCTCACGGGGCTCGGCATTGAGCAGTTCAACGATGAACTCTTCGAGGCTCACCGCCACACCATCTTCCTGGACTTCCACCACGCCTACGCCAACACCCGCCCTTACGCCGGCCACTGGCCACAGATAGACGAGGCCGGAGCACCCGAGGCCGGTGGCTTCGATGCCCGGCTGATGCCTACGCCCAAGCGTGGCGAGCGCATCGAGGTGGACTTCAGCGGTAAGCGGCAGCTGCCCACCGACGGCTGGCGCTACGGTTTCGTAGCACAGATGGCTGATGGCAAGTGCCTCTACACGTCGGTGATGAAGGCCGAGCAGGGACGTGCTTTGTTCGTCGCGCCACGAGAAGGTGATGTGAGCGAGCTGTATCTCGTAGTCATGGGAGCCCCGACGAAACGCCATGAAGAAGGCGAGAGGGCAGGGCAGCGCCGTGGCCGTCAGGCTGAAGAGCCCGTGGCGGGCAGCTCACAAACAATCACTAGCCGTTTCCCTTATGACATCGTCGTTAATGCCTCCGAGCATTTCACTTCGCCCGACGGACGTCTTACAGCCAATATCGCGTTGAACGGACAGCAACCTGAGTTCGCTTTGGAACTCGACGGCCGACAGCTTCTCTATGCAGGGGGCATGCTGCAGGCTGATGCTAATGCCGGAGCCTCTAAGATGCGCCTGCTCAGCCGTGAGACGCGACGCGAGCACATTGATGCTTTCGCCTATCGCCAGCGTGCCTTTGATGTGGCCTATAATGTAGTAACCTACCGACTCAACGACCTCTTCGATATCGAGTTCCGGCTCTACAACGACGGCCTCGCCTACCGCTACCTCCAGACAGCCAAGCGGCCGCTCATCATACGCGATGAAACGTTTGGCGTCAGCCCCGCAGGCAATCCCGTGACATACTTGGCCTTCTCCACTAATGAGAAGAAGCCGGAGGCAATGGCTTTCCAGAATATCTACACCGCAGACACCCTCTCGCATCTGTCTGAACAATGGGCCTTCCTGCCCGTCACGCTGGACCTGAAAGAGGCCAAAGTCACCATCACCGAGGCTGACCTCGAAACCTACCCAGGACTCTTCCTCAAACCCTCAGGAGATAAACTGTCGGGTACCTTAGCCCGTTATCCCAAAAGCATGACCTACTATAACCATCGCGGCATGAGCCACGTGGCAGAGACTGAGGACTTCGTTGCGAAGACGAGCGGACGCCGTACATTCCCATGGCGCGTCTTCAGCGTGACAACCGACGACCGTCAGATGCCCGTCTCTAACCTCGTCTATGCTCTCGCTTCGCCAAACCGTATTGGCGACACTTCGTGGATTTACGGAGGAAAGAGCGCATGGGACTGGTGGAACGACTGGACGCTCTCCGGCGTACCGTTCCGTGCCGGCATGAATCAGGACACATATAAATATTACATCGACTTCGCCCAGCGCTTCGGCCTGCAGTATGTCATTCTCGACGAGGGATGGTACGACCCTCAGACGGCAGACATCATGACCTCTGTGCCCGAGATTGATGTCAAGGCCCTCGTGGATTATGCCCGTGAGCGTGGCGTAAAGATTGTTCTATGGACCGTCTTCAACGTCCTTGACGAGCATCTCGAGGAGGCATGCAAGAAATATGCCGACCTGGGCGTCGCTGGGTTCAAGGTGGATTTCCTCGATCGTGACGACCAGACGGCTGTCGAGATGGCTTATCGCATCGCCGAGACAGCTGCCCGCCACCGCCTCGTGCTCGACTATCATGGTTTCTATAAACCTACTGGCCTGAACCGCACCTATCCCAACGTCGTCAACTTCGAGAGCGTCTTCGGTATGGAAGAGGTTAAGTGGAACTCCGATAAGAAGAACATGCCGCAGTACGACGTCACTTTCCCATTCATCCGAGGAATGGCTGGCCCCGTTGACTTCACTCCTGGTGCCATGCGCAACGCCCAGTTGAAGGACTTCAAGGATATCTACTCGCATCCTATGTCGATGGGCACACGCTGCCATCAGCTGGCCAACTACGTCATCCACGACTCGCCGCTGACGATGCTGGCCGACGCCGCCACCAGCTACGAGGCCGAACCCGACTTCACGCGTTTCCTCGTCTCTATTCCTAATGACGTAGATGAGACGCGCGTGCTGCTCGGCAAGCTGGGCGAGTACATCGTCGTGGCACGCAGGGCGGGCTCTACATGGTGGGTGGGCGGACAGACCAACTGGCAGCCACGCACGTTGCCGCTGCCCGACCTCTACCAGGCACTTGGCCTCAGTCGCAACACGTCACACAGCGTCACTCTGTACGCCGACGGTCCCAATGCCGATAAGTTTGCTGAGGACTACGAAGTACGTCATTTCAAGCTCAACAGGAACGGTAATGTTGAGCTGCAGCTTGCCGCCGGTGGCGGTTTCGTAATGAAAATTGAATAACTCTGCAGCTGGAATGAATTAATCGCCCGAAAAATTTGTGTCAACAAGTAAATTATTCTATCTTTGCCATAGTTTTTTAAGACTGTCACAGATTAGACAGATTGCAGATGTCAGTAGCTGTTTGTCTGACAATACATACTAATTTAAACTACAATACACAAACAAAATGGAAAAGATCAAAGGACTAATCGACGCCCCCTTCACGCCAATGTACTCCAATGGAGACATCAATCTTTCTATCATACCAGAATATGCAGCATTGCTTCAGAGGAACGGCCTTAAGGGCGTGTTTATCAACGGGTCAAGCGGTGAAGGTTATATGCTTACGGAAGATGAGCGCAAGCAGATTGCCGAGGCTTGGATGGATGCCATAAAGAACTTTACAGACTTCAAGGTCATCGTGCACGTTGGCTCCACCTGCGTCCGCAGTTCCAAGCGTCTGGCTGAGCATGCAAAGGCTATCGGTGCCTTTGGCATCGGCGCCATGGCGCCTCCCTTCCCCAAGGTCGGTCGCGTCGAGGAACTGGTGAAGTACTGCGAGGAGATTGCTTGCGGAGCTCCCGACCTGCCTTTCTATTTCTATCACATACCTGCTTTCAACGGCGCATTCCTCTCGATGTACGATTTCCTTAAGGCCGTGGATGGCCGCATCCCCAACTTCGCAGGCATCAAGTACACCTTCGAGAGCCTCTACGAGTACAATCGTTGCCGCCGCTACAAAGATGGCAAGTTCGACATGCTTCACGGTCAGGACGAGACCATCCTTCCCTGTCTGGCCATGGGCGGCGCACAAGGCGGCATAGGCGGAACGACGAACTACAACGGCCGTTGCCTCGTAGGCATTCAGGAGGCCTGGGCGGCTGGCGACCTTGAAAAAGCACGCGAACTGCAGAACTATGCCCAGGATGTCATTGATGTCATCTGCCATTTCCGCGGCAACATCGTCGGCGGCAAGCGCATCATGAAGCTCATCGGCCTTGACCTCGGTCCCAACCGCACGCCCTTCCAGAACGTCACCGACGAAGAGGAGGTCCAGCTGCGCAAGGAGCTTGAAGCCATCGACTTCTTCAATCATTGCAATAAGTAAGAAGAGCCCCCCTTCAGCCCCCGAGGGGGCTACGGATTCCTTGCCCTCTGTTAACAAAGGTATAGAAGCCCCTCGGGGGCAGTAGTGGGGTCTCTTGCATTATCTATAAATACTAACCTATTCCTCTATAAATCATAGTAATCTTATGAGAAAGCTAACCTCGTTCATTGTCCTTGCTGTCATATCAATAAGTCTCTTGTCAGCGCAAGTGGCAGCACCTCTTCCCGCCAGTGAAAGGCAGGGGGCGGGGGCTTCTCATCGTTTCAACACGGCCACTTTCTCGCCCGCCATCCCTCTTGATCTCTTCGGAGGACAAGGTGTTAGCGGAGCCTTTGCCGGCATCGTCAGAAACCCCGTTGCAGGTTCGCCTTCAATCGTTGTGGCTGGTGGCTGCAACTTTCCCGACACTCCAGCTGCCGAGGGTGGTAAGAAGACTTTCTACACAGATATTTACGTCATCAATCTTGAAGCGTCTTCCTATTATGACGTCACGACAGGACAGGCCGCCTGGCCTAAGGACAGCCCTAACAAAGGTGCACCCCAGCCTGGTTGGTCTCGCGCAGGCTCTTTGCCTTACGGCCTCGCTTATGGTGCCAGTGTTACGGTGCCAGAGGGCGTAATCTGCCTCGGCGGCACGTCCGACGGGCATAAGAGCGAGGATTTCGCCGTTTTGCTCTCCATGGGAACGAGCGGCGAGATACTTACTCAGGACATACCCTTGCTGCCCGTAGCTCTCGATAACTTCGCGGCGGCATACGGCGATGGATATATCTATGTAGCAGGAGGTCTGCACAACGGGATTGCTAACCGCAAGGCCTTCCGCCTGCGTTGGCCCAAGGGGGCTGCATGGGAAGAACTGCCTCAGTTGCCCGGTCCTGCACGTGTGCAGCCCTGTGCAGCTGTGCAGAAAGGTGCTATCGGCTCAAACTTCTATCTCCTTGGCGGCTACGATCCGCGCTATGGCAAGGCAGTTTCCAATGGCGTCTATTACGACCCAAGGAAGAAGGAATGGCTGGCTACAAGCTTAATAAAGACCCACCCCCTGACTCCTCCCGTAAGGGTGGGGAGTAGCTGCGCCATGGAAGCAAGTGGAAACGAAAGTCCCCACTTACGTGGAGATTTAGAGGAGGCTTTGTCTTTGGTAGGCGCTTCCGCTATCTCTTCAGGTGCGGCTCACATCCTCTGCTTCGGCGGTGTCAACAAGGAAATTTTTGAATCAGCTCTTGCACGTAATATCCTCATCGCTGACACGGCAACTACTGCTGAGCGCCTTGACAGTCTCCACGACGAAGCCCATGCCTACATGACGCAAGAACCTGCTTGGTACAAGTTCCGTCGTTCCATCCTTGTCTATCACACTGTCACCGACTCGTGGGCAGAGGTCTTCGACAGCCCCCTCATTGCCCGCGCCGGTGCCTCTGTAGTACCCGTTCCTTCGTCGGCTTTAGGTTCGGTGAGTGGCGGTTCGTCTGCCATCTCAGCCCTTCTCGTCAACGGCGAGGAGAAGCCCGGCGTGCGCAGCTCCGACGTCACACGCGTCGACATCGGCTACACAGCCCACTTCGGTTGGCTCAACTGGACGGTACTCATCCTCTACCTCCTCGGCATGGTCTACCTGGGATATTACTTCATGAAGCGCGCTTCCAACTCCAGCGACGACTTCTTCAAAGGTGGCGGCCGTATCCCTTGGTGGGCTGCTGGCATCAGCATCTTTGCAACGATGCTCAGCGCCATCACCTACATGTCGATTCCTGCCAAGGCGTATGCCACCGACTGGACCTATTATCCCATGCAGATTTGCATCCTTTTGGTGTCATTTCCCGTCATCAAGTATTACTTGCCCTTCTTCCGTCGGTTGAACGTCACCACGGCTTACGAGTACTTGGAGCGCCGCTTCAACTCGGCTACACGACTGATGGCCAGCATCCTCTTTATCGTCTTCATGGTGGCCCGCAGTGCACTTGTCCTTTTCCTGCCGTCGTTGGCCATGACGGCCGTCACTGGCATCAACATCTATATTTGTATAGCCCTGATGGCCCTCATCACCATCCTCTACTGCACGATGGGCGGCGTCGAAGCAGTCGTCTGGGGCGATGTCATTCAGGGCATCATCCTCGTGGGCGGTGCCATCCTTGCTGCCGTCTATCTCATTGTGAATACTGGCGAGAACGGTGCCTCCGACTTCTGGCAGATAGCTACCGACCACGACAAGTTCCGCCTCTTTCTCTACGACCCCGAACATCCATTCGACTTCGTCAATGCCACGTGGTGGGTGGTCATCCTCGGTGGCTTGGCCAACAACCTGATCAGCTACACCAGCGACCAGACGGTCATTCAGCGTTACCTCACCACCTCCGACGAGAAGAGTGCTGCTCGTGGCATCCTCACCAACGGCCTCATGTCCGTCGTCGTCACCATCGCCTTCTTCACCATTGGCACAGGGCTTTACACCTTCTTCAAGACCCATCCCGCCGAACTCGACATCACGATGGCCAAGGGCGATGCCATCTTCCCATTCTTCATGATGTCGCAGTTGCCTGCCGGTCTGGCCGGACTTCTCATCGCAGCCGTCTTTGCAGCCACGATGTCCACCATCGCTTCCAATATCAACTCCATTTCAACGGCCTTTACGGTTGACCTCTGGGGCAAAGCTCGCCGCCAGTCTCAGTCCAGCAGCGGAGATGTCAAGGTAGCCCGCATCGCAGGCATCTGTGCCGGTCTCATAGGTATGGCTATTGCTTGGCTCATGGCTACCGTTGACATCCAGTCGTTGCTCGACTATTTCAACACTATCCTCGGCCTGCTTAGCGGTGCCATCGGCGGCCTTTTCCTCATGGGCATCTTCTTCCCGCGCATCGGTTCCACCTCAGCCATCATCGGCTTCCTCTGCGGTACGGCCACCGTGCTCTATATGAACTTCTTCACTCACGCCAACTTCCTCCTCTTCGGCTTCGTCTCGATGCTTGTCAGCGTCCTCGTCGCCCTCATCCTCAGCATCTTTATGCCACAGACCGAGGAGCAGAAGGGGCTCACGTGGAAGACATTGAATTAACCCTTCTCGCACGCATGCCCCCATACGTGAATATATATAGGACAAGTAGACGAGTAGACAAGTTGACAACTCGTCAACTAAAGATCGAATGAAATCCAACTCTAAAACATATTAATATGATTGATTTCAAACAATTAGCTGAGCAGTATCGCTCTGAACTCCTCGACCGCGTCGTCCCTTTCTGGCTCGATAAATCCCAGGATAAAGACTTTGGCGGCTATTTCACCTGCCTCGATCGTGATGGCAGCGTCTACGATACCGACAAGTTCATTTGGCTGCAAGGCCGTGAAGTGTGGATGTTCGCCAAGCTCTACAACACCGTCGAGGCCCGTCAGGAATGGCTCGATGCAGCCATTCAGGGAGCCGAGTTCCTGAAGAAATACGGCCACGATGGCAACCTCAACTGGTACTTCGCCCTCGACCGCGAAGGTCATCCCCTCGTGGAGCCCTACAACATCTTCTCCTACACCTTTGCCACCATCGCTTTTGGTCAGCTCTCCATCGCCCTCGCCACAGCTGCCAAGAACGGACTTCCCTCGGTGATGGTGTGCGGCGAATCTGTCGCAGCAGATGCTCTCTCCGCCGAGTACGCCTCCATCACCAAGCGTACCTTCGACATTGTCCTCTCTAAGACCGACAACCCCAAAGGCCGCTGGAACAAAGCTGCCGCTGGTGCCCGTTCTCTCAAGACCTTCGACCTCCCGATGATTCTTTGCAATGTCTCCCTCGAGATTGAAGCTCTGCTCGAACCTGCCTTCCTTCAGAAAGCCATTGACGACTGCCTCCACGAGGTCATGGACGTCTTCTATCGTCCGGAACTCGGACTGATTGTTGAAGCCTTAGGCAAGGATGGCAATCTCGTCGACTGCTTCGACGGCCGTAAGCTCAACCCAGGCCATGCCATCGAAGCCATGTGGTTCGTCATGGACCTCGGCAAACGCTTGAACCGTCCAGAACTTATCCAGCAGGCCGTCGATATTTGCCTCGCAGAAGTCGAGTACGGTTGGGACAAGGAGTTCGGTGGAGTCTTCTATTTCATGGATCGCCTCGGCAAACCCCGTCATGAACTCGAGTTCGACCAGAAACTCTGGTGGGTACACCTCGAGACCCTCATCTCCCTCATCAAAGGCTACCAACTCACTGGCGATCAACGTTGTCTCGACTGGTTCCAGCGCGTCCACGACTATACTTGGAGTCATTTCCGCGATGCCGAATATCCTGAGTGGTACGGCTACCTCAACCGTCAGGGCGAAGTCCTTCTGCCCCTCAAGGGCGGCAAGTGGAAAGGCTGTTTCCATGTGCCTCGCGGTCTCATGAATGTATGGCGCATCCTCGAGGACCTCGCCGCACGTCCCTAATTAAGTTCTTTACGGGTGATCGACTTCTGCCAATGGCAGGAGGACGGTCGCCCGTTATCGTTTACCATTTATTAACTTTCTTAACTACTAAATCCTTGAAGCTATGATTATCGGTATTCCAAAAGAAATCAAGAACAATGAAAACCGCGTAGGCATGACACCTGCCGGGGTTGCCGAACTGATTCGCCATGGGCATCAGGTAGTCGTCCAACATATGGCAGGCGAGGGTAGCGGCTTTGCCGATGCAGAGTATGAACATTCTGGAGCACAAGTGTTACCATCTATAGAAGATGTCTACGCTCAGGCTGAGATGATCGTAAAGGTAAAAGAACCCATCGAGCCTGAGTACGCCCTGGTGCGTCCTGGTCAACTTCTGTTTACTTATTTTCATTTTGCCTGCGACCGTCAGCTCACCGATGCCATGTTGGCAAGCCGTGCCGTCTGTTTGGCCTACGAGACCGTTCAGCTCTCCAATGGTTCCCTGCCTTTGCTACTGCCAATGAGTGAGGTGGCCGGGCGCATGGCAGCCCTTAACGGCGCTTATTACCTTCAGAAGACAAAAGGTGGTTTGGGCAAGCTTATCAGTGGCGTACCTGGCGTCAGACCGGCACGTGTGTTGGTGCTCGGCGGTGGCGTAGTGGGTGAAGCTGCGGCACGCATGGCAGCCGGCCTTGGTGCAGACGTCACCATTGCCGATATCTCCTTGCCGCGCCTCAAACAGCTGGCTGCCGAGTTGCCCGTCAATGTCAGAACGCTCTATTCCACCGAGCATAATATCCGGTGCGAGTTGCCTACGGCGGACATCGTCATCGGTGCCGTACTTATTCCAGGTGCCAAGGCACCACACCTCATCACTCGCGACATGCTCGGACTGATTCAGCCTGGCTCAGTGCTCGTCGATGTGGCCATCGACCAAGGCGGCTGCTTCGAAACCTCACGTCCCACCACCCACAGCGACCCCGTCTACGATGTCGATGGTGTCGTTCACTACTGTGTAGCCAATATCCCTGGAGCTGTGCCTAACACGTCAACCATAGCTCTCACCAACGCGACTCTGCGCTACGTCCTCGCTCTTGCCGACAAAGGCTGGCGGCAGGCATGTAGCGATGATGAGAGTCTCCGACGGAGCCTCAATATCGTTGATGGTTGCATAACTTATAAAGCCGTGGCCGATGCCTTCAACCTGCCTTATGCGCCTGTTCAGCTGTAGCCTTGTCGGCTTCCTGTTCGCTTGGACCTGTGGCTTCGCTCAAGAGGTAGATATCCAGTCGGACACATGGGTTGCCACGGATGCCTTGGGACGCACGATGCCCGACGCTGTAGATATACCCTTGCGCACCGATAAGGTGCGGACAGTAGGCATCTTTTATGTCACTTGGCACGATGAGGGCAAGCATGGCTTGAGTGCTCCGTATAGCGGTGATGTCACCCGTGTCCTTCAGCAAAGTCCCGAGGCACGCCTCGATGCCACGCATCCCGCATGGAAGGAGGGAAGCCTGCATTGGGGAGAACCCGAGGCGGGCTATTTCCTCAGCCAAGACCGTTGGCTCATTCGCCGCGACCTCTCCATGTTGGCTGATGCAGGTGTCGATGTGCTCATCCTCGACGTCACGAACGCGGTGCTTTATTGGGACGAGTGGGCGGCGCTCTTCGATGAGATGACCGCCATGCAGCGTTTAGGAAATCATGTTCCTCAGTTCTGCTTCTGGGCCTTCAACGGCGATGTAGTCAGTGTCGTCACTCAACTCTACGAACGCATATATAAAGAGGAACGAGCAAAGAACTTCTGGTTTCTTTGGGATGGCAAGCCGCTTCTGCTCTACAACGCAGAACCCAATCACGACGCCAACGGCGACGGCTACGATTCTGGGGCCTATCCTCCTGAGATACTTGGTTTCTTCACTCTCCGTAATATGTGGTGGGGTTACTACGAATGGGGCGGGCACCGGTATGTAGGAACTGAGGACAACTGGTCGTTTGGCTACCAGATGAACGATGACCGTGTCGCCGCGATGACGCCTGCCGACCTCGCTTCACGTCACCATGGCCGCCTCGAGGAAATGGCCGTGACGCCCGCACAGCACCCTCTCAGCATTATAGGCAAGAGCTGGAGGCGGAAGTCGCACGAACCGCTATTGAATCAGTACGACCTGCCCGACTCGGCCTATGTACCTTGGCTTGGCCGCACCGTAGCCCATCCCGAGGGTTATGGCATCTATTTCCAAGACCGCTGGGATGATGCCCTCGCCGCCGACCCTGATTTCATTTACGTCAACGACTGGAACGAATGGACGGCAGGCAAGTATCCCTCTGGCCTGGCGCCTGGCAGCACCTCAGTGCCCGGTCCCACCTCTTTCCTCGGGCGCGAGAATCCCTTCTACTTTGTTGATCAGTATAATGCCGAGTTCAACCGTACTATCCAACCTATGCGTGGAGGCTATACCGACAACTACTACATGCAGCTGGTACAGAACATCCGACGTTACAAAGGTGTGAGACCTTACCCCGTAGCCAGTGGATACAAAACTTCTGCCCGCTACTTTGATACCCGAGGTGATGTCCTCCATCGTGACCACAATGGCTACGGAGGTCTCCATTACACGGACACTACAGGCCGCAACGACATCGTTGAGGCCACTGTCAGCGTCACCCGCAAGGACCTCATCTTCTCTGTCACTACAGCCGACTCGCTCACCCCTCCCTCTGGCGACAATTGGATGCTCCTCTATATCGACACCGACAGTGATGCCTCCACGGGCTGGGAAGGTTTCGACTTTTTCGTCAGCAACGGCAGGCTTTATCGCATCACCTCGACGCAGCAGCCTCAACCCACTCCTACGCCATCACCTCGGCTCGTCATGACGGACACGCCAGTCAGCGTAAGCTCTCCATCGGCAAACACGTTAGTCGTCACCATCCCCCGCAAGGCGTTGTCCCTCAACAACAAGGCCTTCAGCATAGACTTCAAGTGGGCAGATAATCCGACAGCTCCGTTTGACATTATCTCCGTCTCCACCACGGGCGACACAGCCCCTAACCGCCGCTTCCGATATCGCTTCCATTGGGAAAGGTAGCATAAATCTCTAATCTCTAATCCAAACCCTGAAATATGAAATATAAACCGTAAACTATAAACCGTAAACCGTAAACTGTAAACCATAATCTTCCAACGGTGGTATGAATCTGAGCATTATAGGCACAGGAAAGATAGTATGCGAGGCGCTCCCCGTCATTGCAGGCACCAGCGGCATCGCGGTGCGTAGCATCTGGTCTCGTCCCCATTCGATGTCCAAGGCACATTCGTTGGCAGAACAATTCTGCATACCGATGGTCACTGCTGACTACGCCGCCGTGCTGGCCGACAGCAGCGTTGACACGGTTTATATCGCGCTCATCAACAGCGTACACTACGCTTTCGCCTATAGGGCTCTTTGCGCGGGTAAGCACGTCATCCTCGAGAAACCAGCGTGCCTCAGCCTCAGCGAGCTCTCTGCCCTTGCCCTTGAAGCGCGCCGCCGCGGGCTGATGCTCTTCGAGGCCGTCACGCTCCTGCATCTGCCTGCCTTCCGTCTCCTGCGTGACGAGCTCCTGCCGCAACTGGGCACTATCCGTCACATCGAGTGCAACTACAGCCAGCGCTCCAGCCGCTACGATGCCTACCTTTGCGGTGAGGTGTTGCCGGCTTTCGACCCAGCGGCGGGAGGAGGGGCGCTCATGGATATCAATATCTACAACCTCCACTTCGTCATAGCCCTATTCGGATTGCCCTCCTCTGCCGTCTATTACTGCCGTCGCGGCTTCAATGGTGTAGATCTGTCGGGGACGGTGGTGATGGAGTACGGCCAGACATCCTCGTCCCAGTCCCCCTTCAGCCTCTGCACCGGAGCTAAGGACACCGATGCGCCCAGTTTCGGCCTCCTACAGGGCGACAACGGCTGGCTGCGCATAGAAGGTCCCGTCAGCACGATAAACGGCCTCACGCTCTGCCTGAACGGGAGTCAGCCGGAAGAGGTCCCACTGCCACCTCTCGCTCATCGACTCGCGCCGGAGTTCGCAGCCTTTGCCGACATCCTCAGTCGGCGTGACTTCGGCTCGATGAACCGCCTTCTCGACCATTCACTCTCCATCATGCAGACCCTCGATGGCCTCACGCCCTGCCATGCAGCCTCTCCTAAATCTTCCCCTAGCAGCCTCTCCTAAATCCTCCCCTAAAGGGAAAGGGAGTACCGCTGCAGAAGTCCTTCCCTTTAGGGGAGGATTTAGGAGAGGCTATAAAAAACTATAAACAGTAAACAGTAAACCGTAAACAGTAAACTGTAAACCATAAACCAATCTCATGGATATTCAGAAAATCAAGGACTTTTTCCTTCGTGATGAGTTTGCCCTTACGAATGGTATCGAACTAACAGACATCGGTGAGGGCTATGCCCGCACCTGTGTCGCCATAGAGCCTCGCCACCTCAATGCCTTAGGCGTCGTGCAGGGTGGTGTCCTCTTCTCGCTTGCCGATTTGGCTTTTGCGGCAGCCACCAACAGCCACGGCACGTTTACCATGACGTCGTCTGCCAACATCACATTCGTCCGGAGCTCCAACTCCGGAACGCTTCAAGCCGAAGCCCGGGAGGTGGTTAATCACCACCGGTTGCCCTACTGCGAAGTGCGCATAACAGATGCCGAGGGCGCGCTCGTGGCTCTCTTCACTGCCAGCGGCTACCGCAAGCAGGGGGCAGAGTTGCCTTTCAAGTAGAAGCCTGGTGACAGATGT
>CAJOLI010000063.1 GCA_905235285.1 uncultured Bacteroidaceae bacterium
GTGGGGAAGTTGCCGTCGGGCACGGCCTGCGCCTCGACGACGTTGACGTTGGTGAAGCCCAACTGCTTCAGCATACTCTCTGCCACATGTTTGTCCTGGCGGCCTTCTCGAGTTTATTCCGTGAGGCATTAGGCATCGGAGAGGCTGCCTCGCTGGGGCTGTGGACGACACCACTGCAGATAATCTTCACGGCCGTCTGCACCTTTGCTGTCACGGCCCTTGTCTGCACTGTCTGCCAGCGTATTCCTTACATAGGCAAATGGGTGATGGGGTAAAGAATAGGAACATCATACTCCCAGTGGCCTTTTCATCACTGTGGCACATCATACCTGTCACAGCATCCATTAATTAGTCCACTTGAAGAAGTCTTTTTCTAAGTCGCCGGTAAGGAGCGCAAGTCGCTTCGTCGTTGATTACGCAATAGCTTCTTGCAGCCTGTGTTCCCTGACGGATCAGATCGATTGCAGGTATCCTGACAGACAACCCCCGATGGGGCTACGGAGATTCGAGACCTCTGTGCCCCATCGGGGGTTGTCATTGTTTACTAAAGTGTCACAGGCTTGGACCTCGTATTAAAGAACCAAGGACCAGACCGAGTGAAAACTCTTATGTTGCTGCCAAGCAGGTGGATTCCCGCTTTTCTGGCGGGCAGGCTCTCAGCTTTTCATATCAAAGAGGTTGATAAAGCCGGTCATGGTGAACACGCTGCGTAAGTCGGCATTCATTCCCGTGACGAAGACGTGCGAGCCCTTGGGCTTGGCTGTCTTGAGTACGCTGAGGAAGAGGCGCAGCCCGCTGGACGAGATATAATCCATGGCTGTGCAGTCAAGCACGATGTCGCGGCCTTCGCAATCGGCCAGGGGCTTAAGATCCTGTTCACACTGGGGAGCAGCAGCCGTGTCCAGTCGCCCTTCAAATATGGCAACGAGGTTGCCTTCTTTTTCTACGATCGTTGTCTTCATTTCTGTTATATTATATTGATTTGCGGCATGATAAATATGAGTAACGTATATTGTCTGTTATTTCAGTTTCTTGCGCAGCGTCAGCACGTTTTGTCCGTTGACGCGTTCGTAATTGATTGAGTCCATGAGCTCACGTACGAGGAAGATGCCGAGGCCCCCTATAGGGCGCTCTTCGGCTGAGAGGCTGACGTCGACGGCCTCTTTGGCTGTAGGGTCGAAAGGCACTCCGTCGTCGGTGATTGTAAATTTCAGACGCTCGTCGTTGGCCTGTGCCTCGATGTTCACAGTGCCTTTCACGCCAGAGGGATAAGCGTAGCTCATGACGTTGACGACGGCTTCCTCGAGTGCCAGGTTCATCTGCATGGTCGTGGAGGGGTCAAAGCCGAGTTCCTCACAGATGCTCTCCACGAAATCGGCCAGCTGCGGCACGGTCTGCACGTCGTTGGGCAGGGTGATATCGCGGCACAGGCGCACGTCATGCTGCTGCTTGGTATATTCTATGGCCAGCAACGTGACATCATCGCTCTGTTCGGCGTTGCCGACGAAAGCTTGCATAGCCTCGGTCAAGCGACTGATGAGGCTGCTGGGGTCAGTGGCGTTCTCGGCCAGCGCCTGTCGGGCGACGTCTGAGATGCGGCGTTCGGTGAATAGCTCGTGGTTGATATTCTCGGCTTCGGTGAGTCCGTCGGTGTAGAGTAAGACGGTAGTACCGGGCTGTATCATCACCTCTTGCAGCACGTATTTCCAGTCGGTTAAGATACCTACTGGGATATTTGACTCGCATGGCAGATGTTCCACACTGGAGCTCACGATCAGTGGCGCATCGTGGCCGGCGTTGCAGTAGCGGAAGCGACCTGTAGGTAAGTCCAGCACTCCAATAAACATTGTGGCAAACATATTCGACTCGTTGCCTAAAGCGAAGGACTCGTTGATTTGGCTTATGATGCGGTCGGGCGCTGCCTCATGGCCTGAGAGTAGGCGGAACAGCGTTCGCATGACGACCATGACCAGCGAGGCAGGAATGCCCTTGCCGCTGACGTCGCCGATGCAGATGAAGAGTTTTTCGTCGCGGATATAGAAGTCGTAGAGGTCACCGCCTACGGCTTTCGCGGGTGTCTGGATGCCGAAAATGTCTAAGTCATTACGCTCGGGATAAGGCGGATAGGTCTTTGGCAGCATTGAGGCCTGTATCTTGCTGGCGATGTTGAGCTCACTTTCTATGGATGCTTTCTGTGCCGTCGTCATCTGCAGCTGCTTGATGTAGTCCTCGAGTGACGTCTGCATCTCTGCAAATGAATTGCGCAAGTTGCCGATTTCATCCGTCCTGTTAATCATGGGCAGCGGCTCATTGAAGTTGCCGTGTGCCATGGCGCGGGTAGATTCTGCCAGTTGTTGCAACGGCTTCAGTTCGTGGTGGATTGCGAACCACAGCACGGCGACCAGGAGCATGAGCATCAGGAAGCACAGCCATATCATATTGCTGCGCATCCGGTCGGGGATTTCCAGAATCTTCCGCTCGGGTATAGAGAAGCTTACGGACCACTGTACGTTTTCGATGGGGGCATAGTAGATGATTTGGTTGCCGTAGTTCTCTTTGACAGAGTCTGGTTCGTTGGCTTTCTTGAACGGCACGTACATCGTATCGCTGCCTTTCTCCCAGCTGAGCATGCGCCTCATCATCCCTTCAAGATTGGTATCGCCACGTTGACGGCTATATTCCAAGGCGTTGACGTTAAGTATGCATGTAGAGTCAGGATGACAGATGAACTGCTGGTCGCGGCTTACGACGCACACCCTCGAGGAGGAGTGTGGCTTCGCATTGTCCATAATCTGCTTCACCCAGTCAAGGGCGATGTCTGCGCAGAGCACAGCATAGATTTTGCCTTTAGGCTCTTTCAGGGGCACTGAATAGGTCACCATAGGGCGTTTCGTAGACATCGAGTCGAGGTATGGCAGACACCAGTAACCGCGCTGGAGCTTGTTGGTATAAATCCAGTTGCTGTCGGTCTCCAGGTAGCAGAAGTCATTTTCCGGGCCGCCTATCTCGTCGTATTCGAGGCTGCCCTTAACTGGATTGCGGAAGACAGTAGGGGCGAAGTAGCGGCCATGCTTAGGGAAATAGTTCTCGCAGTAGAGGAGCGTGGCAGCGGCAATGTCCTCGTTGTGGCGGATGAGGCGGTCGAGCAGCTGATAGCATGCCTCATCATCTTTCGTGAACACATCGGCAAAGCTGGCAGCTGTCTCAACAGCTATCTCCACGTCTGAGATGCGATCGCTGATGATGTTGACGGCCGTCTCCATAGAGCGGCTGGCCTGCTGATGAGATTCTCTGACCAATACTTTCCGGATGTGATGAATCTGCCACGTGCTGAACACTATGAACACGATAGCCAAGACCATTAGCACGACAAAGCACGTGCGCGAGGCCACAGATCCTTTTATACTGCTAAAAGTCATTGTTCTTTCTTATATTGGGCGCAAGTTTTCTTTATCTTGGGTGCAAATGTACAAATAATATCGGAACTGACGAGAAAAACTTGCAAAAATCGTGGTAAAACACATTCTTATCTGTTTAACGTCCGAATTTATCTTGCTGCGAGATCTGCATAAGGCTCGCCCATAAGAGTGAGGTTGCCGTCGTGGAGTAGGCTGACATCTACTCCGCGCTGGAACAGCAGGATGATGTCAGAACCGCCAAACTGGAAGAATCCCATCTCTGTGCCGCGCTTCAGTTGTTGCCCTACGCGCAGTTCCGGCAGCCAGTTGACGCTGCATATCTGTGACATCCCTACCGGTAGCATTGCCACCAGGCCGAAGTCTGGCGTTTCGATGATGGCGCAGGCGCGCGTCTCCAGCATCTGGAAACCGAGGTCGTTGATATAGTAGTAGAGCTTCTGCTCATCGTCCCAGAGTGTGTAGCCACCTCCGGCAGCTACGCCCGGTATGCGGCGCAGCTCGCGCAGCACGCCGTCAACGGGTGAGTGGTAGCGGTGGTAGCAGTTGACGTCGAGGAAGGTGTGCGTCAGCGTGCCTCCGGCGAAGGCATCGGCATAGCGAGAGTCTGAGCCTATGAGCTGTCCGATGTCCGAGAGGCGCGCCGTCTTGATCTGCAGTATCTCATCGGGGGTGAATACAAGCTGGTTGTCGTCGCCGATAGCCCAAGTGCCTTTGGGGTAGGAATCGACGGGCGTCACCACGTCGACATCGGCCACCGGGCGTATCTCAGGGGAGACCAGACTGCGGGCGAAGAACTCGTTGAACGTGCGCCACTGGTTGCCCTCGCCATACCAGCCGATGTTCAGGCCCCAGTCCGGGTCGTCCTTAACTTGATTGTAATAGCTGGTGTTCCAGCTCTGCTCGCTGTCGAGGAAGGTGCCCCAGTCGCGGCAGTAGGCCGTGAGCCATGACGCGAAGGGCTCTACGTATTCAACGGTAGGGTAGTAGAAACCGCGGTCGCGCAGCTCGTCGAGGGGCTGATCTACGAGAAACCAGAAGTAGCCGACGCCTTGATCCGTACGTCCGTAGAGCGATTTTCCGTAATCCGTGGGCGACAGCTTCGGCATGACATCCCACGGCAGGCGTATGACGTTAAAGTCAATAAAGTCGTAGAACTCCTCGAGCGACTGCACGGGGTTGTAGCTGCGGTCAGGGTTGATGGCAGCGGCCTGCGCTATAGATTTTGAGAGCAGGTAGCGCACCTCGCTGTTCGTCTCGCAGATGTCTATCAGGGCTTGTGTTGATGGCGCACGGAGTAGCTCCGGGCTGATGTCTATGGGCTCGTCATCATCGACACAAGCCACAAAACCAAGGCTGCACACTAAGCACAGCAGAAAAAGTAATCTATTTCTATTCATTATTAAATTAAAGAAACGCTAAAGCGAACTCTGTCATTGAAAAGCATCTATCGTCAGGCCTGCGACGAAATAGGCCTTGCGCGCCTCGGGATTAGCCGTCAGCTGCACGAACAGAGGCAGGCTGAAGTGCTCTGTGATGCGTATGGCCTTTGTGGCGCGCAGGCTGATGTTAGTGACGGTGAAGCGAGGCGCGCCGTAGTAGTCGGTAGCCCAGGGCACAGCCCCCAGCGTCGCCTGCCAGTCGCAGGTCACCCAACTGAAGGGCGCGGCCACCTCGGCATATGACGAGTAGGCACGGTGGCCGCTGCCGTTGACGCCGTCGGCGCCCGCAAAATTCGTCTGCCACGAGAGACTCAAGGGTCCGAAGTCGTAGGCCACGCTGGCCTCGAAGACGTGTCCCGTGGCGTGAGCCTTGTAGCGGAAGTACTGGCTCACAGGGTCGTCCATCCAATAGTCTGTCACGCCCAGGCTGAAGCCGCCCAGCGTGTACGATGCGAAGATGTCTATCTCCTTGGCATCGGAGGTGTTGACAAAACCTACGCTGCCGAAAGCGCCGACGCTCAGGCCGCGCCAACTGACACCCAGCAGGGGCTGCACGCTGGCATCACCCAGTTCCAGGCCGCGCCATACATACTGACTCACGACGTCGGCCGACATCGTCAGAGAGGCGCTGCCCTCCGTGTCGGCAGTCGCCGGCAGCGACTCCTCAGCAGCTTGCACGGCCGTCGAAGCGCCGTCATCCCCGAAGGGCTCCGGCTCCTTCGCAGTCGCTGGTACAGCGAGTGCTGCGGCCAACGCTGTTAACATACAAAATAATTCCTTTCTCATTTCTGCGCACAAAGGTACAGTTTTTTCTTCATATATTCGTCGTTTGGATGAAAAAAAACACAAATAGCGCTCATTAGTGCTGAAGAAATGTCTACCTTTGTGCCGTATAATCATTTAATTCTACAGACATGACGACAGACTCTGCCGCCCCGGCATCTACGGCCACGACACCGCTGTCTGTTGGCTCTTCCTCTACGCTCTCTATCGCCTACGCATCTTCCTGAAAGTCTGACGGCTGTCACCTACTGCCAAGGCCTTCCCCTCCAAAGCCAGATATCCTCTATGCGATCAGCGATGCACTTTGGGCCTATCTCCTTATAGCAGCTCCAAAAATTTTCTAAGCGAGAAAGAGGTAATCAGTTTGGCCAAAGCCGTCGGCGTTGGCCGTTGAACTGGTCCGTCGTGGTAAAGAAGATGCCGCCTCCTACATTCGAGCTCCCAAGGTGTTGCTCGACCTGTGTGAAAAGGGTAACAAATATGCTGCACGCGAACTATATGCCAAATTCAGATGGGGCGACGAGGAGCATGGCATTTTCGTAGACAAGGAGAAGGCCAGTGTGTATTATGACTTGGCTCGGGACGTCCTTGATGAAAGGGATGAGTGGGATGACAACGATGATGCAGGTGAGGAGTTACCAGAACCGTTTATTATCGTGGCAACATTATGAGGAAGGAATTCACTTCGGACAACAGTCTCGTTATCGAAACAGAGTCCGACAACGGCGAGCCTCTGCTCTATGTCCTCCGCCAGGCATTTCCCAACCTCAGCGTTATGATGAAAGAAAGGGTGGTGGAGGCATCCACGGATGGATATTGAAAGGCATTGAAAAAAACATCCCCTCAGGAGTATGAGGGGATAGCTTTCTCTAAGGGTTCCTGCTTCATCAGCTGTTCACCCCAACTCAATCAATGAGGTTGAGGTGAACAACTGCCGATGACCTGCTGTCTATTCGAGCATGGTGTCGCGGAAGTAGTCAATATCCTCCTGCGAGATGCCGAGGCGCGTGCGCAGGTAATTGGCGGCACGCTCGGAAATGGTGGATCCTGCATAGGCATCGAAGTACTTGGGCTGGCCGCTGAAGTTGTTCTTCGAGCGCAATCCGGCTATGGAGAAGGAGGTGAGCTCGTAGTCCTTGAAGAACGCATCGGGTGTCACGCCGAGGATAGCCTCGAGTACCAGCGCGAAGAGCCCCGTGCGGTCGGCGCCCCAGACGCAGTGGAAATAGATGCCGCCGCCGTTGCGGAGGGTATTCACTATCATGTTGAATGAGCGCTGGTAGTGCTCCCTCGTCTCGGGACGGTCGAGGTGGCTACCTGCATAGTCGTCGCCATCGACGAAGTAGAATGTGCTGTCGGCTTCGGAAAAATCGTAGGCGGACATACCTGTGTAGTCGCCCTCGCGGCCTGTCCAGCGTAGGTCAATCTCTGCGGTGACGCCCAGAGCCTTCATGGTCTGGATGTCTGCCTGGTTTGACGGTGGCATTTTGTTGTTGGTGCCGTCGAGCTCGCCGCCCCGGAAGATGCGGCCGTAGCGTATGCGGCGGCCGTCGTATGTGGGCCAGCCACCGAGGTCACGTACGTTGCTGATGCTGGGAACGTAAATCATGCGCAAATGACCTTGCGTATGAAACTTACCTTGCGAGACAGTGGTGCCTGCAGCTTCCATCCGGAAGTAATAGGTGCGCTGCGGTATGAGGTTGTAGACCTGACAGACGCCACTGGCGGCATCGGAGCTGACGACAGCCACGTCGGCCGCTCCCTCTGTGCTGCCGACACTCACGGTAACCTCGCCTGTCGCTGTGGCGGGAATAGGCAACGTCACGGGGTTGGGCTCGTCGGGGCGGGCCAGGAGTCCGTTGTTAAAGCGTTGGATCTGGCTCGTCCGGCTGAAGTCATAGCGCGTTTGCGCGAAATAACGACGCACACTGAGGTTCTCTAATGTCACATCGAAATCCATCGACTGCAGATCTTGGAAGGTGAAGGTAAGCTGTGAGGCAAGGCCCAAAGATCCTAAGACCGTAGTATAGTGCCACGTATAGCTGCCATATTCGCCCTGCACTGAACCGCCCTGCCAGACGAGCGGAATTTCTGCGGGAGCCGAGGTGACAGGAGTGACGTCGGCTATCTCCGTCAACGAGCGGGTTTCAGTGCAGCGTGCCACGAAAGGCACGCCAGCCTCGACGCGTGCAACGGGGTAGAGCACAGCCTGCCCGTTGTCATCTATACCGCCCACGGCAAAGAGCTCGTCGAAATGAGTGGTGGTGACTTCCACCGGCAGGCAGAGTGGCGTCAGCTGTCCGCCTACGATGGTTTTCTGCAGCGTGAAAGTTGCCGCCAGTGTCGTGGCAACCCATGCAGTTAGGATCCAACTGAAGAAGAGCTTTTTTGTCATTTTAGGTTTTGTTTTTAGAGGTTATGATGATATTTCTTTAATACTATAAAATATTTACGCCACAAAATTGGTTTAATTACTTTAAACTAAATGCAACAATCATGTCATTGTATGCAACAATCGGGGCAAAGCGAATTATCTAAAAGCTCGTGTGCGGATTGTTGCATTAATTGAATGTTTTGTCTCATTCATCTTATATATAATATATGTATCTTTGTAAAAGAAATATGAAAAGAAATGTGATTGCGCATTATTTTTGTTATTTATTTGCTAAATTTTTGTCTATTGTTTATATTACCTTAACATTAAAAATGAATTATATGAAAAAGACTTTGTTACTCTTGACAGCGCTGCTCTGCGCTGGTGTGCCATGGCAGACAGCCGAAGCACAGCGATGGACCCCGTCGGCACCTGTTGACGGAGGTATTTACTACCTGTATAATGTAGGTATGCGCGGATACTTGGTTCGTAGTGATACTGACCGTCCGACCATCGGCCCTGCTCCTATTGCAGGACAGACGGTTCAATTCCATGCAGATGGCACAAACTTCCGCATCAACTCGAGCGGATTGAGTGGTGTCAACGACCGATGGCTGGTTGAGAACTGGGACACCGATTATATTTACTATAATGTAGAATATAGTAATAATATGCACATGCCTTGGAAGTTTACGGAAATATCAGGCAAGTCCCATGTGTACTATATAACTATTGTTGGTGGTACAGATAATGGCCGCCGAATGGAGGTTGACAACCGCAACAACGGTGTGCCCAAGCTTGACAATAGAGCAGGGGCAGTGCCCTATACCCGTAGCACAGGCAGCACGAATGGAAGTGCCGGCGGCGGCAACCTGGTGGCAGAGAACGACCAGTGGATGCTCGTTACGCCAGAGGACTATGCCGCTTCATTTGAAGGATGCACGGACGTAACGGACAAGGTCGGTCTGACTCAGGCTGACTGGACAGGCTCCAGCGAGTTCTCAACCGTTGTCACCATAACCACCACCGACGGGCGCACGACAGGTATCCCTGCCTTCTATGGTTCTTCTGCCGTGGGTACGAAGATTTCGCAGACCGTGACAGGACTTAGCAATGGTATATATGAAGTGCAGGTGTTTGCCCATTCCCACAACGAGCGTGCGGCTCACGGCACTTCTGCTCCCCCAACTGGTGCGCCGAAAGGTATGAAAGACGTGGCTTACGTGTTTGCCGAGTCCTTTAACCGTGAGGAGGTATTTATCAATGCCCGCGGTCGCGACCCCCTAAGTTGGGTCAAGGCTGAATACCTCGCTCCATATACCATCAGCGGTATTACCGTGAAGGATGGTCAGATAACCATCGGATTGGGACTGGCTCAGGCGAACCAAACCCAGTGGCAGGGCATCCAGATTTACTCCCTTGTCAGAACCGGTGACCTGCCGCTTGATGATCAGATTGCCGCATACCAGACTTCATTGGCAACTGCACAGGGAAAGGTCAATGAAGCAGCCTTGCCTGCTGGCTTCCGTGCAGCCCTGCAAACGGTGATTGATAACAACAGCGGCAGCAATGCACCTTCCTACAACAGCGCAGAAGAATTGGATGCTGCCACCTTGGCACTCAACAACGCCATCGTCACAGCTGAAAGTAGTCGTTTCCCATATTCGAGATATCTGTATTTCCGAGGACTGGCTGTGGCTGCCGACGATGATACGTCAGTTTTCACCCCCACCAACGTCAGCGTTGACGTTTCGGCTGCCGATGCACAAGTTGATGCTGCTACCACACTCGAAGGCATCAATTACGCTATTGAGCTGCTGCGTACGGCTGTCAAGACTTTCATCAATAGCGTGACGGTTACAGGTAAGATAGATGTCAGCGTCCTTATTGTCAACGCAGACTTCGACGATAACACCATCGACGGATGGACGGCAGAAGGTAGCGGCACATGGCGCCCGATGGAGTGGGCAAACGGCTATGGTGCTGAGTTCTGGCATGGCACACGCGACATTCATCAGACCATCACGGGCCTGCCCGCCGGTCGCTACGAAGCAACCGTGCAGGCTACCTGGAGCACCACGGCTACGTCTGGATTCTATCTGACGGCCGGTATCACCAACAGTGTACAGCTTCAGAAAGAGGCGGAAACCACTGAGGTGCCTGACGCTCTCGCTGCCATGAACAGCGACCCCACGTATGCACGTGTAGCGGTCAGCAATACGCTCGTCGGAAACGAGCTCACCATAGGCCTGAAGGAGAAAATGTTCGGCACGGGCGAGTGCTGGACACTCTTCGACAATTTCCATCTCTACTACTACGGTGTGGACTACACTGATGCCGAAGCGCGCCTCGCTGCGGCTCTCGCAACGGTCCCCGCTGCTGTGGCATTGGATATCCCGCAAGGTGCCAAGGATGCACTCAACGCTCTGAGCACTACCTACACGAAAGAAAGTTTGGAACTGCCTGAGCGCTCCTTTGTCGAAAACATCGCGGCGTTCGACGCGGCCATTGATGACATCAACACGAAGGTCAGCACTGCCAGTGACTTGGTAGATACTTATGCCCACTACAAGTATCTGTATAAAGACAATGAGCAGAATCCCATCATCGCCCAGACAGAGGTTTATACCGACGAAGACGGAACGAAGGTGGCAACCCTGAAGTCTGCCCTGACTACAGTCAACACCGCCGCAGAAGCCGCCACGACCGTGGATGCTCTCAACACTCAAATCAAGGCTCTCTACGATGCATACGCTGAATTCGTGAGCGCAACCAACATTCCGGGCAAGTACTTCGACCTCACCTCGCTCATCTACAACCCGCTCTTCCAGCTCGAAAAACGCACCGGATGGACGAAAACGGGTACGGCAACAGGTTTAGGAAAAGTGACGAGCGGAGACATCACCGGCCACGAATACTTCAATGGCGGCTACGATTTCTATCAGTTGCTGCCGACCTTACCTGCCGGAACATATAAATTTAATGTCAACGCATTCCATCGCATCTCCGTAGACGAAAACGACGCGCGTAATGCAGACCGCAACAATATTCCCGCTCTCGTCTGCATGAATACCTCCTCAGTAAAGATGAGGAGCATTCAAGAAGGTTCGGCAACAGATCTGGAGTCGGGTCTTGCTGCCCTTGCAGATGGGCAATATCTGAACGAATTGCTATATATTTCCGACGAGACTATGGCTGACGTGAAGATTGGGCTTAGGCTCGACCAGCAATTGGCAGAAAGAAGCTGGACGCTTTTCACAAATTTCAAGCTCTACTACTCCGTCGAGGATATCGACCTCTTCCTCGAACCCTACAACGAGGCACTGGCTGCTGCTAAGGATGTGGACACCACGCAGCCGATGAACGCCGCTGAGAAGGATGAGTTGCTCGCTGCCATCGCTGCCGACGAGACCCTGAATAAATCAAACGTGGCCAGCATCCAAGATGCCACTATACGCCTGAACAACGCTACGGCTACGGCGCTCACCTCCATCACGGCCTACGCTGCCGCCAAGGTCGCCCTGGACCGCATCAAAGCCGAAATGGATGCCACCAACGTCGTCACAGCCGAAGCCATTGCAACCTTCAGCGCATATCAGACCGTCTACGACAACGGCATGCTGACCGACGACGAAGCCAGCGCCCTTGAGCGTCGCACATTCCGCGACCAAGACAACATAAACGCAAACACAATAGATGAATACCTGCTCAGTGCTTGGAAGGAGGGTGACACACAGATGCGAGACAAGGAAGGTGCACTCTACATAAACACCTGGTCTGTAGAACCTGATGTCCCCGGTTTCGTAACGCCTTTCTACGAGGTGGCCGACGGATACCATGCAACTACCGTTGCCCACACCTTCAAAGCCACTGTAACCGACCTCGAACCCGGAGACTATAAAGTGGACATCTGGGCACGTACACGCATTAAGACGAATGATGTGACAAACGACAATCTACCCGACAATATCACCTTCCAGCTCAACGACGGCACACCGGTCAAACTCGAGGGTGAACTCTACACCGACCATTTCAGGGCTGGCAACTACACGGTCTACGGTCGTGTCGGCGATGATGGCGTGCTGGTGCTGACGCTCAACATCCCAGCCAGCAGCTCACAGGGCGTTTGGCTCTCCTTCAAGAACGTGAAATACACCAAAATCGACGTTGCGAAGGTCGACATCGACGAGGACACTGACTACACTCCCGAAGCAGGCATTGCCAACGTGACGCTGACCCGCACTTTCAACGCCAAAGCCTGGAATACGCTCGTACTGCCCTTCGAGGTGAAAGATGTGGCAGCCGTCTTCGGCAGCGAAACAAAGGTGGCACGCTACACCGGCGCCACAGGCGAGAATGACCTTTATACGCTCAACTTCGAACCAAGCAACTCCATCCCTGCCAACGAGCCCGTATTCATCTACGGCGTGAGCAATACGGCACCTTACTCGTTCGCATACGTCACGATAGAGAAGGCTGAGCCCGTGAAGGTGGACGTCAACATCAACTTTGTCGGATCCTATGACGCAGTGACACAGCTACCTGCCGGCAACTTCTTCATTGCCTCAGACAATAAACTCTACAAGGTGGGCGAGAACGCTAATGTCAACCTGAAGGGTACACGGGCATACTTCCAACCCGTGATAACGAATGACATCAAGGGGCTCCGCCTGTCCATCGATGGCACACCAACCGCTATCACGGAACTGACGGAGGAAAGCAGACAGGGCACTGACGACACCTATACTCTACAAGGCATAAAAGTGGACAAGGTACGCAAAGGTGTCTATATCCACAATGGAAAGAAAGTGGTAATCAAATGAGGATGGCAGATTACGATAAGATTATAGGGGACTTCAAACATTCCTCGTTCAAATATAATAAAAATAAAAGATATGAAAAAGAAATATGTCATTCCGTCTGTTCTCACCTATACGTAGAACACTTGATTGCAATATCCTTAACCGATAATACAAGTGGAATAGACGATAATCCTCCCACTTATGGTGGAACATGGGATGATGAGGGCCCGATTGACGCTGGCGTCAAAAGCCAAAATCCGGTCGTCTGGGACGATGAATGGTAATAGCTGACTTTGTCATTGACAATGATATTAGGTGCTGTGCCGGTGTTCTTTCATAAGAGACACCGGCACAGCTGTGTTAACCCAAATCGGTCATTAGACCAAAGATGTCTTTTAAGCTATGCTTCTTATGCTTTTATCCACGTTGTTGCCCTATTTGTTTTGGCATCTTTCCGCCATCTGCGCGGTCACAATGCCCGCATTGTTCCCATACAGATAACGAAAATCTGCACAAAACAAATAGCGCACCGACATGAATTCAATAACCGATTTGGGTTTAAAACATCTTGTGTATATACCGAAAAGGTATTGGCTAAGTCTGTTGTTCGGTCGTGATGGAACAACGCATTCAACTGGGTGTTTTCGGCTGAGCAACTGGCCTCCTTTGGCTTGTCAGATGAATAGATTAACAGATGAACAAA
>CAJOLI010000064.1 GCA_905235285.1 uncultured Bacteroidaceae bacterium
GCATTGCTCGCTTACAGATAACGAAAATCTGCTCAAAACAAATAGCGCACCGACATGGATTCTAATGACCGATTTGGGTTTATTCTCGAAAAGAATTTATTGCTGTCCGCTAAAAGTTTCTATAACAGGTGTCAGGTTTAGATTAAGAACAATTTGAGCGGGGAATTTATAAGATTCCCCGCTCAAATAATCATCTCAAGTTTCGGAAGTAACGAATAACCTACGATTTTCAAATATTTATTTTATCAAGAATTAGAGAATTAGAGAAACGTTTTTGCGATGCAAAAACCTTCAATAAATTGCACCTTTTCTCGCCATGACAGCCTTTGAAGCGAGCTTCAGGCTGATCGTTTGGCTTAACGAAAACGTTCTTTCAAATCTCATCAATTCATCGAAGCAAAGAAAATTTTCTAATTCTCTAATTCTTGATTAAAAATATAACTTGCGGAACTTGAGTAATCATAAATTTCCAAAGAGGCAATTTGTAGAAGCCCCCTTAATCCTTTATAATAAACTTCCGGGCGAAGGCTCGAGCGTTGACGTTGAGGCTTGCAATGACGTAGCCGCGTGCGGCCACCTTGACCTTTGTCAGTCCAGCACCGACGGGGCTGCTCTGCAGGAGTCGTCCGCTGACGTCGAAGATGTTGAGAGTGCCTTGGTCGAGTGTTGAGCAAACGATGTAGTCGCCTTCGAGGCGCAGAGCCTGTTCAACAGTGTTAAGCTCGGCAGCGGTCTCCTGTATGCCATCGATGATGTCCTGCGTCTGCTTTGTCGGGGTAATGGTTATCTTGTCGATGTCGGGCGCCGAGCCATTCTCGTTGCCGTAGTAGATGCGGTTGGCTCCTTCTTGCAGCTGTACGTAGACCGTCTTCATGCCGAGCACGAGTCCTTTGCTATTGTCATAGTCGTCGCGTTGGTGGAAGTCATAGTAGAGCTTCTCGCCATCGTCGCCCACTTGGATATATGCCTGGCGACTATCGTCTGGTAGCATATAGTAGATCGTGAGAGCGTATTCGCCTGCGGCGTTTGCCCTGACGGAACGGAACTGTAGAGGTCTGGTGCTATCAATACGGGTTTTGTATTTACCACTGGAGCAATGTACGTTTTCGGCAAGGGCACCTCCGGTAGCGTTTTCACCCTCATAGGAGGTTGTCTGCATCGTCGGCAGGTTGGGGTTTGTGCTTATGATTACTGTCGCTCCGCCGTTAGGACGAATGCTTATGTTGAGCGTTGTGGCAGAAGTGACCTGACTCTTCTGGAAAGCGATGTCAAACTGTGATGCTGTGCCGTCGCGGTAGATGTAGGCATAATATGTCTGTCCTTCTGTCAGGAAGGTCAGTGGCAACCTGAGGCTGCGTGCAGACTTGCTGACGCTGGCGACGTACCAGTCGGTGCCGTTTCGGCGTGCAATCGTGGCATATTTGGTGGGCACGGCTTCAATGCACCGCGTCTCATCCCATGCGGTAGGTATGGTGCGTAGGGCAGGTTCTATGGGGCTATCGATGATGTTGTCTGGACAGTCGATAAGGCACTGGTATCCGCTCTCGAACAAAGTCCATAGAGCCAACTGATAAGACCACGTCGTGTAAGGATTCTCGTTGGTACTGGAATGAGTCTTCAGCGAGCCTGTGCGCTGCGCCAGCTTGGTGGGCGTGAAGTCCATGGAGCCCAAGACATTACGCGTTACCACAAGATTGGCGGAGTGGTCGGCCTGATTCATGTGGGGCTGGTCGAGCAGGAACTCACCTCCGAGGACGCCCTCCATGGTCATCAGGTGGGGATAGGTACGATCCCAGCCCGTAGGCCTTGTGCAACCGTGGAAGTCCACCATGAGTTTAGCTTCTGCAGCAGCCTTCAGTATGGTCTCATATTTCTGGATGACACTTTGCTGGTCGCCATCGAAGAAGTCTATCTTGACGCCCTTGACGCCCTTGGCCGCTATCTCTTGCATCTGTCGGAGGCAGGTGGAATAGGCGGTTGAGAAATCGTTGTTGTGGTACCATACGATGACGCCTACGCCTTGCTCAGTGGCGTATGGCACGAACTCGTCCAGCGTGAAACGCCCCTTCCATCCTTCGTCGATGAGAACGTACTCCCATCCCAGGTGCTTGGCCAGATCGACGTAGCGTCGTGCCACGTTGATGTCGCCGGTATTCTTGCGGTCCTCGCCAGCCCAGTTCCAGCTGACGCGTCCTGGACGAATCCAGCTCAAGTCTTCCATCTCCGTCGGTGGATTCAGGTCGTTGATGACGTTTGACTCTACGATGTCCACCGTGGAGCCTATGATGAGAGTGCGCCATGGCGTGGTAAATGGATATTTGATATCAGAGCGTGTGGACTTGCCTTCAGGCACCATCAGCTGCAAGCGTAGCTGTCCCTCTTCGTCGCCCTGCCGGATAGCGTTGCCGGCAGTCTGTCCGTAGTGAGCCGCCTCGGTTATGAGGACATAGGTGTCGCCGATGCCCGTCTCCACGAGCACAGGCTCGTTGTAGCCTCGGGCGTTGTTCAGTTCGGTCCAGGGATGCATGTAGTAGTACCATGTGTAGTCGTTGCTGTAGGACAAAGCCAGCGCCTGCTTGAAGGAAGCGAAGTTGAACTCCGTCACTTCACCGCTGAAAGTCTTCAGGCTGCCACTTGGCATGACGTAGCGGAAAGCCACGGCATGATCGTAGAGGCGGAACTCCACAGTGAGCTTCTCGGCCTCAGTGGCGCCTGTGAGCTCAGCCTGCAGCAGGCGGTAGTGGTTGTCGGAGTGGCTGGTCTTGCCATGCAGCTGGTCGTAAGGCTCATGCATCTCTGCTACGCTCTGTTCTCCGATGCCGGTGAAGGTGGTGCGTTCCTCGAAACCGAGGCGCGAGCGATTGATCAGCGGCGTGCCGTTTTGCGTCACGGAGTATGTCACCTCCCCAGCAGCATTACACTCGAGCGTCACGGCCAAGGAACCGTCGGGCGATGCGACCCCTGCAGAGGCTATTATGGGCTGTTCCGGTTCCGGCTCGGGTTCCGGCTCAGGCTGTCCGACGTATGCGATATCAAATTTGTCGATATTGGGCGCATCGCCGGTGGCATTACCTACGACGATGGTGTTGGCGCCTTTGTTCAACACGATATCCAATGAGATGTTACCTATGTTGGATCCGTCCCAGCTCTTAGTGTCGGGACAAGCGATGGTGTAGCTGTCGGTGCCATTGACCGTCACTTCGATGTTCCGTTGTGTGGCCGTCATGTAGTATGTAGTGAGCTCGTAGAGGCCGTCCTGCTCAGCGGTGTATCTGAACGTCAGCGTCCTGCCGTTACCCACATAGCCCACACGCTTTCCGCCCGAGCAGCGCTCGTCGTCGTCCGTTTTCACGCCACTGCTCTTGGTGGTATTCTCTGCCTCGATAGTAGTGTAAACATAGCTCTCGCCAGCAGGCACGAGCCCCTGGGCTTCGAGCCGGGCCATGCGAGCGTACATCTCGACGTAGCCCGTCTGGCCGAGGGATGTCCACTCGTCCTGCGTGGCCGTTCCCTTCCAGTCGTAGTTCATCAGCCCCGTCTCGGCATCGCGACGAGTGGCCCAGATTTGGCGCAGCGACTGGGCAAAGGCGGTGAGGTAGCGGTGGTTGGTGCTGATGCGGGCATATTCCTCGTAAGCACGCATCAGTACAACGATATCATCGGAATGAGTATTGCCCTCCGTCCTGACCAGCTTGATGTTTTGGCCCAGGACTTCGGAGTTGTAGTTCTCGAACCACCGGCGATAGGCCGCTACGGCGATATTGTCGGCCGTACGCTTGTACTTGCTCTCGCCCGTAATCCTGTAGAGTATGGAGGCCGCGTGGAGCATCGTGCCAGTGGTATAGGGAGCTTGGTAAGTGTTTATCTTGCCCGTCTCAACGTTCAGGGCATCCCACATCAGCCACGACGACTTGTCGAGGAGCGTGTTGTAGAGCCACTGATAAGTCATACGGGCATATTCGAGGTACCTCTCGTCGCCGGTAATCTCATAGAGGCGGCAGAAGATGACGATGGCAGGGCCGTTGTTGGCCGTGTTCTTGGTCTTGTAGGTATTAGTGTCGCTGGCGGGCGAGTCCTGCCAGTACATACCGCCGCCCCCTGGCGGGTTCTCCTCCAGCAGGCGCCCGGCCTGCACCAAATACGTAGCCACCATCTTGGCGCCAGTGAGCCACGTGGCATTCGGCTGCATCTCGTAAGCATCAAGCAGCCCCAGCGCAGCCCATGCGTTATCGTCGAGGAAGCGATGCTCCACGCCGCCGTAGACGCTGTAGCCCCGTATGTTGTTGTAGTTAGTGATGTATGTTGGGAACTGGTTAGCCAGCTTCGAGGCAGCACTCCCGTATTCCTCGTAGCGCTCGCCTTCGCCCTCAGCCAAGGCCATCTGTGCGAGGGCAGCCAGGCCGAAGCCCTGGGGCCATATGGTGCTGTTGCCATTGCCCTTGGCATCGCCGCGCTTGTATTTGTCCGACCACTGGTAGCGCTGCGAGACGACGCTCGTATTCTGGTTGAAGAGGCGGGCCATGGCGGCCGTCATCAGCTCCTCGCCATCAGCGAGAAGGTCGCTCGTGCCCTCGGTCTGCTGAGCATAGGCGCCGAAGCCTGCGGCCATCAGCAGCAGAGATAAAAGAAGTTTCTTTGTCATAGATTTTGTTGAAATATTAAGATTTTGCGGACAAAATTACGAAGAATAGCCGCCCTCGGTATTACCCAATCAAAGGAATAAATGTTCAAATGCAACGATACATATACATCATGGCGTCAGGTCATACAAAAAATTGGCACTTTTGCATGAGATCCAGCGGAGAAGAAGACTCGATACTACCGTCAAGTATCGGAGATTCCTTTGTGGTCGGAAATATTTGTTATCATTCCGACCATAATTGCGAAAACTTGACTGCGGTTTATTGGTGCCCCTTTAAGAGCCTGGAACGGACGACGTAGGCGGCGAGCCATGAGGGCAGGGCCAAGAGGGAGTCGATGAGGAAGAACGTGGCGAAGCCCGTAGCCCGTGCGAGCCATCCGGAGATGGCCAGCGGGAGCAGCATGACCAGCGAGACGACGGGGATGTACAGGTAGTTTATCGTGCTGCGATAACGCTCTCCGGATATGTAACGGACGAATACCATGCAGCCGTTGAGCCCGAAACCGAAGCAGAACTGGGCGGCGAAGGTGGCCATGCAAAGGGGCAGCAGCGCTGACGGCGGACACTGCGTCATCACGAGATATACCACGGGCGACAGGGGCATCGCCAGGGCCTGTGGCCAGAACAGGCTGCGGCGCGTGCTCAAGCGATAGCCGAGCCAGAGGCCCAGAGAGAAGGCTATGACGCCTACCGTGCCCTGTGCCAGGCCGACCCACTGCAGTGAGCACCCTAAGCCTCCATCGGCCACGGGGGCCATCAGGAAGAGCACGCGCGTGCAGAACATCAGCGACTGGGGCAGGAGGTAGAACCCGAGGGCTGCGACGACGAGCAGCCAGCGGGGCTTGTGGGCTATGCGGTCGATGACGCGTATCTCGGCCCGCACGGCGTCGCCAAGGGTCTCACCCTGGCTGGCGTCGCTGATGCGGGGTTGCTTCAACGTGAAGAGGTTGCAGAGGACGAGCAGCAGATAGAAACCTGCCAGCAGGTAGACGGCCGTGCTCCAGGAATAGGGTATCGCGTTGCGGCGGTTGTGGTAGAACACCTCGAGGAAGCCTACGAGGACTATCATGACGCCGTAGGTGAGGATGGTGCTGACCTGCGAGGCGAACATCTTGGGGCCGTTGTAGAGGCGCTGCTGGCGTGGGCGAAGCATCCGTTCGTAGTACATACGTGCCGCCAGCTCGTGCCAGGCACAGAGGAGGCAGAGCACGAAGAGGCTCGTGAATATCAGATACGCGCTGGCCTTCGAGGTATTGAAGCTGAAGGCGAGCAGACAGAGGGTCAGGAAGATGAGCACCTCTACGCCCCGCAGGACTATGGCGAAGCGGCCGGCCTGGCGCACCTTACGCCGGACAAAGCTCTTCAGCACCCATGGCAGCGTGAGCAGAGCGCACAGCAGAGTACAGGTTTCCCACCCTATGCCCAGCTGCAGGAACATCAGCATCGCCACGAAAGTGATCATGGCGCTGGGGATGGCCTCAGCTGCGAATAAGGTGGGAATCCATTTCATGTCCTTATCGTATCAGTAGGCTCGCGCGATGAGAACGCGGTACTTGGCGGGCTTGCCGCTGACCATGTCGGTGCCGGGCGTCTGCTCGAAGGCGAAGGGCACGCAGCGGATGGTGGCCTGCGTCTCTTCCTTGATGCGGGCCTCGGTCTCGGCGGTGCCGTCCCAGTGGCAGAGGAAGAAGCCGCCGTCCTTGATGCGGCTCTTGAACTCTTCGTAGTCGTCGCACTCGTAGATGTGCTCGTCGCGGTACTTGCGGGCCTTCTCGAAGATGGCGGTCTGCATGTCGTCGAGGACGTTTTTCACGTGCTGGGCGATGCCTTCGATGGAGAGTGTCTCCTTCTCGAGCGTGTCGCGACGCATGAGTTCGATGGTGCCGTTCTCCATATCGCGCGGCCCCATGACGAGGCGCACGGGCACGCCCTTGAGCTCGTAGTCGGCAAACTTGAAGCCCGGGCGCTTCTGGTCGTTGTCGTCGAGCTTGACGCTGATGCCCAGCTCCTTGAGCTCGTCGGCGATGGCGCCGAGGCGCTCGCGCAGGCGTGCCAGCTCGTCCTCGGTCTTGTAGATAGGCACGATGACGACTTGGATGGGCGCGAGTGCGGGGGGCAGCACGAGGCCGTTGTCGTCGGAGTGCGTCATGATGAGAGCGCCCATCAGACGTGTCGAGACGCCCCACGAGGTGGCCCAAGCGTACTCGGGCTGGTTGTCCTTGTTGAGGAACTGCACGTCGAAAGCCCGCCCGAAGTTCTGGCCGAGGAAGTGGCTGGTGCCACTCTGCAGCGCCTTGCCGTCCTGCATCATGGCTTCGATGGTGTAGGTGTCGAGGGCGCCGGCGAAGCGCTCGGTCTCGCTCTTGACGCCTTGCATGACGGGCACGGCCATCACCTTCTCGGCAAAGTCGGCATAGACGCGGAGCATCATGCGCGCGCGTTCCTCAGCTTCTTCGCGCGTGGCGTGGGCGGTGTGCCCTTCCTGCCAGAGGAACTCGGCTGTGCGCAGGAACAGGCGTGTGCGCATCTCCCACCGCATGACGTTGGCCCACTGGTTGATGAGCAGCGGCAGGTCGCGATAAGAATGTATCCAGTTCTTATATGTGTTCCAGATGATGGTCTCGGAGGTAGGACGGATGATGAGCTCCTCTTCGAGGCGTGCCTCGGGGTCAACAACGACGCCGTCGTGCGCCTCGTTGGTCTTCAAGCGATAGTGGGTGACGACGGCACACTCCTTAGCGAAGCCTTCGACGTGCTCGGCCTCGCGCGAGAGGAAGCTCTTCGGGATGAGCAGGGGGAAGTAGGCGTTCTGCACGCCCGTCTCCTTGAACATGGCGTCCAGCTTGTGCTGCATCTTCTCCCAGATGGCATAGCCATAGGGCTTGATGACCATGCAGCCGCGGACGTCGCTCTGCTCTGCCAGGTCTGCCTTGACGACGAGTTCATTATACCATTGAGAGTAGTTTTCGCTACGTTTTGTAAGATTCTTAAGTTCTTTTGCCATAATTTTCTTAGTAAACATTTTTATGTTTTGCGGCGCAAAGATAGTGAAATATTGCAAAATGAACGAATAAATCTGCCAGTTTTGCTTTGTAGTTATTAGAAAATGCTTACTTTTGCACATGAAATGTGTATTAAATAACACATTATACTACAAATTTCATCAAAACACACAAAAACATGAAAGGACTTAAGTATTATGCACTCGGGCTGTGCGCCCTTCTGTGCTTTGATTCTTGCAACATGAACAACACCGCCAAGGGCGGTCTCATCGGCGGCTCGAGCGGAGCAGCCCTCGGTTCGGCCCTCGGCGCTATCATTGCCAAGGGCGGCAACAAGGGCAAGTGGGCCGGCATCGCCGGAGCTGCAGGTGCTGTAGCAGGCACGACAGCCGGTGTGCTTATTGGTCGTAAGATGGACAAGGCAAAGGCTGAGGCCGAAAAGATTGCGAATGCCCAGGTAGAAACCATCACTGACGGCAACGGCTACCAGGCCGTAAAGGTCACGTTCGACAGCGGCATCCTCTTCCAGACGGGCAAGTCAGCCCTGAACGCCGTAGCACAGAGCTCGCTTAACAACTTTGCCAGCAACGTGCTCATCCCGAACTCTGACATGAGCGTAGGCATCATCGGCTACACCGACAATGCGGGCTGGAAGAACAGCACAGCCGAACAAAGCAAGCAGAAGAATCAGGAACTGTCGCAGCAGCGCGCCCTGTCGGTCAGCAGCTACCTGCTCAAGCAAGGCGTCGCCAACGGCCAGATTAAGGAAGTCGCAGGTCTGGGCGAAGATAACCCTGTTGCAGACAACTCCACTGCTGCCGGCAAAGCTCAGAACCGCCGTGTAGAGGTTTACCTCTATGCCAGCGACGAGATGATCAAAGCCGCAGAGGCTGGCACCCTGCAATAAGTCCCCTGCAAGCAAGTTGCACTGACAATCGGAAAGCCCCGCCGACAGCGTTGAATTCTGTCGGCGGGGCTTTTGTGTATTCACTCTCTGATAATATTCATGACGGCCCGCACCTCGTCAGCGCAGGTAATACTGAGGCCTTCAGGAGTGCCACGTGAGCATGAGCCATGAATCTCTGTGGCACCTGTCTGGTCAAGGATGCGTCGTGCGTTGCTGCTGTTGACGCCTCCGCCGGGAAGAATGAGGATGCGACCTGCCGCCTGCTGGACGAGGTTTCGCAGGCGCGGGATTCCAGCTTCGGCTGTGGGGGCTCCACCGGAAGTGAGCACGCGGTCGCAACCCAGGCTGACGAGCTGCTCGAGCGCCTCTGCTTGGTCTGCGATGCGGTCGAAAGCCCGGTGGAATGTGAAGGGAAGGTTTGGTGCAGCCTGCATGAGCCGCCTTGTCGTCTTGATGTCTATGGCGTGCTCTGTCGTCAGGGCTCCTGAGACGATAGCCGTGGCCCCGAACGTTGCGGCGGCACGGATATCGGCCTCCATCTGCCGGACTTCATCTTCACTATAGACGAAATTGCCTTCACGAGGCCGTATGAGTACATGGATGCGGAGGTCGGGAAAATGGTCTCTGAGCAGGCAGAGAGTACCTATAGAAGGAGTGAGTCCGTCGAGAGCGAGAGCGGAACAGAGTTCGATACGCCCTGCCCCACCCTGAACAGCTTGTATGGCGCTGGCGAGCGAACCACAGCATACTTCAAGAGTCATGATTCGAATTTAATGTTTAATCAAGTTTCGCTTGTTATATTTTTTTAATCAAGAATTAGAGCGCTCGAGCTTGCTCGCTTGACACTTCAAGAATTAGAGAATTTTCTTTGCTTCAATGAATTGATGAGATTTGAAAGAAGGTTTTTGCATCGCAAAAACGTTTCTCTAATTCGGGAAAATTCAAACATAGGCAATTATTATTCTCTAATTCTCTAATTCTCTAATTCTTGATAAAATAAATATTTGAAAATCATAGGTTATTCGCTACTTCCGAAACTTGAGATGTTTAGTAGTCAGAAGAACTACAAAGTCTGACGGGTCGCGCTCTGCAGGCAGCTGAATAATTAGCGTCTTGTCATGCTGATTGAGGTTGAACTTCAGAGGAGTGTCTGTTGCGAGAGCCTTCACGGAACGAGGTCTGGCCGCCAACCATGGCAACTCTATGGTCTCAGCCTCGGTGTCGAAAACGTGGAGGAAGAGCTGCCCGTTCTTCTGTGTCGCTACGCCCCACTTCTGCTCCGGTACGTCGGCGGCGTGTGTGCCGTAGATGCTCTCACCGTGAACTCGCATCCAGCGTCCTATGCCCTGGAGGCGGTCAAGAGCCGTAGCCGGCAGTTCGCCATTGGGTTGTGGACCTATGTTCATGAGCAGGTTGCTGTTCTTGGCTGCTGCGCGTGCTATGAGCCGGATGAGCTCTGTGGTCGATTTGTAGTTCTGGTCGGCAACCTTATACCCCCACATGCCGTTCATCGTCTGACACATCTCGAGCGGCAGGCGACTAATCTCCTGACCTGAGAGGCCTGCGCTGTTCTCTCCGGGCAAGTCGCGCTCGAACATCTGGAAGTCCTCACCCGTGATGGGCGTGATGTGGTGGTTGTTGCCTATCAGACAGTCAGGCTGCAGGCGGTGGATATAGCTGTAGAACTCTGGCATGTGCCAGTCGAAGGGAATGGAATCGGCATCGTGGTCCCAGTAGCCGTCAAACCATAGGCCCCCGATGTGTCCGTAGCGCGTCAACAACTCATGGACCTGAGCCTGCATGAAGCGGAAATACGAGTCGTAGTTGGGCGTGAGTTTACGCCCCGTGTTGTGTCCCGTGCGTCCCAGCGGATAGTCGGGGCGCATCCAGTCGAGAATGGAATAGTAGAGATGCAGCTTCACGTCCTGCTCGACACAAGCGTCAGCAAGCTCCTTGAGAACGTCGCGGCGGAAGGGCGTGGCGTCAACGATGTTATAGCTGCTTTGCCGCGTATGGAACATCGAGAAGCCGTCGTGGTGGCGGCTGGTAAAAGTGATGTAGCGGGCACCCGAGTCCTTGATGGCACTCACCCAAGCCTGCGCATCGAAGCGTATGGGATAGAAGCACGAGGCAGCCTTGGAGTACTCTTCATGGCTCAGGTTGCCGCTGTTGAGGTACCACTCGCCTTGTGCAAACTCGCTGTAGATGCCCCAGTGGATGAAGATGCCGAAGCGGAAGCCCTCGAACTGCCGGCGAGCCTCGAGGTTGCTCTCCGTAGGAGTGTAGGTCTGTGCGAAGGCCGAAGCCAGAGCAGCCATGCACACGATGAAGTTAAGCAGGATGCGTTTCATGAGCGCAAAGATAGCTTTTTTTTGCTTTCCTCTGCAAAAAAGGGCTGAAAAGTGAGAGCTGGAATACGAAAAAATGTTTTTCGAGGGCTGAGAGTTAAGATTTATTGTATCTTTGTGCACATAAACACTAAAACCTACGGGCTGGCCCCGTACACACAGATATGGCAAAAGCTAAATGGATTGGCGGCTTCCTCGGCCTGCTCTCCGGCGGCCCGATAGGTGCGCTGGCAGGTTTCGTGCTGGGAGCCTTGTTTGACAGGCTGACGGACGACAATGGTTTCTCCGCTGGCGGCTATTTCGAGTCTGAGAATGAGGGCTACTCGTCAGGCGGAAGTTATTCGTCGGGCGGAAGCTACTCGTCGGGCGGAAGCTACTCGTCGGGCGGAAGCTATGGTGGCTCTGCGGGCGTCGACTACGGCACTCGCAACGGCTTCCTCTTCTCGATGCTGACGCTCGCCAGCTACATCATACGAGCCGACGGCAAGATCATGCACTCTGAGATGGAGACGATGCGCACCTTCCTGCGACAGAACTTCGGACAAGCAGCCGTCGACGAGGGTAATGCCATCATGCTGAAGCTGTTCGAGCGACAGAAACAGATGGAGGCACAGAGCGCCGGATCATACCGGCAAGTTATAATAGAAGCGTGCCAGCAACTGCGCCGAGTACTAAACCGCCCGCAACGTCTGCAGCTACTCCAGTTGTTAGCCATGGTGGCGAAGGCCGACGGACGCGTCGCCCAAGAGGAAATACGCGCCTTGCGCGAGGTGACCGTTCAGTTAGGGCTTGACGAATCAGAACTCAACTCGATGCTTAACTTGGGCGCTACGACTCTCGATGCTGCCTATGCCGTTCTTGAGATTGACCCGTCGGCAACTGACGATGAGGTCAAGGCTGCCTACAAACGTCTCGTGGTCAAGCACCACCCCGACCGCGTAGCTTCGCTGGGTGAAGATGTACGGGCTGCTGCCGAAAAGAAAATGCGCGAAATCAACGAAGCTAAAGAGTTGATATACAAGGCAAGAGGGCTTTAAGCGTAAAGAGTAATGAGTGATTATTGAAGATTGAAGACTAATAATAGAATCCTCATCATCGTCACTTCGTTCCTCAAAAATCTCAAGAAAATCTCTTTGAATAATTTATCAACTTCATGTGTTTGCCGGCACAATAGTAAAACACCTCTCGCGATAGGATATTTCCCACACAGAAATAGGGAAAAGCACTTCCACAGGTCCTCCCAAACCTCTACCTTTGCAGTGAGTTAATAACAAAAACAATAATAAACTGCTATGAAGACTATTACATCACACTTTCAGAAGCTCCTCTGCTTGCTTGCCATAATGAGCACTGCCGTTGTCACTCTCACCAGTTGCCTCGACGACGACGATGAAATCGGAAACGCCGTCAGCGGACACTGGTTTGGCGACATGGACATGTACTACAACGGAGAGCGTGCACGAGGCTCAGAGATTGAGTTCAACAGAGGCTGGAGCTACGACCGGGGCAGTGGCGTACAGGTCGACTATTACGCACGACACGCCGTCACCTCCTACTTCACATGGCGAGTGCAAAACCGCATCCTCTACCTGACCTTCGACGACCCCTCGCTCGACTGCGCCATCGTAGACTATCGCCTGTCATACGACTACTTCAGCGGATACATCGCAGACTACTACACCCTCGAGAACCTGAAGAAGGAGCGCCGCTACGAACTTTGCTTCGAGGCGATCCGCTGGAACGACCTGCGCCGTTGGGGCGATGTCTCCGAAATCGTGAAGAACCAGGTGGGCAACCACATCCTGAACGAAGCGGGCGTGGGCGAGTACAAGTTCACCGTGGACTTCATGCAGCGCTACCAGGCCACCGAGGGCGGCTTCTTCAAGATCCCGGAGGACCAGGTGACCCTGTCCGAAGGCGTCCTGGAGCAGAATCCGGGCTGGGGCGACGGCACCACCTGGACCAAGGGCGACCTCCCGTACACCTACAAGTAGGCCGCCGGTCTGCTGACCGAACGAATCGGGCCGCTCCCCGGGGCGGCCCTTTTTATGTCCTTGGTTTTCAGGTCAATACTGGACCTTGCTCAAAAACAGCGCATGCCCGGGTACCGACTCCCCGGCATCCCCGCGCGTCCCCGTCTCGATGAGTTCCTTCACCCACGCCGGATCGTGCTTTCCTCGCCCGACCTCGATTAAGGTGCCCACGATTGCCCGGACCATATTCCGTAAGAACCTGTCTGCGCTAACGCGGAAATACCAATAAGCAGATTTCTCGACTCCGCCCTCCGGGCTTCGCTCGAAATGACAAGTCGGACTTTGGCCGCAGGAGGAGGTTTCGGATACAACACCCTCCTCCGGAGTAAAGCCAAAGTCCATCAAGGAAACATGGGTAGGGGTGTAGGGTTTCCAGAAGGCTTCGGTGATGGTGCAGCGGGAGGTTTTGTTCGCGCCGCCGGCTTTTTCGAAACAGGAGAAGTCATGCGTGCCCAGGAGGTACTGACAGGCCTCGTTCATCGCGTCGAAGTCCAGGCCGGGGAAGCCGCACTGCCAGGAGTAAGCGGCCAAGAAAGGGTCTTTCTTCCTGTGGATGAAATAGGTATAGGAACGCTGCGTCGCGCTGAAGCGGGCGTGGAAATCCTCGGTGGTCGGAAGGACCGTGTGGACTACGACCGAACGGGGCAGGATGGCATTTAATTTGTAGCAAAAATCAGATGCCTCGAAGGGCAGGGGACCTGTCAGGTCGAAATGGCAGACGTAGTCTGCCGCATGGACCCCGGTGTCCGTCCGGCCCGCGCCCGTCACCGGAACGGGAC
>CAJOLI010000065.1 GCA_905235285.1 uncultured Bacteroidaceae bacterium
AATCAGAAGAGGTAAACGCTTTTAGTGAGATAGTAATTTTTATAATAACCAGTTAAGTTTAACTCTCCAAAAAGTGACAACCTTTTTCAGTTGAGGTCAGTATAAACAGCTGATAGCCATAGTAATGACTAAGTGAAAAAAGCAAATTAAATGCCGAAAACAAGGTGAAAAACGGCTCTAAATAGGCGTTTTTAGGTGAAAAAACGGGCATTTCATGCCATTTTGGGCGTCTTTTTATGCCTTTTGGATGCTATTTTATACTGTTTTGAATGTTTATTTGGCGAATACAACTGGCCGAAACATTCAATGCAACTGGCCGAAACATTCAATGCAACTGGCCGAAGCATTCAACACAACCGGTTGAAGCGCTCAACGCAACCGGTTGAAATGCTCAATACAACAGGGTGAAATGGCGGATTCAGCCAATAGTTTGAGGTGTCCCACCTAGGTGGGACACCTCAAACTATTGGCTCCATAATCCAACGTAAGCAGGGGATTAGCTCTATGCAACTAATATGGGCAGTATATTGTATGCAATAAGCCCCGCAAAGAAATTGTCCGTAACTTGTTGTTCCGCAGCTGCGAAGGTACAAACTAATTCGCACTCCTGAAATTTCCCAGGCATATCTCTTTTACCGAACTCACGTAGGGATTAGGGATTCTATCGAAAGGGCTTAAGGGTTTCGGTAGAAAGGCTTGGGCGTGTATTTTATAAGGCTATAGTTTGTCGAAATCGATGCCTATACTCTTGAACCCAAATGTCTGGAAGAGGGCCGTCAGTTCCGCGCGCGCGTTGTCCTCGGCCTGTTGCAGGGTCTGTGGCGTCACGCATCGGTGTCGCATCTGGCGTGCGGCCTTGTAGTACATCTGTTCCTTGGCTCTCGCATCCCACGTGCCGCTCTCGTAGAAGGCTCGCGTGCGTGCCTCGTCGATGAATCGCTCTGAGAGGAGGCGCACGGGCGGCAGCTGCAGGTGTACGCTGTCGCCGATAGCCTGCACCCATCCTTCACGTGCCTGCCGGAGGTCGATTCCGAGCCTCAGTGTGCCGTGGTAGATACGCACGAGTCGGTCGTCGCGCCCGAGGGTGCGATGCCGTGTGGAGTCTACGAGTTCCTCGTCGGCTATGGCGAGGAATTCCCATTCTCCGATGTTCTCAATGGAACGGATGTGCACAGGCGTGAAGTCTATGGAGTCGCTGTGTACAACTTCGACGTCGAGAATCTCTCTGTTCTCGTTGCAGCGTCGCACGCCGAGTGCTGATAGCACGAGGGCGGCAATGATGAGCAGCGAGTTGGAGAGTATATGGTTGCTTTTGTCGGTCTGTAGTTTCATGCCGGTGTGGGTTTGTCAGAACTTCACTACGCTGCGCTCGTTGTCGATGAGCTGTGGTAAGTCGCTTTCGGTGAATTCTTTGCGGAACGTTATGACGATGTCGCTCTCGGAATAGCCCATGGAGGCGATGAGCGGGATTAGTGTGCGTGCTGCACTCTGACGGGCGGTGGCGAGTATGCCGAGTTTGGGCACCATCTTGAGTATAGACCTCACGCCTTGTGCGGTGAAGTAGGTCATCTCTTCGTCAGTGAAGTCGGAGCGTAGGATGTCGGTGTATTGTTTTGTAGACTGATAGTCAATCCTTGACGAGGTGACGACGACTTTGGGGTCGGGTAGTGTGATGTGGATCTTCTGCCCGTCGGGCGAGCGTTCTATCTGGCTCTCATTAAAGCCAGAGAAGTCTATGTAAGCCTTCAGGGTGACGTCGATGGGGATTGCAATCTTGCGGTCGCCCAGCGAGAGTCGTGTGTCGAGGGTGTGCCCGAGCAAGGTAGTGCGCAGGAACTTTACGTCGGAGTGCGTGACGATTTTGTGGACGTGGTACTCTGCGGTGTGCAGCTTTGCTGTTCGCGCCACGGCCATGACGAGGTCAACGCTGTCGGCGACGGCTGACTCTGAGGTGCTGCCTGTAGTGTCCTCCCTGACAGCCGTGCTCGTGCAGGCCGTAGCGACAAGAACAGTAGCAACGACCATTAAGTTGTGAAAAAGTATTTTTCGTTTCATTTACGGCAGCAAAGATAGTGTTTTTTCATTTTTCTCATCGTCTGTTTCCTTGATATTTAGAATAATTGATTATTTTTGCAGCGCAATTAACAAATGTAACAATGAAAAAGAGTTCATATTTATGGCTTATGGTGCCTGCTCTTCTGCTCGCTTGCACGCCTAAGCAGACATCGACGGATGAGGCTCAGAGTGCAGGTGAGTACGAGTCTGAGGGGCCGGCTTCTGACGGTATCCAGCGCATGCAGGTGTACAATTACTCAGACACAATCGTCGTCGACGGGCGTGAATATATCTACAGACTCCATCGTGAGGCTTCCGACAGCCTCCAGGCTGTCGTCGATGACGATGGCGTCCGCTATGCCGACAACGTCTACACTCTTTCCATCATGGCTGGAGGGAAACAGTTCTTCAGCCGCAGTTTCACGAAAGGAGCTTTCGCATCCTACCTGAGCAACGATTTCCGCCAGCATGGCATCCTCGACGGCATGATGTTTGACCCCTCGCTGCCTGGCTTGGCCTTTGCCGTGAGCGTCTCTATGCCTCAGAGTGATATGGTGGAGCCTCTTCTGCTGCACGTCGACCATCAGGGAGGCATAGTCATAGAGCGCGACGAGCGTAGCGATGCCGCCCTCGAGGACAGCATCGACGAGGGCGTGTGATTATATGTTCCTAATTCAGAAGAATCTTTATGGTGATTAAGAAGACAGAGATTGAAGGCGTGCTGCTCATCGAGCCTCGTGTCTTTGTGGATGCTCGTGGCTATTTCTTCGAAAGCTTCTCGGAGCGCGACTTCGAGCGAATCATAGGGCCGGTCCATTTCGTGCAGGACAACGAGAGCATGAGTCAGGGTGGGGTAGTGCGTGGCCTGCATTTCCAGCGTCCGCCGTTCACTCAGACCAAACTGGTGCGCTGTGTGCGTGGTGCTGTCCTTGATGTGGCTGTGGACTTGCGAAAAGGCTCGCCGACGTTCGGGCACCATTATGCGGCAGAACTGTCGGAGCACAACCACAGACAGCTGTTCATACCCAAAGGCTTTGCCCACGGCTTCGCGGTGCTCTCCGACGTGGCCGTTATCCAGTATAAGTGCGACGAATTCTATCATCCAGAGTCCGATGGTGGCATACAGCTTTGCGACGATTCGCTCGGCATCGACTGGCGTATACCTCTCGCCGAGGCTATCCGCAGCGAGAAGGACATGCACCTGCCGCTGCTCCGCGATATCGAAAGCCCATTCATATATCATTCATAATTCGTTGTTCCACTTTCGTCATTCATAATATATCATGCACAGCATTATCATCACCGGCGGCGCGGGCTTCATAGGCTCTCATGTAGTTCGCCTCTTCGTGAATAAATACCCTGACTACCGCATCATCAACCTCGATAAATTGACCTACGCCGGCAATCTGGCCAACCTCCGTGATATCGAGGACCGCCCTAATTACCGTTTCGTGCGCATGGACATCTGCGACTTCGAAGGGGTGCTGCACCTCATGCAGGAGGAGCAGGTTACCGGCATCATACATCTTGCGGCAGAGAGCCACGTAGACCGTAGCATCAAAGACCCGTTCACCTTCGCACAGACCAACGTCATGGGAACGCTCTCGCTACTGCAGGCCGCCAAGCTCTACTGGGAAAACCGGCCCGAGGGCTATGAAGGCAAGCGCTTTTACCATATCTCTACCGATGAGGTCTATGGAGCCTTGGAGATGACGCACCCCGAGGGCATACCCGCACCATTCACGACGAAGGCGTCCGCCGGCTGTGCGCCCAATGGTTTGCCCGCCGCGTCACATCCCGCTTACGGCACCTCCTTCTTCACCGAAGACCTGAAATATCAGCCTCACTCGCCGTACTCGGCAGCCAAAGCATCAAGTGACCATTTCGTGCGCGCCTTCCACGACACCTATGGAATGCCCACCATTGTCACCAACTGCTCCAATAACTATGGTCCATACCAGTTTCCAGAGAAACTGATACCATTGTTTATCAATAATATACGCCACCGCAAGGCGCTACCCGTCTACGGCCGTGGCGAGAATGTGCGCGACTGGCTCTTCGTCGAAGACCATGCCCGCGCCATTGACCTCATCTTCCACCAGGGGCGCGTCGCCGAGACGTATAACATCGGTGGCTTCAACGAATGGAAGAACATCGACATCATACGTGTACTCATAAACACCACCGACCGACTCCTGGGGCGCGCCACAGGCGAGGATATGAACCTGATAACCTACGTCACCGACCGTGCGGGCCACGACCTGCGCTACGCTATCGATTCGCGCAAGCTCCAGCGAGAGCTCGGCTGGGAACCGTCGCTGCAGTTTGAGGAAGGTATCGAACGCACCGTGCGTTGGTATCTTGACAATCAGGCATGGATGGACAACGTCACGAGCGGCGACTATCAGCGCTATTACGAGGATATGTATGCCAACAGGTAGGGCGGGGCATCAGCATGACGACGAAAGAAATTCGTTTATTAAAGAGATAAGACACAAATGACACAAGCAATTCAAAAGACTTTGCGCGACAGTGCCGCCATGCGCTGGACAGCGCTGCTGCTACTGGCTCTGGCCATGTTCTGCAGTTACATTTTCATGGACATCCTCTCGCCCATCAAGGACCTGATGCAGGAGACCCGCGGCTGGGACTCAACGGCTTTCGGCACAATGCAAGGCTCCGAGGTGTTCCTCAACGTCTTCGCCTTCTTCCTCATCTTCGCAGGTATCATCCTCGACAAGATGGGTGTGCGCTTTACAATGGTGCTCTCCACCGTAGTGATGCTCGTCGGTGCCCTGATTAAATGGTACGCTGTGAGCGAATCCTTCATAGGGGGCAGCCTCGACACATGGTTCACGACACACCTCAACTATATCCCTCTCTTTGAGGAACTGGGCGTCTCGCCATTCTACGAGGGCATGCCGGCCTCAGCCAAGTGTGCAGCCTGCGGCTTTATGCTCTTCGGCTGCGGCTGTGAGATGGCTGGCATCACCGTCTCTCGCGGTATCGTCAAGTGGTTCAAGGGCCGTGAGATGGCGTTGGCCATGGGCTCAGAGATGGCGCTGGCACGTTTAGGCGTTGCCACCGTGATGATTTTCTCGCCCTATTTCGCACGCTTGGGTGGAGTAGTTAGTGTCAGCCGTTCCGTCGCTTTCGGTGTAGTGTTGATGTGTATTGCACTGATTATGGCCATCGTCTATTTCTTCATGGATCGTAGGCTCGATGCGCAGACGGGCGAAGCCGAGGAGAAGGACGATCCGTTCAAGATCTCTGACATAGGCCAGATCCTCACCTCCAGCGGCTTCTGGCTTGTGGCACTGCTCTGCGTGCTCTACTACTCGGCCATCTTCCCCTTCCAGAAGTATGCTGTAAACATGCTTCAATGTAACCTCACACTGACGCAGCCAGAAGCTGGCACCTTCTGGGCTGGTGAGGAAGTCACCATCATACAATATGTCATCATGCTCATCGTGGCAGCTGCTGGCTTTGCAAGCAACTTCCAGAAGAAAGACATTATGAAGTACGGGTTGCTCGGACTCTCCATCGCCTCGCTGCTGGCCTATTGCTATATGGGCTTTATGCGCCAATCGGCCGAATCAATCTTTGCCGTCTTTCCCCTGCTGGCCGTGCTCATCACACCTATTCTTGGCAGCTATGTCGACCATAAGGGCAAAGCTGCATCAATGCTCATACTCGGCTCTCTGCTGCTGATTGCCTGCCACCTCACTTTCGCTTTTGTGCTGCCTGCCTTCAAGGGAAATACTGTTGGCGGCGTGGCCATTGCTTACCTCACAATACTCGTGCTCGGTTCCTCGTTCTCGCTTGTACCTGCCAGCCTGTGGCCCTCGGTACCTAAGCTCGTTGATGCCAAGGTCATCGGCTCGGCATACGCACTTATCTTCTGGATTCAGAACATAGGACTATGGCTCTTCCCTCTGCTCATAGGCAAAGTCCTCGACAAGACCAATCCCGGCGTCACGGACCCGACACAGTTCAACTACACCGCTCCACTCGTCATGCTGGCCGTGCTTGGAGTGCTGGCTCTCGTGCTCGGCCTCATACTCAAAGTGGTAGACAAGAAGAAGGGCATAGGCCTCGAAGAACCAAACATCAAAGAATAGGTCCGAGAACGATTGCATGAACACTAAAAGTGTTAAAAAAACACCCCCTGACCGCCTTTATACAAATATTAGCTAAAAAAACGAGGCAGAACGAAAAATACTTCATATCTTTGCGGCGCAGACAGAGTATGTCTGCGTCGTTTTCTTTTGTAAACCAACACAAAAAATGCATTAATGAAGAGTAAATCACTTCTCACGGCACTGTTGCTTGTTATCGCGACTATTAGCAGCGCACAGACATGGATTGACATCACCGACGAATATGTAAAGAACCCCGGCTTTGATGACAACACGACAACGGGATGGACCATCATCAAGAATAGCGAAGGCCGCGGTGCCGCAGCCGGCGTCATGGAATTCTGGCAGGGCACGTGGGACATCTATCAGACGATACCTACGCTTGCCGCAGGCCGATATCGCATCAGCGTACAAGGCTATTTCCGCGAAGGAGCGCTCGACGAGGCCGCTATGCGCGCCCATGACGAAGGCACCGAGAACCTCACATGCTTCCTCTATGCCAACGACAGCGAGATACCCATGGTGAGTACCTTCGCCTACTACCTCGATGAGGACGTCGGAGGCTGCAAGGGAATCCGTTTGGGATGGAGTATGCGCTACTACCCAAACTCGATGGAGTCTGGTGCGGTGTTCTTCCAACGTGGTTACTATGACGACAACCAGGTAGAAGTGCAACTGCAAGACGAACAGCCCCTTACCTTCGGCCTCAGGAATGATCAATGGACGGTTAACAACTGGGTACTCTTCGACAACTGGCGGCTGGAGGTCTACGGAACATTGGTAGAACTCACTGCCCTCCGCTTAGACAAGACCACTGCGACGATGAAGCAGGGCAATCAGATGCAACTGAAAGTCACCGCAAGCCCTGCCAATGCAACCTTCAAGGGCGTCACCTTCACCTCGAGCAACGAAGCCGTTGCGATAGTCGATGCCGGCGGCCTCGTCACGGCGCTGAAACCTGGCATCACGACCATCACGGCCCATTCCACCAAGTACGACGACATCACGGCGAAATGCATCGTCACCGTCGAGGCCAACGAAGTCTTGCCGCAGGCTGTCATCATCAACGAAGTGCAGCAGGCTAACGTCGATATGTTCATCGACCCATCGTTCAACTATGGCGGATGGATCGAACTCTACAACTCGACAGATGTATCTATTGTCCTCGACGGACTATACGTGCAAGACGACCAGGGCCACCGCTTTGCGCTCTCCAGCACGCGTAACGGCATCGTCCCGGCCAAGGGCTTCCTCAGTATCTGGTTCGACCATTTCTCGTGGTGGACACCTAAGACCACCAACTTCAAGCTTGACTGCGACGGCGGCTATATAGCCATCACCAACGAACAGGGCACAGTGCTCTCGGAATTCAACTACCCGCCCGCCATAGCAAGAACCTCGTATGCCAGAAAGACTGACGGCGGCAGCGAATGGGCATATACAGACCAACCCACGCCCAACGCTACCAACGCCACATCGGCCTTCGCCGAGGCACGCCTCGAAGCTCCGATATTCAACCAGCCCGGAGGACTGTTCGAGAGTGATTTCACCGCAACTATCATGAACAAACCAGCGGGCTCCACCATCCGCTACACCATTGATGGCAGCACGCCTACGCTGACCAACGGACATACGAGCGCCAACGGACGATTCGACATCAGCCAGACGACCATACTGCGCGTGCGATTCTTCCAGAAAGGTATGCTGGCAAGCCCTGTCACGACGCGCTCATTCATACGCAAAACGAGCGACTACACACTGCCCGTGCTCTCTCTCGTCTCCGACCCCGAGAACCTCACGGGGGCCGACTATGGCATCTTCGTCCAAGGTAATGGCAACGGACGACCAGGCAACGGACAGAGCGCCAACTGCAACTGGAACATGGATTGGGACCGACCGGCCAACATCGAATTTATCACTCCCGAAAAGGGCGAAGCAGTGTTCAATCAGGAAGTAGGCATTGAGCCCAGCGGAGGATGGAGCCGTGCGTGGAGTCCACACTCATTCAACATCAAGGCCAACAAAATCTACGAAGGCCTCAACCGCATGGATTATCAGTTCTTTACGAACAAACCCTTCCTGCGACACAAAGGCCTGAAAGTGCGCAACGGAGGCAACGATACCGGCCAGCGCATCAAGGACGGATCCATTCAAGAGGTCGTAAGGACATCGGGCCTTTACGTTGAAACACAATCGTTCCAACCCGTACATCTCTACCAGAACGGACGATACATCGGCGTGCTCAACTTGCGAGAACCCAACAACAAGAACTACGGCTTCGCCAACTACGGCATCGGCACCGATGACGACGAGATGGATCAATGGAAGATGAGCCCCGACAGCGGATATGTACAGCAAGTGGGCACCAAGGATAAGTTCGACGAATTGTACTCGCTGGCCCAGAACGCCGGCGACGCATTAGTCTACGAGCGCATCAAGCAACTTGTCGATATCGAAGAGATGTGCAACTATCTGGCCGTACAGTTCTATCTCGGAGGTAACGACTATCCTAAGAACAATATCAAAAGCTTCCGCGAACGCTCCGAGGGACAGTCTAACAGCCGCTTCCGTGCCATACTCTTCGACCTCGACCACGCATTCAACACCAACAACGGCATCACTTGGTTCTTCGATAATTCCAACTACTGGACCTACGACCGCCTCTATGGTGCACAAGTCATCGCCAAGTACGGCAACCAGCTCTCGGGCGAGATAGAGTTCGTGACCATCATCAAGAATATGCTGCAGAACGAGGGGTTCAAGAAACAGCTCATCGATCAAACATGTATCGTCACTGGCAGCGTGTTCGAACCGACTCGTGCACGTGAAGTCATCACCGACATCATCAACCGCATGGCTGCCGACGGCCATTACGCCAGCTCCAGCGGAAACGATGTCATCAACCGCATTAGCACCAACCGCCAGAATACGACATACTCGAACATCAGAAACTACTTCAGGCTTGACGACCCAGTAGGCGTTGATCTCTCTGCCAACATCAGCGAGGCAGGCTTGCTCATCAACGGACTTAACGTACCTACGAAGAAGTTCGCCGGTCAGCTCTTCCAACCCGTGACAGTCACAGCCGCAGCACCTGCCGGCTACCGCTTCGTCGGATGGCAATCCGACCACGCTTCGACGGGTTCAAGCATATTCCCCAAAGGTGACGAGTGGTACTATTTCGACCAAGGCTCACTCGACGGTGAGGACTGGACTGCGAGCGACTACAATGTCACATGGCCCACAGGCAATGCACCACTCGGATACTTCGTCACCGACGGAAGCAACAGTCGTGGCTACCAGACATTCCTTGAATACGGAGGCAATAATAACGACAAGTATCCCACCTACTATTTCCGAAAGGATATAACCATCTCCAGCCAACCTAAGGCAACCGAGAACTTTAAACTCAACTGGGTGGCCGATGACGGCTTCATCATATACGTCAATGGCACAGAAGCCGGACGCTACAACATGCCTGCCGGCAACGCCACCTTTGGCACTTACGCCTCCACCTATGCCAACGCTAACCCCGACTCGGGCGTGATGACCATTGACGCAACCCTCTTCAAACGCGGCGTCAACACCATCGCAGTAGAGTTGCACAACAACGCTGCCAACTCCACCGATGTGCTTTGGGATGCTGAACTCATATATAATAAAGAGAACGAGGGTAACATCGTCTCCACAGAGAAAGACTACACCATCCCTTCCAACGTATTCAACATCACCCTCACCGCCATCTACGAGAAAGCAGCGGCCACCGAGGCTTGGGATGAACATCCCGTCAAGATCAACGAGGTCAGCGCAGCCAACGACATATACGTCAGCGAGATATTCAAGAAGAGCGACTGGATAGAACTCTACAATACCACCGACGAGGAAATCGACGTCGCAGGCATGTATCTCTCAGACCATCTCGACGAGCCCGAGAAATGGCAGATTCCAGTCTCCGACGGCAACTTCAGCACCGTCATACCCGCCCATGGGCACCTCGTCATCTGGTGCGACAAGACTGAGAGTCAGACTCAGCTTCACGCCGACTTCAAGCTGAATAACGAAGACAACAGCCTCATACTACTCACGGCAGAGGATCACGCTTGGGCTGATACGCTCGTCTACTGTGCACACGACGGCTACCACTCCGTAGGGCTCTACCCCGACGGAGGCTCTGAGCTGTACGTCATGGAACGATCCACCATCGGGAAACCCAATATGCTCACAACCCTTGCCACTGCGTGGGAAGAACCAGTTGTAGAACAGCCCGATGCCATACGTCAGCAGGCTGACAACGACTTCGAGCTCGCCTTCGACGGGACGAGCCTCACTCTCCACGGTGCTGATGCTGCACGCCTCGACATCTTCAATACAGCCGGACAGCTCGTCATGACAACACGCATACGCGCTGCTGCACCAGTCGCCCTCACAGCCTTGCCTCATGGTCTTTACATTGCTCGTGCCAAGAACGATGACGACGATACAACCCTTAAGTTCACCCTCCGATAATCCCTCGTTGGTGTACTGAGGCGTCACCGCCACATCTTCACGCTACTTCAAACTGGCCATCCTATATAATGAAGACCATCCTCTATCTCCACGGCTTTGCAGGCAGCGGTGCCAGCGGCACCGCCACCTATCTGCGCAATGCCCTCTACGAGCACGGCGTGCAAGTCGTAGCGCCTGACATCCCCGTCATGCCTGCAGAAGCCATGCCTTTCTTGCGCCAGCAAGTAGCAACACTCCAGCCAGACATCATCGTTGCCACCTCCATGGGCGCGATGTATGCCGAACAGCTGCGAGGCTATCTGCGCATCCTCGTCAACCCATCCTTCTGTATGGCGAGGCTGCTCACCTTCGGAGGCATGGGGCGCAAACCCTTCCGCAACCCGCGACAGGATGGCGCTAAGGATTTCAAAGTAGACAAGGAAATTATTGCCCAGTTCCGCAACGTAGAGAGAGACTGCCTTAAGAACATCACTGACGCAGAACGCCTGCTCGTCTATGGCCTCTTCGGCCTGCACGACCGCCGCGTCAACTGCCAGAACGACTTCAAGAAAGCCTATGGCACAGCTCACTTTGCAACTTTCGATGGAGAGCACTACCTCAACGACAGTATACTCAAAAGAAACGTGTTGCCGCTAATAAAGGATTTGTTGAATATTCACCCAGAGACGTGAGGGACGGACTCAAGTTTGCTCAAAGTAGGCACGGATTTAAAATTAGAATGTCAATCAAGGGATAAATTCGGGAATAATAAAAAAAATAAGGTTAAAAAAGTATAAATTTGTTTCCTTGTAATTTAAATGATGTACCTTTGTGCAGATAATTGTAGATACAAGTAATTGAATACGTTCAGACAGAAAACTAAGACCTGGAGATTATTAGCATTCACAGTTGCTGCTGTCCTGACACAAACTATCAGCGCACAACAGGATACACGTGAAGCTCTGGCCTTACAAAAGCTGAAAGAACAGGGATTTGAAGACTTACGTCTCGTTATCAAGGCCGACACTATGGTTGCTTCACTCGAAGACCATGCGTACAGAGGTACTTTCAGAGGAGCGGCCAAGGCCATACAAAGCGTCAATGAAGTGCTTCCCGAGATTCTGCATTTCGAGATCCTGCTCACTGACTACAAGATGCCACAAGTCGTTGTCCATGCCCTCAAGCGTGAGAGCTCATGGGACATCGCCGTAGATCGGGAGATGGAATATGCAACGTCTGTCCTTGAACATAAGAAGAACGTTGCAAGTTCCACTGGGAAAATCGACATAACAGTCGTTCCTATGGTTTCACTCGTCAACAACAAGCTCGACCACCTCTTCGACTACGCTATAAGAATTGCTCCTGCTATTGCCATAACACCGTGGAGAGGAGGGCGAATAACGCTGCAGCCTATAATACCTATCTCTTACAGGCTGGAAAAAGGCGATACTAAGCACTACATTCAAATGGGGTGTACCAATATCAGCCAACAGCTTCTCTCCAACAAACGTTGGAAACTGACAGCCGCCGCAGGATTCTTCCACATGGAACGCATGGGCGTACAAGCCAACCTGACCCTTCACGCCACAAAGATGCTTGATATAGCCCTCGAAGCCGGACAGACGGGAGAAACGTATGTGCACAAAGGAGGCATACACCTCGGCAAATGGAAACAGACCAATATTATGGCGAAGGCCGACTATTACGAGCCGCATACTAAACTACAGATTGAACTCCAGGGAGGGCGATTCCCATACGGAGACTACGGAGGAAGGCTCGACGTCACCCGCCACTTCAGCGAATATGCCATCGGTGTCTACGGCATACTGACCGGAGGCGAGCACAATGCAGGATTCCATTTCGCCATACCTTTCGGAGCCAAGAGACAGAGGCGCCAGACATTCATACGCCTGCGACTGCCGGAATACTATGCAATGGAATACTCGATGAATTCGTTCTTCAAATATACTCAAGAGAACATGGGCTTAGACTATATGACACAGCCCGACCAGAACAGGGCTGCACACTATTGGGAACCAAGCTTCATCGAAGAGTACGTCAGCAGGATACTCAATGGGAGTTTCAAATAGAATTTAATAAATAACCAATATTATTCATCCACTTAAAATTTTAAGACAAATGAAAAAATTCCTTTTCTCTCTCACCATGGTCGTCGCTCTCGTCGGCGTATGCCTGATGACTTCTTGCAAAGACGATGACGAACCCGTGCCCACAGAGCAGCACAACGGTGGTCAGATCAAATGATTATAGTTCATACTATCAATCCTTCTGCAGAACCAAAAGCGAGTCCACACAGGGCTCGCTTTTCTTAAATGGCCCCGCCGCATCGTGAGATACGGCGGGGTCGTCTTCAATATCTTGGAAATTATTGCTGTCCGCTAAAAGTTGAAAGGGGATGAAATATGTGTCCATATTGCCGATAAACAGACTTTGAGGATTCCTTTTTCAAAAAGTAAGCCCCAT
>CAJOLI010000066.1 GCA_905235285.1 uncultured Bacteroidaceae bacterium
GTAAAAACAAAGGTAACAAAAAAGGTCGAGTTCCAAGCGAGGAACTCGACCTAAATTTGTATTGTGCTCAAAAAGTTTTAGCGGACAGCAATAATAAAACTCGAAGTCGTGCCGCCAGATGCGACCGCTTGTGTTGCCACATTCAACCGGTTGTGTTGCCAGATACAACTGGGCGTGTGAGGTAATCCACCCAGGTGATTCACCCCACACGCCCAAGTCTATTGCTGGAAACCCTTAAGTCTTTTGCCAGAAACCCTTAAGTCTTTTGCGGAAAAACCTTAAGACTTTTTGCCGAAACCCTTCGCTCGGCGCTTGCGACGCTTCTTCGAGCGAAGCGAGTCTGAAAAAGCCTTTCACCTCCCAACGCCCAATCGTTCATACGGCGGGAAGAAGTAGTCCTAACAATTAAGATTTTCAATTTTCTGAAGTTCGGCTTGTCTGGGAATTAAGAAGCGGGGTGTGGTGCTATGGCAGGAAGGGCGAGATGTCCTTGCCGAAATGGGCGAGCTCGCGTACGAGTGAGCTGGAGATGGCGGCGAGGGCGGGGTCAGCCATCAGGACTACGGTCTCGATGTCGGTGAGACGGCGGTTTATGTCGGCCATCTGCTGCTCGTACTCGAAGTCCTTGACCGTGCGGATGCCGCGGAGGATGGCTGTGGCACCGACGGCCTGCGCGAAGTCGGTGGTCAGTCCGGTGTACGTCTCTACGCGTACGCGAGAGTCTTCTTTATATAGCTCGCGAAGTGCCCGCAGGCGCTCGTCAGCAGGGAGCCAGCCCGCCTTCTGCTCATTGATGCCGATGGCTATGACGACTTCGTCGAAGAGCTTCAGCGCACGCGCTACGAGGTCGGCATGCCCCCGTGTGAAGGGGTCGAAGCTGCCGGGGAAAAGTATTGTTCTCATTGCACTTCTTCCAGTTCTTTGTATTCTTTAGGCTCTTCTTCCTCGTCGTCGGGGCGATCCTCCTCGATGACGAGGTTGTCGATGATGAAGTTCTGGCGCTCCATGGTGTTCTTGCCCATGTAGTATTCTCGAGGAGTTCGGCTACCTGGTCGGACTTGTGGAGGGTGACTTGCTCGAGTCGCATGTCGGGGCCTATGAAGGCTCGGAACTCGTCGGGGCTGATTTCGCCGAGCCCTTTGAAACGGGTAATCTCGGGCTCGGGTCCGAGGGCCTCGATGTCGTGCTGCCGCTCCTCGTCGGTGTAGCAGTAGCGTGTGATGAAATCGCCGCGGGTGTCGGTCTCGCCGATGGCTTCGAGCCGTTGGCGCGAGAGCCGCTTGCGGCGCTGGCGCACGCGGAAGAGTGGTGTCTGGAGGATGTAGACGTGGCCTTTCTTGATGAGCTCTGGGAAGAACTGGAGGAAGAAGGTTATCATGAGCAGCCGGATGTGCATGCCGTCGACATCGGCATCGGTGGCCACGATGACTTTGTTGTAGCGCAGGCCGTCGAGGCCGTCCTCGATGTTGAGGGCTGCCTGCAGGAGGTTGAATTCTTCGTTCTCGTAGACGACTTTTTTCGAGAGACCGTAGCAGTTGAGGGGCTTGCCTCGCAGGCTGAAGACGGCCTGCGTGAGCACGTCGCGGCTCTTGGTGATGGAGCCGCTGGCGGAGTCGCCCTCGGTGATGAAGATGCATGAGTCTTCCTGGCGGTCGCCCTTGGGGTCGTTGAAATGTATGCGGCAGTCGCGCAGCTTGCGGTTGTGGAGGTTGGCTTTCTTCGAGCGTTCGCGTGCGAGCTTGGCCACTCCGGCCATGGCCTTGCGCTCGCGCTCGCTCTCGCCTACTTTCTGCAGGATGATGTCGGCCACGTCGGGCGTGCGGCGCAGGTAGTTGTCGACTTGCTGCTTTACGAAGTCGCCCACGAACTTGTCTATGGAGATGCCTTTGCCGTTGGGCTCGGTGGAGAGTGAGCCCAGCTTGATCTTGGTCTGGCTCTCGAAGAGCGGTTCCTGGATGTCGATGGAGATGGCTGCTACGATGCCGTTGCGTATGTCGGCGTAGTCGAAGTTCTTGCCGGAGAAGTCCTTGATGGTCTCGGCGATGTATTTCTTGAAGGCGCTCTGGTGGGTGCCGCCCTGAGTGGTGTGCTGTCCGTTGACGAAGCTGTGGTATTCCTCGCCATACTGCCCGTTGGTGTGGGTGAAGGCTATCTCTATGTCCTCGCCCTTGAGGTGGACGATGGGGTAGAGCGGCTGCGTCGTCATGGTGTCGGTGAGCAGGTCTTCGAGTCCGTTGCGCGAGAGGATGCGGTGGCCGTTGAACATGATGGTGAGGCCGGTGTTGAGGTACGTGTAGTTGCGCAGCAGCGTCTCGACGAACTCGCTTTGGAAGCGGTAGTTCTTGAAGAGGGTGTTGTCGGGCTCGAAGAAGATGAGGGTGCCGTTCTCGGAGTCGGCTGTCAGGCCTTCTGCAGCGGTACTCCCCTTCCCTTCAGGGGAGGAGTTGGGGGAGAGGCTATTGGCGGCGCCGCTGTTGGGCGTGCCTTCGTCGGAGATGAGCTCGCCCTTGGCGAAGGTGGCGCGCCGTGTCTCGCCGTCGCGGAAGCTCTGTGCCACGAAGCGCGAGGAGAGGGCGTTTACGGCCTTGAGGCCTACGCCGTTGAGGCCTACGCTCTTCTTGAACGCCTTGGAGTCGTACTTGCCTCCGGTGTTGAGCATCGAGACGGCTTCGATGAGCTTGCCGAGGGGGATGCCGCGGCCGTAGTCGCGCACCGTCACGCGCAGGTTGTCGTCGATGTCGACTTCTATGCGTTTGCCGGCGCTCATCTTGAATTCATCGATAGAGTTGTCGATGACTTCCTTGAGCAGCACGTAAATACCGTCCTCGGCATGTGTGCCGTCGCCCAAGCGGCCGATGTACATGCCGGGGCGTGTGCGCACGTGCTCCATGTCTGAAAGGTGTCGTATCTCTCCTTCGCCGTATTGTGCCTGAGGCGCTTCTGCGATAGCGTCTGCGGAGGCTGCAGTCTGCAATTCTTCTGCCACTATATGTTGATTTTTATTCAATTAACGATAATAATCTGCCCTACAGGGCTTTCTGCCAGCAGCGGCGGCGCTTGTGAATGGTGGCGTCGAGGTGTGCCCACTGCACCTGACTCTTCTCGTTGTCCTCGAGCTGGACGTGGGTCTCGGCCCATACGAAGCCCATCTTCGTGGCTTCCTGTATAATCTGTGCGAAGAGCGGTGCGTTGACGCCTTTGTTCTGCCACTCGGGCAGGACGCCGATAAGGAGCATGTCGAGCACGGGCGCCGGCTTGAAGTAGATGGCTTTGGCCAGGTGCCACCATCCGAAGGGGAAGAGCTTGCCTTTGGCTTTCTGCAGGGCGTAGGACAGCGACCCCATGGTGATGCCGACGGCTATAGGCTGGTTGTTCTCGTCCTCGACTATTGACAGCAGGCGCATGTCGAGGAAGGGCAGGTACATGTTGGCGTATTGCATGATCTGCCGCTCGTTCATCTCGGAATAGCCGTAGAGCTCGGAGTAGGAGCGGTTGATGACGTCGAAGACTTTCTGGATGTAAGTGCCTCCGTCGGCGTTGAGGATTTCTTTATGGTTCTTGAAGTATCGCATGTGCAGGTTGTAGCGCCTCATACTGAGCTCGGCGACGCGGAAATACTTCTGCATGTCGGCCTGATGCTCGGGCGTGGGCACCATCACCTTGCGCTCTACCCAGTCGACTTCCTTGTCGAAGCCGAGACGTTGCATGTGGGTGGGGTAATAGGGATAGTTGTAGATGGTGCTCATGGTGCTGAGCTGGTCGAAGCCGTCGGTGAGCATGCCTTCCGGATCCATGTCGGTGAAGCCGAGTGGCCCTACGATTTTCTTCATGCCCCGCTCGCGGCCCCAATCTTCGACGGTCGTAATGAGGGCATCGACGACTTCGGCGTCATCGATGAAATCAATCCATCCGAAGCGCACGTTGCGTGTCTGCCACTTCTTGTTGGCTTTGTGGTTGATGATGGCCGCCACACGGCCTACGACCTCTTTGCCACGGTAAGCCAGAAAGAGCTCGGCCTCGCAGAACTCATAGGCTGCGTTCTTCTCGCGGTTGAATGTGTCGAGCATATCCTCGAGAAAATCAGGGACGGCAAACGGGTTGTCTTTATAGAGCCGATAGTTGAATCGGGCGAAGGCGCGAAGCTCTCGTCGACCTTCCACTTTCTTGATAGTAACCATAGTTGGTGCAAAGATATAGTTTTTTTGGATAACTTGTGAAGAATAAGCATTTTTTAGTCTATTAGTGCCGAAAAAGTTAAAAAAAACAGCAAAAACCTTTGGCCGTGAGAGCAAAAGCAGTATTTTTGCAGACAGCAAACTATTTATCAAACATTTCTTCTGATGAAAAAACTATTACTTCTTGCCGTAATGGCTTTCACCTCTGTGCTGACTCTCTCGGCTCAAGAAACCTCGGAACTCGACTATAAGCCCGCGCCCTACATGTTCGTAGGTCTGCAGGGCGGACTGCAGACGACGATTGCCGAGGACTATGACATGTCAAAACTCATCACTCCTACAGCCAGTGTCAGTTTCGGCGCGTTTTTCACGCCTGTCGTAGGTGCACGCCTCCATGTCAACGGCATTTGGAACAAGAGCGGTATTAAGCCCGATTTTGAGTACGACTACAGTTACGTCACCACCGACCTCGACCTGCTGCTGAACCTCTGCACTCTCTTCGGCCGCAAGGACTACTACCCGCTGAACGTGTACCTCATCGGCGGCGTGGGCCTGAACTATGCGTGGGACAACGACGATCTCACCAATAGTGCCTACGTCCAGCCCTTTGCCTGGGATGACTACCGCCTGAGCCACAACGCCCGTGTAGGCGCCATGCTCGACTACAATATTGCCAAGCACTGGAGCGTCAACCTGGAGGTGAGTGCCAACAGCCTCGGCGACCGCTACAATTCGCAGGTCAACCAGAAGGACGACTGGCAGCTGACCGCACAGCTCGGTCTGGCCTATAAGTTCGGCTTCAAGAAAAAGCCCGTCGTGGCAGCGCCCGTCGCCGTGGAGCCCACACCTGAGCCCGCTCCCGTGGTAAGGAAGGAAGAGCCGAAGCCCGTGCCCGTCGTCAAGAAACCTGAGATGCGTACCGAGATCTTCTACGCCATACGCGAGACCATCCCCGTAGGTGCAGAGAAGGCCAAGGTTGACCGCCTCATCCAGTTCCTCAAGCAGAACCCTGGCACGAAGGTGGCCGTCACCGGTTATGCCGACATAGGCACCGGTAATCCTCAGATCAACATGGGATATTCCAAGGGCCGTGCAGAGAATGTGGCCAAGGCTCTCACTGATGCCGGCATCGCTGCCGACCGCATCACCGTGGACGCTAAGGGCGACACTGTTCAGCCTTTCTCTGAGAACGACAAGAACCGTGTGACGATAGCAATAGCCGAATAAGCGGCCGTCGTCCTTCATGCGGTGCTTAGTCACGACGAAAAGCCCCCGCCGGTGAAATGACCGGCGGGGGCTTTTCGTTGTGACTGATGAGTATGTGGCGAGGCCTTAGAGTGCGGCCTACTTTATTATATTGTTAACGCCCGAGATATCTTGAGTCATGGCTATGGCTTCAGGGTGCTCTGCGGCGAAGCTGTCGATGTGGCGTATGCGTTTCTCGTCAAGAATCTCGTCGACGGCGATGAGAATACCCGTCTCTTCGACATCGCCAAAGCCGTCGTTGATGGCCGTTCCGAACATACGCATTGTAGGCGAGAGCCCCATGTAGGCATTCACCAAGGGCGGGATGTTGTAGCCGCGGGCCCTCACTTCCCGGTTCAGAATCCTGTAGTCGGCCTTGAAGTCATCTTCAGAGAAGAGCTCTTTCAGCTGTCCGGGGTCAGCCTCTATCTGCAACGGATGCATAGGCAGGATGAGGTTGTCGGGGTCGGCAAAATGTTTCTGCAGGAAGAAGAGAATCATGTCGCGTGCCACGCGGTCGTAGCTCGGGTACATTGTCACCTTGCCGAAAAGGTAGCGCACGTTGGGCTTCACTACGGTGAGGGCTCCGAGGCCGTCCCACAGGTTGTCGAGCGCAAAGATAGCCTTGGAACCGACGCGTGTGCTTTGGTACTCCCTAGACACCCAGCTGCGCCCCAGCTCTATGGTGTAGGGCAGGTAGTCGTGGATGAAGGATTCCGAGAAATGAAACATGTGTGACGTGGCAAGGATGGGTTGCCCCTGTGCGTCGAAGCGCACCTCGGGCCCCAGGATATAGCGGTAGCCTCCTATGATAGCCTCGGCATCGGGGTCCCATACGATGAGCTGCTTGTAGGGCATTTCCATGGTATCAAACTCGTCGAGGTCGAGAGCCTTGCCCGTGCCGCCGCCGGCAGCGCGGAAGGCTATCTCGCGTAAGCGGCCTATCTCGCGGCATACGTTAGGTGCCGTTTGCCAGGTGACGACATAGACTTCATTGCCCGATTTATTGGTGAAGCGCAGGCGGCGGTCCTCAGTGAGTTCGCTACGCAATACGTCGACCGGTACGGGGGGTATAATTTGTTCCATATATTATTCTTTGCTTTCTGTTCTTATCAATCTATATCTCATAGACCCGGTCTTCGACCCATAGCGCCCACTCAGCAGGAGTGCGGCTGCTGTCGAAGGTCTGGTAGGGGATGGGCTTGCCGAACCGCACGGTGTAGTGCCTTCCCTGCGACTTATACATCTCATCGGGCAGCGTAAGCATAGCGATGTTGAATTTCAGACGAAGCCGTTTGCACCACCGCGCAATGCGGTAGAATCGTGGCGAGTTCTGCCCTATGAAATGCACCGGCACGACGTCGCGCTGATTCTGTACGCTCTTGCTTATGAAAGCCTTGCTCCAGGGTATGTCATGTATCTCGCCGTCGATGAGGCGTGAGCAGAGTCCTGCAGGAAACAGGATGACATGGTTGTCGCTCTGGAAGGTCTCGTTCACCAGCTTGGGCAGGTTGCGGCTTTGCGCCCCCAGCTTATTGATGCCTACGCAGATGGGAGCCAGGCCTTTGAGGTTTAGGAGCAAGTCGTTGACGAGATATTTCACGCGCCCGTCGTAGCGCCGCCCTATTATACCTCCGAGAGCTACGCCGTCGATGGCGCCTAATGGGTGGTTGCTTACGAAGGTGAGCGGTTGAGCATCGAGCGGGACGTTCTCGAGCCCTTCTATCGTGAGTGTCGCTCCCAGATATTCTATTCCTTTCTCACAGAATTCTACACCTACGTAGCCTCTCGAGAGGAAGGTGTTGATGAAGTCTTGATGTATGAAACGTTCGAGCCAGCGCGTGGCGAAACGTGGAATCCAACGCGCCCGTCGGCCTGCGCGCGCTCGGACGATACTGTCAATATTTATAGTGTTTCCTTCGTTCATCAGAATGTATCGGTTGCTACGGGAGAATACTTAGTTGATAGTGAATTTGCGGTTGTTGATGAAATATGAACCGCGTGGCAGGCCACTCAGCCAGTTGGTGCCTTTGCTGAGGCGCACCGATGAGTAGAATGTGCCGCTGGAGTTGTAGACAGGCAGCAACTGGGCGTAGCGACTGGTGACGCACAGGTATCGCCCCTGCTGCTTTATCTCTACGGGCTGTGCCGACGTCATCATCTGGTGGCGGATGTCGGGCAGCTCGCGGCTCTCCTGAATACGCAGGTTGCTGACTAAGGAGCGTCTGGTGGTGCTGTCGCGGCGCTGCGTGTCGGCAAGAACTGTCTGCGGCAGACCTAAAGTTGTGCCCAAGGCTATCATTGTGAATAGCTTTATGAAGGTCCTTCTTGTATGCATTGTTTAAGGCTTATTTGGGGCAAAAATAGTTAATTGTATGCGTTTGACCAAATTTTTCAGCTTTTTTCTCTTTCTTTATTTGTTCTAATGTCTTTCTGTCATGCCATAAATTGCTGTTGCAACTATTTTCCCACTCCTATGAAGCGCCCAAAGGCAATGCCGACTGGTGTGGCTACGAGTACGCCGATGATGTCTGCAACCAAGTCGAGCCAGTCGCCGCTGCGATAGGTGGTGGCGTAGGCCTGCATGAGCTCCATAGCTCCGCCCCAGGCTATGGGCGCTGCAATGGCCAAGGCAGTGAAGGCGGCAAAGTGGGGGACTCTTTCCCCCAGGCGGTTAGCCCGGTTGTCGCTGCTATGGCAACGCCAGTATTCAGCCCAAAGGATGAAGCACAGCGCTCCATACATGAGCATGTGTGTCCACTTGTCGGCCAGCGGGACTTCAATGTCTGGCGGCAGTTCGGGGATACGCATAAGCGAGAGAACAGCTATGATCGCAGCCGTGAACAACGTGGCGGGGTATTTTTTAATAAATGAAAGCATTATGTATGTATAAATCTAATAATTGTAGCAGATTGTTCCGATTTTGTTGCAAAAGTACAATAATAATCCTTAACTTTGCCGCTGGTTATGAAAAAAAGAGCTAAATTCAGTAGCAAACTTGGAATAGTGCTGGCCTCGGCAGGCTCGGCCGTAGGCTTGGGAAACGTATGGCGCTTCCCCACTGAGGTGGGCGAAGGCGGCGGCGCGGCCTTCATCCTTGTTTATGCCTTTTGCGTTTTGCTGTTGGGCTTGCCTCTGATGGTGGCTGAGTTTATCATCGGGCGTCATACCCACAAGAATACCGCCGATGCCTACCGACAGCTGGCGCCGCGCTCCGGCTGGATCGTACAGGGCTATCTCGGCGTCTTCACTTCGTGGTTTATCCTCTGCTACTACAGTGTCGTGGCCGGTTGGACCATGAAGTATCTGGTTGAGGCCGCAACGGGCGGTCTCGGCAGCATCAGCGACAGCTCCGCCTATTTCTCGGCTTTCTCGGGCGCCACGTGGGAGCCATTGGTTTATATGGTTATCGTCATGCTGTTGTGCCACTTCGTCATCATTCACGGAGTGCAGGCCGGCATAGAACGCTCGTCGAAGCTGATGATGCCTCTGCTGCTGATGATCATTGCAATACTGGTGGTGTTCTCGTTCTCGATGCCCGGTTCGAGCGAGGGCCTGACATTCCTGCTCAAGCCGGACTTCTCAAAGCTGACGTCCGCGGTCGTCCTGAGCGCTATGGGGCAGGCGTTCTTCTCGTTGTCGATAGCGATGGGTTGTCTGTGCACGTATGCCAGCTATTTCACCGATGACGTCCGCTTGCCCAAGACAGCCTTCAGCGTTGCCATCATCGACTCCATCGTTGCCATTATGTCAGGTCTCATCATGTTCCCGGCAGTGTTCTCGGTAGAGGCGGTGACGCCTGATGCGGGCCCGGGGCTGGTCTTCATCACTCTGCCCAACGTCTTCCATATCGCCTTCGGAAGCGTGCCCGTGCTGGGCTGGTTCTTCTCCGTGATGTTTTATCTGCTGCTCCTCTTGGCGGCTTTGACGAGTATGGTGAGTATTCACGAGCCGCCAACGGTGTTCCTGATTGAGCACTTCAAGCTGAGCCGTCCGGTGGCCACAGCCATTGTCACCATCGCCTGCATAGTCGTAGGGTCGCTCTGCTGCCTATCTTTCGGCCCCTTGGCCGACTGCCGGCCGCTGTTCGGACTTACCTTCTTTGATTTCTTCGACTTCGTGTCGGCAAAGTTGTTCCTGCCTATAGGTGGAATCCTAATATCGCTCTTCGTCGGCTGGCGTCTCGACCGCGACATCATTGTGGAGCAGCTTACCAACGGCGGCACCGTGCGTCTGCCGGCATTTATAATCAGTGTGTTCCTCTTCTTGTTGCGCTGGATGATTCCGCTGGCCGTAGGCGGAATCTTCATCAAGGAATTGGGCATTCTGTGAAAGTATTAACGCACGGCCTGCAACAGTAGGTGAGAGCTGAAGGTCCTTCGCAGGGCTAAGCGAGCAGAGCCCGGGCGGAGAAATGATAATTAAGAACTGGCAATTGAAAGTTAAGAATTGAAAATTGAAAGCTTCGAGAGGTAATTTTGCTACGCGCATAGGAATCGTCATGGCTGCTGCAGGCAGTTCCGTGGGGCTGGGAAATATCTGGCGCTTCCCAGTGGAGACTGGTCTGCACGGAGGCGCTGCTTTCATCCTTATCTATCTGGCATGCGTCGTCTTCCTCGGCGTACCCATGATGACGGCTGAGTTTATCATAGGCCGGCGTACCCACACCGATATAGCTTCGGCTTACGAACGACTGGTGCGGGAAAATCCGTCGCCACCAGGGCGTTTCAACTGGCTACGGCAACGTCTCAATCTTCTCTGGCCCCTCACCGGCTATGCCGGCATGATTTGTGTGACGCTGATCCTCAGTTACTACGCCGTCGTGGCCGGCTGGGTGCTGAAATACGCTGTAGCGGCAGCGGCAGGGGCGCTCGCATCGGTCAGCGATGCATCGGCCTATTTCGCCGACTTCAGCAGTTCCACATGGGCCCCGTTGGTCTATGCTCTCGTTTTCATCGTGATGACTCACGTAATCATTCAGCGCGGTGTGCAAAACGGCATCGAACGTTTTTCCAAGTTGCTTATGCCGCTGCTATTCCTGCTTATGCTGCTGCTGGCGGCAGGCTCGCTCACTATGCCTGGGGCGGCTCACGGCGTTGAGTTCCTGCTCAAGCCCGACTTCTCTAAGATAGATTCCTCCGTGGTAATAAGTGCCATGGGTCAGGCTTTCTTCTCGCTCTCCGTTGCCATAGGCTGTCTGGCAACCTATGCCAGCTATTTCAAGCCCGATGTGCCGCTGATGAAGACGGCTTCCAACGTCGTGGCCATAGACACATTGGTAGCTATACTCAGCGGTTTCATAGTCTTTCCGGCTGTGTTCTCGGTCGAAGGCATGAGCCCTGACGCAGGCCCAGGGCTGGTATTCGTAACGCTGCCCAATATCTTCAACAGCCTCTTCGGCCATGCGCCCGTGCTGGGATACGTATTCTCGCTGATGTTTTATGTGCTACTGGTGCTTGCAGCTCTGACGAGCACCATCTCAATGCACGAGGAAGTGACGGCTTTCTTCGTCGACCGCTTCGGATTCGCCCGCTCGCGTGCGGCGGTCTTTATGACGGCCGTCACCCTTGTCCTCTCTACACTCTGTTCGCTCAGTTTCGGGCTGCTTGCTGACTTCCGTCCCTTCGCCGGCCGTGGCTTCTTCGATGCTTTCAACGATGTCACGGCCCTTTGGATAATGCCCCTGAGTGGCATCATTCTAAGCCTCTTCGTAGGATGGCGCCTGCCTAAGTCGTTGGTGATAGATGAACTGACGAACCACCACACCCTCCGCTATCCACGCTGGCTCTTTGTCTCGTTCTTTTTCATCATTCGATGGGTGGCGCCAATAGCAATCACCCTAATCTTTTTGAACGCCTTGTTAAACTGACGTGAATTCGGTATAAGCTCTATGCTATTGATTTTCTTTTGTCAATGATTTCAATATTTATTTCTATTGCTGTCCGCTAAAACTCAGAAGCGCAATAATCATCGTCCGCATTGCCCATAAACAGGTGTTGCGGATTATTTTTCACGTAAATTTGCCGAAATTATCTGTCACGCTGTCACCGCCGTCGTAAGATGTTGGTTTTCTTACGAGTAGGCGGTGACAGATGGGTGACAGATACCCCTTTTGGTGACAGATAAACCCTCAAAAAGGGTGTTTTATCCAAAATTAGGTTGGATTTAAAATCATAGGTGTCCGCTAAAAATCATTGGGCTTTCGGCAATCGTTAATTCTTCGGACAGCCGTTGACATTCCTTTGGGAGGCTTGTCTAATGCTAAAGGCCGTAAGTTTAAGCACAAGTGTACGTTTAGCGGACACCCATAATTTTGAATGTTTATTTGGCGAAGACAACTGGCCGAAACATTCGACGCAACCGGTTGAAGCGCTCAACTCAACCGGTCGAAATGCTCAACGCAACCGGTTGAAATGGCGAATTCAGCCAATAGTTTGAGGTGTCCCACCTAGGTGGGACACCTCAAACTATTGGCTCCATAATCTAACGTAAGCAGAGGATTAGCTCTATGCAACTAATATGTTTTTGTCAATGATCTCAATGTCCATCTCTGGTTTCATTGGCAGTAGATTGTATGCAATAAGCCTCGCAAAGAGATTGTCCGTAACTCGTTGTTTCGCAGCTGCGAAGGTGCAAACTAATTCGCACTCCAGAAATTTTCCAGGCATATTTCTTATACCGAACTCACGTTTTTATTAAGGCCAACGGCCTAATCTGAAGTTTACAATTCAATACCTTCAAAGCATTCTTGTGCGAGGCGAGGCGGCGGGGATCTGCCCTCCGGTTACTCAGCTTTGTATCCTGCTATTTTAGCCATAGCGGGTGCAATCTCAATGTTGTCGATACGTCCCTGGAAGACTTCGGTGCCAGGTCCTATGGCGTAGACGGGCACGTAGCCATTGGAATGTCCTCCGCTGGCCCAGCTTATGTGTGCCACTTCCGAGAGGATGTGCTTCGTCGTCTCGCAGAGGTCGTTGATGCGGTCGCGGATGGCTTTCTTCTGTTCGTCGGTGCTGTTGCCCTCAGCCATGGCTTTCTCGATTGCCTCCCATCGGCCGTTGAGGCGTTCGTGCTGCCTGTCGGTCAGCTTGATGCCGGCGCCGAAGCCCATTTCCGTGCGTATCACCTTCTCTACGGCTTTGAAGGTGAAGGCCTTCGGGTTCTTGTTGTACTGTTGGTTGAGCATCCATTTCAGCTCGTCGATGCTCTTGTGCTGATAACGCAGAAGGTCGGTGTGGAGCTCGTAGGGGCCTGTGCCCATGACAAGTCCGCCCGTCTCGTGGTCTGCAGAGATGACAATGATTGTCTCGTCAGGATGTTGCTGGTAGAATTCGTATGCCACCTTCACGGCTTTGTCCATATCGAGCACTTCATTGATGGCGTTACCTATATCGTTGCGGTGGCAGGCATAGTCGATCATGCCACCTTCGATCTGGAAGAAGAATCCATTCTTCTGCTTCGACATGAGGTAGTTGATGCCGGCGCGAGTGATTTGTTCGAGCGTCAGGTCGTTCTTGTCCTGGTCGAGGGAGTAGGGCAAGTGGTCGCTTTCGAGCTTCTCGTTCTGGTAGTCGCTCTGGAGGAGTATGAGCTTGTCGGCCTTGCGCCCTTTCTTCTCATTCCTTGTAGCCGCCGGTGAGAATTGTATAGCCGGCGTCCTTGGCCTGCTGGCGCAGCGAGGGTTGCCCCTCCTTGGTGTTTGGGCGGTGGAAGTCGCTGCCGGCGAAAAAGTCGACGCCGCTCTTGCAGAGGTCCTGGCCTATCTCGAAGTACATGTTGCGGTTAGGCTGATGTGCGTAGAAGCTGGCAGGTGTGGCATGTGTGATAGCCACGCTGGTGGCTATGCCTACGGCAGCTCCGGCGCGCTGTGCCCACGCGGCGATGCTCGAGCAAGGAGTCTCCAGATCTTCAAGCACGCCTATGGCTCCGTTCTTGGTTTTCTTGCCGCTGGCCAGGGCTGTGCCTCCGGCTGCGGAGTCTGTCACTCCGTTTGTTGCTGAGTAGGTGTTGACGAGCCCAACGACAGGGAAGCTTGACATGAGGATAGGCTCGAAGCCTATCTTACCCTTTAGTGCTGCCAGATAAGTTTCTGTGACATTAATCTGATTGACACCCATTCCGTCGCCTATGAAGTAGAATACATACTTCACCTGGCTCTGAGCGTAAGTTGATACGGCCATCATGGCCGCAAGCAGTAGCGAAAAAATTCTGTTCTTCATTTCTTCATGTTTTTATGTTAGTTAATATGTGTGCTACAAGTCTCGCTTGCTCTAATCCTTAATCCCTAATCCCTAATTAACTGCCCAGCAATTAATTAATACCTATACGCCAAACCGAACTTGGCATAAAGGGGGAACATCTTGAATTCTACGGTTTTGAATGTTGATGGGAAGACGCCGCTGCAGCCCCAGTCTACGCCTCCGAAGACATTCATGTGGCGCATTGCTTTCCAGTCGAAGAGCACTTGTATGCCCCAATACCAGTTGAGCATGTCGTCTTTGAAATCGTAAGTGGCGGGGTTATCGCGCGTTATCTCCACCTTCTGGCCTGTGGGATTGCCCTCGCGAAGGTAGCCATCGTAGACCTCGCCCTCGAATGTCTTGTAGTAGATGAGCGACAGGAAGGGCCCGGCGCTGGCGTTCCATCGTGGTGACAAGCGGTAGGTGGCTGTCAGAGGGATTGTGGAGCCCAGCATCTTGGTGTCTGTGATGTCTGTGCCAGTGAAGTTTCCTTCGAGGTAGTTTCCGTCCTTGGTGATGCCCATGCGGTAGTTTTTCACGGTAGCACCCGTATGGAAGCCCTCGTAGAAGAAATGCCATCCCAACTGCAAGCCCCAGTGGCGTGAAATCATACGGTAGGCGTCGGCGCCCACTGTGATGCCGCCGAGCGGCTTGAATTCATTGATGCTGCGGACCTGTGCGGGCAGTGGTAGAGGCGTGGTGCCTCCGAGGACGTAGCCAGCTCTGATGATTACGCCGCTCTGCGTGTCGCGGTTGGTAGGTCCCCATTCGGCGTATTTGTCTTCGGTCTGTGCAGAGGCTGTGGTCGCTGCCATCAGCATAGCACACATTATTATAATGTTCTTCAGTTTCATTTCAATATTTCGATATTCCGTTTCCCAATTTAGGTTGGTCCTATAAATTAGCTCTTTAGTATTCGCACTCCAGTGTCACGTTGTCGACACAGAGCTCTGAGCCTATGGCTCCGCGGAAGTAGGCCCCGTCGACGCTCGATGAGAAGCAGATGGTCATGGAGTAGTGACGTTCCTTGACATCGTCCTCGCTGACTTCCGTGTTGTAGTTCACGGGCAAGTCGAATGGCAGCCAGCCCTCGCCGCTGGTGTCTACTTCGGCGTGGTTGATGCGTGCCAGTCCGACAATGTTTTCGCTCGAGAGTACGTTGGCGCCGTCGAGCTGCACCTGCTTTCCGGCTGCGTCGGTGTTGCGATAGAAGACGCAGTAGATGTCGCAGACGTCGGCCTCGTCCATCGGGTTGCCTTGGCGGTCCTGCTTCACGGCTCCTGGCTTGAATCGATAGAATCCGCGCAGGCGTGTGGGCTTGTGGGCGAAGGGCTGCCCGAAGCGCGTCGCTGCGAGGGCTCCTGCCTGACCATTGAGGGCCTGCCCTACGTCGAAGCTTCCGATGAAATGGTTGCCTGCGGCGATGCGCATATTCACCATACGGCCGAAGCCTCCCGTGTCGCACGTGGTAAGTTTAAGGTAGGGGCCGCCGTCGACGCCTCCCTCGGGCACGGCCACGGTCGGGTATTCGTTGGGCTTGGCCGAACTCTTGCTCATGCGGAAACCGGGGTTGCCGTTGGCCCATTGTATCTCGGTCAGGAATGGGTTCGTCTCTGTCCATACATAGTACTGACCGTTACTGTTGAGCTCATATCCTTCGAACTTAATCTCAAAGCCTTCGGGCGGATACGATGGCATGGGCGGAATCTGTATGCTTATGCGGTAGTGCCGACTCCAGATCTCGTCCTCTGAACGTACTACGAAGTGCTGCTCGGCATTCTCGCCTACCGCCGTGGCGTGGAGGTCGACAGGCGTTCCGCTTACGAACGGCACTTCGCGTCCGTCCTGTATGATAAACAGCTTGGCGCCGGGCGTGACCTCTATGAAGAGGGGCACGGGCTGGCTTATGGTGGCATTCCAGCGGGTGGTGAATACGATGCTGTCGAGCGATGTGGGCACTACTTTCTCTGCCGGGCGGTCTACGGAGATAGGCTCTCCGGCCAGTGTGTCATAGTCGTGATAGAAGATGTCCTCGGGCTGGTCCAGGTGGATCCAGCATCGCTCAATGTCGCATTCGGCATTGGCCGGCTCATGGTCGATGCAGGCGTTCAGCGTCAATGCAGCCAGAGCGAGGGCATAAAGGGGGATTCTCCTTTTCATTTTCATTCTTATCTGGTATTTGTTTGTTAATTCTGATTCTTAGTGATATCTGACGGCCGGTCTTGCTCCTTATTTCTTCTCTACGATGGCTCGCAGCAGAACGACGTCGGTCAGCGGGCGGTCGTCCTTGTCGGTGGGCATGGCCTGAATCTGCTTCACCACCTTCATTCCGTCGACGACGTGCCCAAACACGGTGTATGTGCCGTCAAGGTGCGGCGCTCCGCCACGGCTGAGGTAGGCGTCCCACATCTCGCGGTTCATCTCAATGCCTTTCTCGTCGAGCGTAGCACGCATCTTGCCGAGCGAGTTCTCGCCCCACGAGCGGCCGTAGACGATGTAGAACTGCGAGCCGGAGCTGCGCATCTCAGGGTTGACGTCGTCGCTCTCGCGTGCTGCGGCCAGCGCTCCGCGCTCATGGAAGAGCCACGGCAAGTTGAACTCGGCGGGCAGCGTGTAGCCAGGGTCGCAGTCGCCCAGCACCTTGTCATGCGGTGGCGAGATGAGCGAGTCGCCGCTCTGCTCCATGCGTGCGTCGCACGAGCCGCCTTGTATCATGAAATCCTTGATGACGCGGTGGAAGAGGGTGCCGTCGTAGAACCCCTGCTGGCATAGCTTCACGAAGTTGTCGCGGTGGTGGGGCGTCTCATCGCTTAGCTCTACACGTATCGTGCCGGCCGTGGTCTCGAGTCGCACGGTTGTGGCTTTCCGTTTGGCTGCAGCAGGTGCTAAGGCCAAAAAAAGAGCGCAGGTGGCTATGAGCAGTCGTCGCATCGTTGTTAATCAGTTGTAGGTTACAATTTGGCTACAAAAATACGCATAAACTGCAAATCTTGCAAAAAAAAATAAATAGAAACGAAAAAACTTGTTACCTTTGTAGCGCTAACGCAGGCAAAACTGCAAAACAGCATTTTTATGGAACCGACAATACACATGGCCGACCGTCTGGTAGCGCTCGACAAACCTATTATCATGGGCATACTCAATGCTACGCCCGACTCTTTCTTTGCAGGGAGTCGCACGCCAGTGGCGGAGGGAGCCGACGCCCTCGTGGCTCGCGCCCGCGGGTTGCTTGAGCAGGGCGCCTCGATTCTCGACGTTGGTGCCGTCAGCACGCGTCCCGGCGCCGTTGCTGCCGATGCCGACGAGGAGCTCTCGCGCCTGTCAACAGCCCTCGAGGCATTGCGGACGGCGCTGCCTGATGCCGCGGTCAGCGTCGACACTTTCCGCGCGTCAGTGGCGCAACGTGTTGTCCGCGACTACGGCGTGGCCATGATTAACGATGTGAGTGGTTGTGCCGACCCTGACATGGCTACCGTCGTGGCCGAGTTGGGAGTCCCTTACGTGCTGACGCATAACCCTTTGGGCATGAATACTAATATGTCGGCATCCCCGGCTGAGGATGCTGCTGCAGCGCCCGTCGACGTCCGCTTAGCACAGTTCTTTGCCGAACGGCTGCAGGCGCTGTACGCCGCCGGCGTAGCTGATGTCATCCTCGACCCGGGCTTTGGCTTCGGCAAGACGCTGGCCGAGAACTACGCCCTCATGGCTGCGCTGCCACGTCTCATCCGTCTGTTCGAGCAGACGCCTTTCCTCGTCGGCATCTCACGTAAGTCGATGATCTTCCGCCTGCTCGGCACGGACCCCGAAGCGTCGCTCAACGGCACGTCGGTGCTCAACACCGTAGCCTTGCAGGCCGGAGCACATATCCTGCGTGTCCACGACGTACGCGAGGCTGCAGAGGCTGTGGCCATAGTAAGTGCACTACATGCCTGAGCAGATGCCTTCCACTAATTCAAACCTCAATATTCCAATAATAATACTTTTTCTATTCTTTTCTCTTAAAAATCAGACACAGTGTTTTTCTCTATAGGCCTAAAAGACATACTCGACATATTGTTGGTGGCAATAATGCTCTACTACTGCTACCGGCTGATGAAAGAGTCGCGCTCGCTCAACATCTTCTTCGGCGTGCTCATCTTCGTCATCTTCTGGCTGTTCATATCTCAGGTGCTGGAGATGCGCCTGCTGGGGACACTGCTCGACCGCGTCGTCAGCGTCGGCGCCATAGCGCTGCTAATCTTGTTTCAAGACGAGATTCGCAAGTTCTTCTACACCATAGGCACACACCAGCGCGTACGCTCCATTGTGCGCTTCTTCAGCGGCGAAAAAAAGACGACGCACACGCGCGAGGACATCATACCTATCGTAATGGCCTGCCTCTCAATGTCGAAGCAGAAGGTGGGAGCGCTCATCGTCATTCAGCGGTCGCTGCCGCTCAACGACTTCATCCGCTCGGGTGAGCTCATTGATGCGCGTATCTCGCAGCGCCTGATAGAGAATATCTTCTTCAAGAACTCGCCCCTGCACGATGGCGGCATGATTATCTCGCACCAGCGCATCACAGCCGCCGGGTGCATCCTTCCCGTGACGCACGACATGAGTATGCCCAAGGAACTGGGCCTGCGCCACCGTGCCGCCATGGGCATCTCGCAGGAGACCGACGCGCTGGCCATTGTCGTCAGCGAGGAGACGGGCGGTATCTCTGTGGCCTTCCGAGGTAACCTCAGGTTACGCATCTCTGCCGAGGACCTCGAGCGCATCCTCACCGAGGATTCCTTCTGAAAGTGCTAAAAATGTGCTATTGGTCAAGATTTCCAGAAAGACAATTCATAGAAGCTTCTTAAGTTCTCGTGGCTACTTTATGCTACGGACAAAACAAAGAGTCAGTGTCAAGACAGGCTTGGCACTGACTCTTTGTTTGCTGATACAATATTCTTGGGCTTATCCCTGATTGGTCATTATATATCATTAGGAGAGGCTGGAAGTCCTTCCCTTTAGGGGAGGATTTAGGAGAGGCCTTTCTCTCAATTAATTGTCATCCACCCCGAGCAGGCGACGGGCTCCCACGAAACGGCGCGCCCAATAGCTGTCGTCGCTCGTGTCGATGCGCACGCCTCGCGATGTGCTGGCGTGTATGAAGCTGAAGAGACCGGTCTCAGCGTTGACATCCGTGACGATGCCGACGTGGTTGACGCCCTTGCGCCCGTGCCCGAAGAATACGAGGTCACCAGGCTGTAGTTCGTTGCGGCTCGTCACCGCCTTGCCTTGCGTCACCTGCTCACGCGACGAGCGCTTCAGGGTTATGCCGAGGCGCTTGAAGACGTAGCTCGTGAAGCCCGAGCAGTCGAAAGCCGAGGGCCCGTTGCTGCCGCGGCTGTAGCGCGCTCCGATATGGCGTTTGGCGGCCTCTATGAGGTCGGCAGCTATGGCTGAGGTGAAGGTGGAGGCCGTAGAGGCCAACTCTCTGCCCGGCAGCGACTGCAGGGCGGGTGCCAAGACGGCTGACATACGCTCCTGCACGGAAACGGGCGTAGTAAGCAAGTCCGGCATAGGCAGGGCTACGCGATGTCGGATAGGAGTATTTGCGAAAGTGGAGGAACTTAGTCCTAACAACAGTATGATTGCTTTCTTGAACATTTTCTTTTTGGTAACGGCGGCCCTGTCGCAGGGCGATATTATCCTAAATCAGACGCAAAGATACTACAAAATACTGAAACAGGAAAGAGAAAAAAGGAAAAAGTGTGTCACCCCCGCTGTTTTTTATTGCTCTTACACAGTTTTCTACGCTTTTGTGCATTCCCGCACGGATTTTTTTTGTACTTTTGAGCCATTGTTAGACCAAACTCTTTTCCCTCCTCGGGCTGATGCGCAGGGTTTCCCCCCCTGCGCATCCCTCCCTTTAAGGGAGGATTTAGAGGAGAGACCTTTCTCTTTTCTCTTATCTATCTTCTCTTATCTTTTTATTCCTATGACCAAGCATTTCCTCTTGCTCTCCCTGCCCGCCACGCCTTTGCTGGCGCAGGCTGCTACAGCCTCTGGACAAGCCTCTGCTGCGCCAGCCCCTGCATCACGCCCCAACATAGTCTACATCATGACCGACGACCATACGGCACAGATGATGTCGTGCTACGACCGGCGCTTCATAGAGACACCTAACCTCGACCGCATAGCGGCTGATGGCGTGCGCTTCTCGCGCAGCTATGTCGCCAACTCGCTGTCAGGACCTAGCCGGGCCTGTATGCTCACCGGCAAGCACAGCCATAAGAATGGCTTCACCAACAACGAGCACGGCATCTTCGACGGCTCACAGCAGACCATGCCCAAGCTGCTCCAGCGTGCAGGCTATGCCACCGCACTCATCGGCAAATGGCACCTCGTCAGCACGCCCACTGGCTTCGACCATTGGGAGATACTGCCTGCGCAGGGCGACTACTACAACCCCGTCTTCATACACATGGACGGCACGCGCGTTGCCGACAGCGGCTACGTCACAAGACTGATCACCGATAAGGCACTCACGTGGCTTCAGCACCGGCCGGATAAACCATTCGCCCTTTTCATCCACCACAAAGCATGCCATAGGGCATGGCTCCCCGCACTCGAGGATTTGGAACTCTACGAAGACCGCACCTTCCCCCTGCCGCCAGAGTTCCACGACGACTACGCCGGACGCGAGGCGGCAGCCAAGACTGAGATGGAGATAGGCAAGGACATGGACATCGTCTACGACACTAAGATGTTCGTCTCGCCAGAAGAAACGCCTGCCACACGACTCTCGGGCTCATATCAGAACATGATAGGGCGACTCAATAAGGATGAGCGCCAACGCTACGATGACTTCTACGTCCCGCTTTCGCGCAAGTTCTACGAAGAGTGGGGCATCGGTTACGACTTCATGCCACGCCAGGCTGCGAGCGCCGTAAGCGGCAGCCGCGACGCCCGCCTGCTCGAATGGAAATACCAGCGCTATATGCGCGACTATGCCAAGGTGGTCCACGAGCTCGACGTCCAGGTAGGCCGCGTGCTCGACTATCTCAAGGAGCACGGGCTCTTGGATAACACTCTCGTCGTCTACACCTCCGACCAAGGCTTCTATATGGGCGAGCATGGCTGGTTCGACAAGCGTTTCATGTATGAGGAAAGCCTCTCAACGCCTCTCGTGATGCATCTGCCTAAAGGCCTCGAGCGGCGAGGCACAATCGATGATATGGTGCAAAACATTGACTATGCGCCCACTTTCCTTGACCTGGCAGGGGCGCCTGTGCCTTCCGACATACAGGGCGTCTCGCTGCTTCCCCTGCTTAAGGGCAAGGCGGCAACGAAAGCCGATAAGCAGGCCGTGAAGCACTGGCGCGACGCCATCTACTACCATTACTATGAATATCCTGCCGAGCACGACGTGCGGCGCCACTACGGTATACGCACCGACCGCTACAAACTCATTCACTTCTACGGCCACGACGTCAACTCATGGGAACTCTACGACCTCAAGAGCGACCCCCATGAGATGCACAACCTCTATGGACAGCCCGGCATGGAACGCCTGCAGCGCCAACTCCACCAGCGCCTCGAAGAACTGCAAATACAATACGACGACCCGCAACGCTGATACGTCCTTGAATATCAGCTGCAGGCTTTCGGATGCTTGAACGCATTCAGAATGAGCTAAGTATAGTGGTGCCTAAGTAATAACAGGCTTTTTCAAGTGAACCCACTAATGCAGTGGATAGTTCGCACGTCCATGTTCAGGCTATCTTCGACAGTTCCGTGAATTATAAGGCTATATAACAGCTGCAAGGAATATCCCTTGCAGCTGGAAATAAGCGTCGATACGGCGTGGGACGGGCAAATCGACTACGGCGGCGTCGCGGAAAACGCCAATCCACCCGCATGCATCGGCCAATCCACCCGCGTGGATTGGCCTACGCGACTGGTTGTATCAAGCTACAGGAATAGGCGTGTCAATAAAAAAACGACTTGTGAAGACAGCGGTGACGGCTGTGACAGAGAGTGACGGTGAAAGATTCATCTACAAGCCTCTCAACGTGCGTGCGTCCAATGGGTTAGGCGAAGACGGCGACGGTGGCGGTAACAGTAAATTCCGGCATTAATTTCTTTTGTCTCTTTTTATTTCTCTAGATGTCGGATGAGCCCTTATTATTTTCAAAGTTGATTTTGGGGGTTGCTTCGCTTAGAATCATTAAAAAATCTGACGTAAAATCATTCAGACACTCATAGTTGAGAGATTTCGGATGAGTTTTTTTATTGATTTTAAGGCCGAAGACGGACCTCAGGCCTCTATCGCGAACTTGAAAAGACCTGCAAAATGACTTGTTCGTCAGCGCACGGCCACCTTCTTGCCATTGGTGACGTACACTCCTGCGGCCGACGGATGTTGCGCTTGCCGACCGCTGAGGTCAAAAAAATGCTTAGCCGAAGCCTTCTCGGTGGGTGCGGCGCTGATGGCGTCTTCCTCGCTTCTGACTGCGATGGTGAAGATGTCGCCCTCTGTCGTCGTCGGGATTACGAGGTGCCCAGCCGCTGGCGACGTCGCTGCTACGGGTGAGCCGTCGGCGGCAGTAAGCGTGTAGTTCTCGATGCCCTCGTAGGCTATCATCAGCGGTTGGCCTTTGAGGCTGCGTATGGTGGCTGTGGTGAGGCGGCTGTCCTCCCACTCCTCGTCGACCTCGAAACCGCCGATGGCTCGCAGTCCGCGCACGCTCCCCTTTGTCCAGATATACGGCAATGCGGGCAGCAGCTGCAGCGTGTCGGTGTGGCTCTGGAGCAGCAGCTCGGCCATTGCGGCGCATACGCCGAAGTTGCCGTCAATCTGGAAGGGGGCGTGAGAGTCGAAGAGGTTATAGTAGACACCGCCTTTCGACTGGTCCGTGCCGTAGCTGGTGCTGTGCTTGAACTCGGTCTTGAAGAGCTCCACGACTTGGTCCGGCTCGAGGGCGCGTGCCCAGAGGTTCATTTTCCAGCCCATGGACCACCCTGTGGATGGTAGTCCGCGCAGGCGCAGGCTGCGCACGGCGGGCTCGTAGTAGGGGTTCGACGCCGGCAGGTTGGCGAAGGGGTAGAGGGCCATCAGGTGCGAGAGGTGGCGGTGGCCGCTCTCCGACCCGTTGCCTGTGGCATAGTCGGTGTATTTCCATTCGCGCAGGATCTCGTTTCCCGTGCGCACGCCGTTGTAGTTAGTGCCGAAGGTTCCCTTGTATGTTTCGGTATGCAGTCCCGTGTCGAGCTTGTCGGATTTGTCCTTCAGCTGTTGCAGGAAGGAGGTGCTGACGCCGGCCTCTTCTGTGCCGATGATTTCAATGGCCTTGATGGTCTCGTCGAACAGGTTCCAAACGATCTGCTGAGAGTGGGCTGTAGCATTCTCCGTGGGCCCGTGTTCGGGGCTCCATTCATTGGGGCATTCCCATGTGCCGTCGCTGGCGCGTGTCAGGCGTTCCATCCACATCTGTACGCACGGAATCATGACGGGCAGCGCCTTCTCGCGCAGGAAGTCGCGGTCGAGCGTGTAGCGATAGTGCTGCCAGAGGTGGTCGGCGCTCCAGGCTCCTGCCTCGGGGTACTGGCGTGCCATCCAGTCTGTGCAGTTGCCGAAGATGTTGTTCTCGGTAAAGCATGCCCAACCTACGGTCTGGCCCAGCCAGCTGCGTGCATACTGCTTCCATACGGGCTGTACGACGGCCATGTTGTAGAGATAGTTGAGGTATTTCTCGTGCAGCTCAGAGAGGTTCGTGGTCTCTGCCGGCCAGTAGTTCATCTGGATATTGATGTTGGCGTGTATGTCGCTGTTCCAGGGCGGATTGTTCTTGTGGTTCCAGATGCCCTGCAGGTTGTTGGGCAGGTCGATGCCTCGCGAGCTGGCGATGAGCAGGTAGCGCCCATAATGGAAATAGAGCATCTCCAGCATACGCGCGTCGGCCGAGCGCATCAGTGCCGCCTTGCCGGTGAGCGTGGCGTAGGTGTCCACAAGTCTGTTAGTCGACTTATTGTTGGCAGCGCGGTCCAGGTTGAGGCGGCAGCGGTCGAAGAGAGCTGTGTAGTCAGCCACGTGGGCAGCGCGTAGTGCGTCCCAGCCTTTGGCGGCAGCAGCCTCTACGGTGGTGGCTATGCGTGTGGGCAGGCCGTCGGTGTCACTGACGAAGCCTGCGGCCACGGGGTCGTAGTCGGTGCCTGCGCTGACCACTATCAGAATCTCGTCGGCGCCGCTGACGTGTACGCCTTGGTCGTCTGTAGTGACGCTGCCGCCTTTGGCTACCACCTTCATGCGTGCGTTGTAGGTCACCGTCTCCAGTTTGCCGTCGAAGCAGGCGCCGGAGTCGGCATACTGCGCACGTAAGTTATGCGCGTTCCAAAGGTAAATGCGGTTGCTCAGTTGCCCGGGCTCGCTGGCCGTGAGGTGTACGGCAATTACCTGGTCAGGCAGCGAGGCAATATATTCGCGCCTGAAGGTTATGCTTTTGTCTGTACTTTTCCATTCGGCTGTTGCTACGGCTTGAGCCAGGTCCAGCGTGCGAACGTAGTCGCGTGCGCCTTTCGTTGTGGCGGTGCCAAAGCGCTCAGAGGTGTCTTCGATGTAGAGATGTCCGAAGTTCTGGTAACCGCGGCCGCGGTCATAGTTGTCCGACGACCCTGTCCACAGCGTCTTCTCGTTGAACTGCACGATGTCCTGTCGCAATCCGCCGTAGATCATAGCTCCCAGCTGTCCGTTGCCTATGGGCAGAGCATACTCCATCCACGGGTCTGCGACGGTGGCTTTCGTCACGGGCGCCGTGTACCAGAGTGTCAGAGGCTCTTCGGGCTGGAAGCTGCTGATGGCCGTGGTGGCCCATTCCGTGAGTTTGGCCGGTTCGGGATCGGTGTCAGGCAGGGAGGCGGGGTCTACGAAGAGCAACGGGTTGTTGGGGTCGCCGGCGTCCCACGAGCCCAGCTCGCGGCCCTTGCCGAAGCCGCCCCATTGGTTCATCGACTTGCCGGCAATGGCTGTCGATTGTATCTCCCAGGCGGGAGCGAACTCGCTGTTAGTGGTCTTGGCCAGTCTCAGGTGGCCCGTCTGCGTTGCCGCTGCGGCATAGCGGCTGCCATTATAATATATGTGTCGGCCGCTCTTGCCTACAATCTCGCAGCCGTTGGCTGAGCCTGTCAGTTTCCAGAGCTGCGCAGGATTGTTCTTGTCCGTCTCTGCCGTCAGCAGAGGTTGTCCCTCACCCTGGTCGGTCAGAGACGCTTCGCCACGGCGAAATTGTATGATGTACCACGTCTCAGCCTCGTCGGTGCTGAAGGTGGGTAGAGTCTGGGCTAAGCAGAGAGCATTAAAGGCGAATGACAAAAGGCTGAGTAGCGTTAGCAGGCGTTTCATATTGCAGAGAGTGTTGGTTAGTCGTTGGTGAACGTTTGGGTCGAAAGCTGATAAAACAAAGCCTCAAGCTCGGGGAGCGTGAGGTTCTGGAGTGCTTGTTCGATTTTTCTGGTTAGTTCGTCGCGGCGGTAGTCGTCGCTGGCGCTGTAGTGGTTGTCGAAATTCATTAAGTGCCCGGAACGGGAATCGAACCCGTACGGCCATCACTGGCCAAGGGATTTTAAGTCCCTCGTGTCTACCAATTCCACCATCTGGGCAGGCATTGCGGCAGCAAAGGTAGTAAAAGTTTGTATTTAGAGTTTAGAGTTTAGAGTTTTTTTTTGCTTTCGGGCGAATTTTTCTTTGCGGGATGTCTGTTTGGCCTCTCTTTTCAGGTCTTAGATATTCAAATCGTCTTCTTTTATGTTCTTAATACCTACAGGACGTTCTTTTTTTTATCTTTATATTTTCATTTTTAAAAAATCCCTTTCTCCTTTCCGCTTTTAATCGTAACTTTGCCGCGAATTTGTCATGTAAGGACATCGATTCTCAACACGATGAGAGTACTTTTAATCAACACCTCAGAGACCATTGGCGGGGCGGCCATAGCAGCCCACCGCCTGGCTGCCGCCCTCAACCGCCATGGCGTCAAGGTCTGCCTGCTCGTGCGTGACAAGCAAAGCACCGAAGTCACTACGCGCGTCTGCCCCGCCAGTGGCTGCTGCGCCTGGCCTTCCTTTGGGAACGCTTCATAATCTTCGTAGTCAACGGCTTCACGCGCCGCGGCCTCTGGGACATCGACATCGCCGCAGCCGGAGCCGACATAGTCTCGCAGCCTGAGTTCCGCGAGGCCGACGTCATTCACCTCCATTGGGTCAACCAGGGGCTCCTCTCGATGAAACAGATTGACCGCATCCTCCATAGTGGAAAGCCTGTCGTATGGACGCTCCATGACTTCTGGCCTGTCATGTCCATCTGCCATCATCCGGCCGATTGCGTGCGCGATGCAGAGCATTGCCACGACTGTCCGCAGTTGGTAGCTCCGCGTGCCCGCGATCTCTCGTGGCATGTTTTTGGGCAGAAACTCAAGGCATATGACGGCGCACCGCTCACGTTCGTGGCTGTCAGCCAATGGGCGGCTCAGCGTGCAAGTCGTAGCGCTCTTGTTGGCAAACATGCGGTCGAAGTGATTCCTAACATCGTGCCCGTCACGCTCTTCCGTCCTACGGACAAGCAGCAGGCACGCCTTCAACTGGGCATTCCCGCAGGCGACCGCGTCGTGGTCTTCGGTGCGGCTCGCATCGACCAACCTATGAAAGGACTCGACCGCCTCGTCCAAGCGCTTCGCTTGCTCATGGGCAATGGAACAACTACTGCGGGAAAACCGTCTGCGTCAGGACTTACGCTTCTGCTGTTTGGTGGCTGCAAGGATCGTTCAGTCCTCGCGAGCATCCCTTGCAGGTACGTCTATGTCGGTTCTGTCGCAGATGCGCGGGCGCTCTGCCAACTCTATTCGGCAGCAGACGTCGTCGTCAATGCTTCGGACTACGAGACGTTCGGGCTCACGTTGGCAGAGGCTATGGCCTGTGGTTGCACACCCGTCAGCTTTGACCAAGGCGGACAGACGGATATCATCAATCATCGCATCAATGGCTATCTGGCTCATTACCCCAGCATCGATGACCTGGCAGCAGGACTGAAGTGGGCCTTCGAAGCTGGCCTTTCGCCTGAGGAACAGCATAACAGCATTGCAGCTCGCTTCGGCGAGGAAACTGTAGCCCGTCGCCACCTCGACCTCTACGAAAGCCTCTTGCATGTGAGGCAGATTCAAACAGAATAATCATCTGTGCCACCCCAAATCGTTCATCCTATGATTCGTTTCAGCATAGCTACTGTCACCTATAATGCAGCCTCCACCATCGCGCGGACGTTGCAGAGTGTTTACGCACAGACCTACGAGGCTGTGGATCACATCATCGTTGACGGATGCTCTACCGATGGCACAATGACCGAGATTCAGCGTTATGTCGAACGCAACACGGACCAGCGGCATCCTCATAATATCGTGCTCATCCGTGAACCCGACGACGGCCTTTACGATGCGATGAACAAAGCCATCGCCCAGGCCAAAGGCGACTATATAGTTTTTCTTAATGCCGGCGATAAGTTTCACGACGATGATGTCTTGAGTAGTATCGCGCAACAGCTGAAGAGCTATAATCAATCGCGGTTTCCGGCTGTTGTCTATGGCGAGACCGACCTTGTCGACTACGAAGGCCGATTCCTGCGTCATCGTCGCCTGGAGGCTCCCGAGCGGCTCTCGTCGCGTAGCTTTCTCTCTGGTATGCTTGTATGCCATCAGAGTTTTTACGCTCGAACCGATCTTGCAAAGATTACCCCTTATAATCTCCGCTACCACTTTTCGGCCGACTACGACTGGTGCCTTCGCATCCTAAGCCAGGCCGAGCGCCGCGACCTGCGCATCCACAACACACACCTCACGCTCACCGACTACCTCGCCGAAGGGCTCACCACGGCCAACCACCGCCGTTCACTGCTCGAACGCCTTCGCATAATGGCCCACCATTTCGGGTGGCCACGTGCCATCGCCGCCCACGCCTGGTTCGTCGTCAGGGCTGCGGTGAAACATTGAATATGAAACATCCAAAATCCTTTCGGCCCGCTGATGCTCACATAAGCAACCAAAGGCAGAACGGAAACATGACGATAGAATTCGCTTGAATAGTTAATGATTAAAAAGTATATTTCATCATGTCAAAAGTAGTAAAGACAGAATCTTCTTTAGCCGGTCTCATCCGCCGCTACGTCAACGCCAGCGTGCTACTCATCGTAGCCACCGTGCTGGCCCTCATATTCGCCAATCTGCCCTCCACGCGCTCTCTCTACGCCTGGCTTTGGCAGCAACCCGTCTCGCTCAGCATTGGAGGCTTCAACGTCTTCAGCCACGGCGGCCACGCACTGACGTTGATGGACTTCATCAACGATTTCCTCATGTTCTTCTTCTTCCTAAGCGTAGGACTCGAGATCAAGCGTGAAGTCCTCTGCGGCGAGCTCTCCACCCGCCAGAAGGCTCTCTTGCCCGTCATAGGCGCCTGCGGCGGTATGCTCATGCCCGTCATCGTCTTCTTCTGCGTATGCCTGGGGCATCCCCTTATGGAGCGAGGCTGTGCCATACCTATGGCCACCGACATAGCCTTCTCGCTTGGCGTGATTTCTATGTTCGGCAAGCGCGTGCCACTAGGCCTCAAAATTTTCCTCGCCGCCCTCGCCGTGGCCGATGACCTCGGGGGCATCATCGTCATAGCCCTCTTCTACTCCGAGGGCCTCTCTTGGCCCTATCTCCTTGCGGCGGCCGTCGTAGTGGCCATCCTACTCATCGGCAACAAACGGCAGGTGCGCCTCAAGGCCTTCTATATGTCTCTCGGACTCGTCCTCTGGTACTTCGTCCTCAACTCTGGCATCCACGCCACCATAGCCGGCGTCGTCCTCGCCTTCTGCATCCCTGCCAATCTGACGTATGGCACCCGCTACTATTTGGAATATATCCGCGAGCACCTCAAGGAGTACCCCGACATAGACCTTGAAGAGGCTGCTAACACCCGCGCTATGGTGCTCCAGAAGGGCGACATACAGCTCCTGCGCCGCATCGAGAAAGCCTCCGACCAGCTCATCTCGCCCCTTCAGGACATCGAAGACCAACTGGCCATGCCAATCAACTTTATCGTCATTCCGCTCTTCGCCTTCGCCAACGCTGGTGTCGACTTCGCTGACATGAGCATCGGAAGCCTCTTCCACGGCGTAGCCCTCGGCGTCTTCCTCGGCCTGCTCATTGGTAAGTTTACGGGTGTCTTCACCGCATCGTGGCTCAGCATAAAGCTCGGTTTCTGCCAGTTGCCCGAAGGCGCCAACTGGCGTTCATTCGCCGGCGTAAGCATGCTCTGCGGAATAGGCTTCACCGTCTCTATGTTCATAGCCGCTCTCAGCTATCCAGTACATCTCGGCACCGACGGCGCCGAGATGCTCAACCAGGCTAAGCTCGGCATCCTCTGCGGCACAATAGCCTCTGCCATCGTCGGTTCTCTGATGCTTAATGCTACGTTGCCGAAAGAGGAGCAAACAGCTTAAGCTTTAATAAACATTGAAATCATTGACAAAAACATATTAGTTGCATAGAGCTAATCCCCCGCTTACGCTGGATTATGGAGTCAATAGTTTGAGGTGTCCCACCTAGGTGGGACACCTCAAACTATTGGTTGCATCCGCCATTTCAACCAGTTGTGTTGAGCGCTTCGACCGGTTGCATTGAATGTTTCGGCCAGTTGTATTCGCCAAATAAGCATTCAAAACAGCATAAAATAGCATTCAAAATAGCATAAAATAGTATCCAAAAGGCTTCAAAAGACGTCCAAAATGGCATGAAATGCCCGTTTTTTCACCTAAAAACGCCTATTTAGAGCCGTTTTTCACCTTATTTTCGGCATTTAAATTGCATTTTTCACTTAGTCATTACTAT
>CAJOLI010000067.1 GCA_905235285.1 uncultured Bacteroidaceae bacterium
GCGTAGAAGGCATCCTTGGGGATGCGCATGGCATCGGTGACGCCACTGGTGCGGTAGTTCGACTCGCCACGATGGTGGGTGTTGGTGTCGCTGAAGACAATCTTCACGCCGCCCGACGAGACACGAGTGCCTGTGCCAGGACGTTCCAGCCAGTAGTCGTACCAGCGGCGCACCATCTCGATGGCGAACTGGTCCATGTTGTGGTTGTACTCCGTGGCGGGCTTGCCGCGATAGAGCGGTCCGTCGCCCTCGCGGTGATAGGGATAGCTGTACGCGTTCCAGTACTTGCGCAGACCTTCGTCGCGACAGTACTCCATTGCCCACATGGGATGCTTTTTCGACTTGTTGATATACAGCATCTCGCCGCCATATTCAGCCTCGTCGATGTCCAGCATCTCACGACTGCCGATGGCCCGTCCGCCGTGCGGGTCGTACTGGTCGCGGATGGCCTTCATCTCCAGCATGTGCTCGCGGCTGATGCTCTCGTTGCCGCTCTCGTAGAAGAGGATACTGGGGTTGTTACGGTTATAGATGATGGCGTCGCGCATGAGGGCTGTGCGCTGCTGCCACCGCGCGCCCTCGACATCCCTCTCGGAGTCGCCGGCGGGCATGGCCTGCGGCAAGCCTACGCGGTCGCACGACTCGACGTCCTGCTTCCACGGCGTGACGTGCATCCAACGCACCATGTTGCCGCCGCTTTCCACCATCAGGTTGTTGCTATAGTCGCTCAGCCAGGCGGGCACAGAGATGCCCACACCCGGCCATTCGTTGGATGTGCGCTGGGCATAGCCGTGCACCATCATCACGCGGTCGTTGAGCCATATCTTGCCTTCGCCGTAACGTGTCTTGCGGAAGCCCGTGCGGGTGACGACCAGGTCGTTGGCGGACGTTGCCGTCTCTAAAGACTCCCTCAAATAGGTCTCGACGGTATAGAGGTAGCCGTAGCCCCACGACCAGAAATGCAGCCCTTGCACTTCCTTCTCTGCCTTTGCAATCACGCTTTCCCCGGGCTGCAAGGTCAGTCGTTCATTGCCGTTGAAACCGACAATCTTATTACCTTCGGCATCTTTAACCACTACAGTCAGGAAAAACGAACGCTCCTTTGTGTCCTCGTTCTTTACCTCCGACTCAGCATGAATGACGGCTTTGTGGGCAGGGATGTCGAAGTCGGTGGCATAGACGTAAGTGCCTGTCGTACCGAGATTAGAATAAAGGGGGAGCGTCTGATAGAGCTTGTCGGTGACGTGCAGCCATACGTTCTTGGGCAGGCCGCCGTAGTTGGCATTGAAGTTGCGGTCGTTCCACTGGTAGCGGCTGTTGAGCACGCGGTCGCGGTAGGTCCAGCTGTTGTCGCAGCGCACGGCAAGGACGTTCTCGCCTTCTTTTATATAAGGTGTCATGTCAAAGCCGAAAGCCATGACGCCATTGTCCGAGAAGCCGAGGTGATGGCCATTGAGATAGACATCAGTTCCCTGACGGGCTCCTTCGAACTCGATGAAATACTTGGCCCCCCTAATCTCAACGCTCTCCACACTAAACCGTTTCCTGTACCAGACGATGGTGTCGGTGAGGTCAACGATGTCCTTGCGGAAAGCCTCGTCGCCGTTGAAGGCATAGGGAAGGGTTACGGGCTTCCAGGTGGGGATGGCCACCACTTCAGCCGCTTCGGGGGCCGCCGGGGGAGCCGCCAAATCTCCGATATGCAGTTCCCAGTCGTCATTGAAGTTAAGCCGTTGCCGCTCAATGGCCGCAGCAGTCAGCAAGGTTGCCCATGCAAACAAGGTGATGAATAAAGCCCTAAACAGTTTCATGGGCTTGGAGGGATAATCAGAATTCTGAGGTGAAGTGGAACTTGATGTGTTCGAAGTCCTGCTGCGCCATCTGCAGGACGTAGCCTGAATCGGCGAGGAAGACGTCACGCCCCTCACGGTCGCGGGCCATATACTGGTATTTACGCTTCTTGAAGGCTTCAAGCTGCGCGGCATCATCGCTCTCTATCCAGCAGGCTTTGTAGAGCGAGGCCGGTTCCCAGCGGCACTTGGCACCGTACTCATTTTCGAGGCGGTACTGTATGACCTCGAACTGCAACTGACCAACGGTGCCGATGAGCTTGCGGCCATTGAACTGGTTGATGAAAAGCTGCGCCACGCCCTCATCCATTAGCTGGCTGATGCCTTTCTCTAACTGCTTGGTCTTCATGGGGTCGGCGTTCTCTATGTACTTAAACATCTCGGGCGAGAAGGAGGGCAGGCCACGGAAGTGTATCTGTTCACCCTCGGTGAGCGTGTCACCTATCTTGAAGATGCCATTGTCGGGCAGACCGACGATGTCGCCCGGCCACGCCTCGTCGATGGTCGACTTGCGTTGCGCCATGAACTGCGTAGGCGAGGAGAAACGGACGGTCTTGCCCTGACGGACGTGCAGGTAAGGCGCATTGCGGACGAACTTGCCTGAGCAGACCTTGCAGAAGGCGATGCAGGAGCGGTGGTTGGGGTCGATGTTGGCCGTTATCTTGAAGATGAAGCCCGTGAACTTGGGCTCTTCGGGCTGCACATCGCGCTCCTCGGCCTTGGTAGGACGTGGCGAGGGGGCAATCTCGACGAAACAGTCGAGCAGTTCCTTGACGCCGAAGTTGTTGAGGGCTGAGCCGAAGAAGACGGGTGCCACCTCAGCATCGAGATAAGTCTGGCGGTTGAACTCAGGGTAGACGCCCTCGATAATCTCGAGGTCCTCGCGGAGTTTGGAGGCATCGTCCTCGCCGACGAAGTTGTCCAGCTCGACGGAATCGAGCTGCACACTCACCTTCTCGGTGACGCGCTGCTTGTCGGGGGTGAAGAGGTTGAGGTTCTGCTCGTAGATGTTATAGACGCCCTTGAAGCGGGCTCCTTGGTTGATGGGCCACGAGAGGGGGCGTACTTTAATCTGCAGTTCCTCTTCCAACTCATCGAGGAGGTCGAAGGGGTCCTTGCCCTCGCGGTCCATCTTGTTGACGAAGACGATGACGGGCGTCTTGCGCATACGGCAGACGGTCATCAGCTTGCGTGTCTGTGCCTCCACGCCCTTGGCGCCATCGACGACGATGATGGCGGAGTCCACGGCTGTCAGCGTGCGGAAGGTATCCTCGGCAAAGTCCTGGTGGCCAGGGGTGTCGAGGATGTTGACCTTGTATTCGGGAGCGACGGCAGAACCATCCCCTGCACTGAACGAGGGCGAGTCGGGGGTGTAGTCGAACTCCATGACGGAGGTAGTGACGGATATGCCGCGCTGTTTCTCTATCTCCATCCAGTCGGAGGTGGCGGTCTTACGAATCTTATTGCTCTTGACGGCACCCGCCACCTGAATCTGTCCGCCGAAGAGGAGGAGTTTCTCGGTGAGCGTCGTCTTACCGGCATCAGGGTGCGAGATGATGGCGAAGGTTCGTCTGCGTTCTATTTCTTGATTCACCTTTTATATTTACGATTTAACAATTTGCAATTTATTGATTTACGAATGGATGACAGCAAAGCCTGCTTTTATATCTTATATCTTATATTTTATATTTCGTATCTCATATCTTCGCCAGTTCCTCAATGCACTCACGCAGGCTCTCTTCCCAGTGCGGGATTTCGATACCGTAGGTCTGTTTAATCTTCGTCTTGTCCAGTACGCTGTAGTGCGGGCGGGCAGCCGGCGTAGGATACTCTGAGGTGTGGAGCGGCCGTACTTGGCACGTAGTGATGCCAGCCAGGCGATGAATAGCTTTAGCAAAGTCATACCACGACGTGACGCCCTCGTCGGTGAAGTGATAGATGCCAGGTACGATGCCTTGGTTGATAGCAGCCATGATGGCCACGGCGAGGTCGCGGGCGCAGGTGGGCGTGCCTATCTGGTCGAAGATGACGCCCAGCTCGCTCTTCTCACGCCCGAGGCGCAGCATCGTTTTCACGAAGTTATTGCCAAAGCGGCTGTAGAGCCATGCCGTGCGAATAATCATCGCCAAAGGGTTAGCTTCGAGCACGGCCTGCTCGCCTGCGAGCTTCGTGCGACCATAGGCAGAGTCTGGGCAGGCTGCCTGTTCTTCGGTGTATGGCGTGTGTGCGGTGCCGTCGAAGACGTAGTCGGTAGAGATCTGTATGAGTTGTCCTCCACGTCGGTTTATGGCTGTTGCGAGGTAGCCTGGAGCGATGGCGTTCAGCAGATAGGCTTTTTCCACGTCGGCCTCGGCACGGTCGACGGCGGTGTAGGCGGCGCAATTAACGATGATGTCGATGGCGTGGTCCTCAATGAAAGCTTCCACGGCAGCTCGGTCTGTTATGTCGAGTGTGGTGATGGGCAAGGCGAGGACGGGTGAACCGCCGTCAGCGGCACGCAGCGATGGAGAGGCGATGGCGACGTCGGTAAAGAACCAGCGATACTGCCGGTCTTGTGCTGCTTGCAGCTGCATCTCGTTGCCAAGCTGCCCACAGGCTCCTGTTACGAGTATAGTTTTCATTGCTTACCCTTATTGAACGACAGACGCCCGGACAGCGTCGCAGATATTTCCATTCTCATTTTCTCAACTGTCGGCACTCCGCTCGAATTAGTTTGTTACTTCAAGGACTATCAACATTCTCCCTACAACTCCAGCTCTCCAGCCTTATCTTTTTTCCAAGCGTCAGCCAGCATGGCCAGCAGATGCGATATATGCCCCACAGCTTCCTGCGTGGCAGCCGAGACGGGACGTTTCTGCATGCGGAGGAGCATAGTGCCATAGAGCGCCTCGAAGCAGGTCTCCAGTTCAGCCCTGTTTGTTTGTCCTGACTTGGCCCTGAGCTCCACGATGAAAGGCAATGCCTTGTAGTAAGCAGCCGAATAGAAGGGATGCTTGGTACTCGCGAGCAACTGCAGATGCAAGTCGGTGAGCATCGAGAGGGTGCCCCGGTTCATCTGGAGATGGCCTCGCTCGGTGACTCCTTCTTCGCGCATCATAGTGCACAGGTCGCTGAGCCACTGAGTCTCGCGACGCCGCTCGTCGGACGTAAGGTCGAAGCGGGTGACATATTCTGCCGCCAAGCGCTCGGCATCGCAGCCATAGGCCCTCAGGGTGTCCTCGAGCTGCCACATATAGAGCAGATATTCAGCTATATTACTGTCTCTGAGTTGTTTGGCAATTTTCATTATTTAAATATTCCCTAATCTCTAATCTCTAATCCCTAATCCCTAATCTAATACAGCGTCATTCCGAGCAGCGTAGAGAGCAAGCCGAGCACCGATACAACCATGACCACCATGCCAATGATGCGGTTAATCAAGCCGATGCGTTCGAGCTCGAACGTGGAACGCAGCTTGTCTACGACATAAGTCAGGCCGTACCACCAGAGTATGGCACCGAGGAATATGGATACGTAGCCAAGGATCTGCTGGCCGAGGTGGTCTGGCACGACGAACGTGAACCGGGCAAAGAGTGCGAGGAAAAGGAAGATGATGAGTGGATTGCTCAGAGTTACGAGGAACGCCGTCAGGCAGTTGTGTGCCAGGGTGCCTTTGTTGTGCGACGACGGGCGCAACTGCGGCTTAGTTTGGAAGGTGTAGTAGCCGAAGACAAATAGCAGCAAACTGCCCAAGAGCTGGAGTCCATACATCCACTGAGGGTCCTCGATGATGTCGACAACGAAACTCATGCCCACGCCGGTGGCGACGGCATAGATAATGTCGCTGAAGGCTGCACCAAGGCCTGTGACAAAGCCATACCAGCGTCCCTTGTTCAGCGTCCGTTGTATGCACAGGACACCGACGGGACCCATCGGCGCACTTGCCACGAGGCCGACGATGAGACCTTTGACGGTCAAATCTAATATTGTGATATGCTCAAACCACATAAATACGCTGCAAAGGTCGCCCTTTTCTTCGAGATAATGAAAAAAAACATGCAGAAAAGGTCCACTTTACAAAAGAAAAAGCAATTTTTCATTAAAAACTTTTACTTAAAACGAAAGAATTTATATCTTTGACGCTTGAAATGCTTCGCGACAGAACTTTACCAAATAAAACAGCTACCTCAGGTGATTTCAAAAACAAGCCCAAGGCTTTCGGCCTAAACCCTTAAGGGTTTTGCCCAAAACCTTTAAGACTTTTTTTACATATCCTGAATAGCTTCAGACGAACACTAAAGACAATATAATTTTATAACTAAATCAGAAAAACAGCACTATGGAAAAGAAACCTTACGTTATCGGCCTCGACCTCGGAGGCACTAACTCTGAGTTCGGAATTGTTGACCAGAACGCCAACATCATTGCCTCGACAAGAGTAAAAACCGCTGGCCACGGCGACATCAACCAGTATGTGGACGACTGCGTAGAAGCCCTCAAGCCTATCATCGAACAGGTGGGCGGCATCGAGAAAATTCATGCTATGGGTATCGGTGCTCCCAACGGCAACTACTACAGCGGCTCCATCGAGTTCGCGCCCAACCTTCCCTGGAAAGGCAAGATACCCTTGGCACAGATGTTCAGCGAGCGCCTTGGCATTCCCGTACGCTTGACCAACGACGCCAATGCCGCCGCCATGGGCGAGATGCAGTACGGCGTGGCCAAAGGCATGCAGAACTTCATCATGATCACCCTCGGCACAGGCGTAGGCTCGGGCATCGTCGTCAACGGACAGATGGTACTGGGCTGCGACGGCATGGCCGGTGAACTCGGTCACGTCATCGTGGAGAAGGACGGCCGTCAGTGTGGCTGCGGTCGCAAGGGCTGTCTCGAGGCTTACTGTTCGGCCACCGGCGTAGCTCGCACGGCTCGCGAGATCATCGAGAAGACCGACAAGCCCACCCTGCTGCGCGAGATTCCGTTGGACAAGATTGAGTCGAAGGACGTGTCCATCGCTGCCGGCAAAGGCGACGAAGTGGCTAAGCAGATCTTCGAAGAGACAGGACGCATCTTGGGTGAGGCCTGCGCCAACTTCGCCGCCTTCTCCAGCCCCGAGGCCTTCATATTCTTCGGTGGCCTGACCAAGGCCGGCGACCTTATCATGAATCCCATCAAGCGTGCCTACGACGCCACCGTGCTCAACATCTTCAGGGACAAAGCCAAATTCCTCGTCAGCGAACTCGACGGTGCCGGTGCTGCCGTGCTCGGCGCCAGCGCATTAGGGTGGGAAGTCAAGTGATTTACAATTTAGCTATTTACCATTTAGACTATCTCTTTAATTTTGAATGGAATCAGAAATAAGCAGTCATAATCATTCTACACCCCCCCTCGAGGAGGAACGGGGAAAGGGACTTCTTGCCCGCTTCCTCGACTACGTCTCTTACGACACCCAATCCTCGGAGGAGGCAGAGGGCTGTCCGAGTACGCCCAAACAGCTCATTTTCGCCCGCCATCTGGCCGAGACACTCGAGGAGATGGGGTTGGAAGACGTAGAGATGGATGAGCAGGGTTACATCTACGCCACCCTACCCTCCAACGTTCCCACAGACGTTCCCACAGTGGGCTTCATCTCGCACTACGACACCAGCCCCGATTGCTCGGGAGCCGACATCCGGCCACGCATAGTCAATAACTACGACGGCGGGGACATCGTCCTCGATGCTGAAGAGGGCATCGTCTCGTCGCCCAAGATGTTTCCCGAGATGCTCGACCACATCGGCGAGGACCTCATCGTCACCGACGGCCACACGCTCCTCGGCGCCGATGACAAGGCAGGCATTGCCGAGATTGTGGAGGCCATGGCCTACCTCATGGAGCACCCCGAGATCGAACACGGCCGCGTACGCATTGCCTTCAACCCCGACGAGGAGATAGGCGCCGGAGCCCATCTCTTCGACGTCGAGAAATTCGGGGCCGACTGGGCTTACACCATGGACGGCTCCGAAGTGGGCGAACTGGAGTATGAGAACTTCAACGCCGCCAGCGCCACCATTCACATCTTTGGCCTCAACGTCCACCCTGGTTACGCGAAAGGCAAAATGCGCAACGCTTGTCGCATAGCGGCTGAATTTGCCGATGCCATGCCTGCCTCCGAAGTGCCTGAATGCACCGAGGGCTACGAAGGTTTCTACCACCTCACTGGCATGAAGGCTACCGTCGAAGAGGCTACGCTCAGCTATATCATCCGCGACCACGATCGCCAGCGCTTCGAGGAGCGCAAGGCTCATGTTGCAGACATCGTGGCCGCGTTTGAGGAGCGCTACGGCAAAGGCATCGTCACGGCCGACATCCGCGACCAGTACTACAACATGAAGCAGCAGCTCGAGGGCAAGGAACACATCATCGACATCGCCCGCCGCGCCATCGAGGAGGCTGGTATGGAGTGTAAGGTCAAGGCCATCCGAGGCGGCACCGATGGCGCACAGCTCTCGTTCAAGGGCCTGCCATGCCCCAACATTTTCGCCGGAGGTCTCAACTTCCACGGCCGCCACGAGTTCGTACCCATACAATCGATGCAGAAAGCCATGCAGACAGTGGTGAATATCTGCCGCATCGTGGCTGAATAATACATCCAAAGCCTATGAAACCTTTCATGGACGAAAACTTCCTGCTCGAGACAGACGTCGCGCAGGACCTTTACCACCACCATGCTGCGCAGCAACCTATCATCGACTACCATTGCCACCTCAGTCCGGCAATGGTGGCCGATGATTTTCGTTTCCGCAGCATCACCGAGCTGTGGCTCGGAGGCGACCACTACAAATGGCGGGCCATGCGCACCAACGGCGTGCCCGAACGCCTAATTACCGGCGACGCTTCAGACTGGGAGAAGTTTCAGGCATGGGCCCAGACAGTGCCCTACTGCTTTCGCAACCCGCTCTACCACTGGACGCACCTCGAGCTCAAGTCTGCCTTCGGTATCGACAAGTGTCTGAGCCCCACTACCGCCCGCGAGATCTTCGACGCTTGCAACGACCGCCTGCTCCACGACCCGGCCTTTTCGGCTCGAGGGCTGATGCGGCACTACAACGTGGAACTCGTTTGCACCACCGATGACCCCGTCGATGACCTCAGACACCACACGGCTTATGCCGAGGAGATGGCGGCCAGCACATCCGCAGAGACGGGATGGACCGTCATGAGGCCAGCCTGGCGACCCGACAAGGCTATGGCTGTGGAATCGCCGTCAGCCTTCTGCAGCTATGTCAGCCAGTTGGAAGCAGCGGCAGACACTGACATCTGCAGCTTCAACGATTTCATTGATGCCCTCCAGCGCCGCCACGACTTCTTTCACGCTCAAGGCTGTCGTCTGAGCGACCACGGTATCGAGGAGTTCTATGCCGACTCCTACACCGACACCGAAATTGCCGTCATCTTCAACAATGTGTGCAGCGGCACGGAGCTCACAGATGCCGAGGTCCGCAAGTTCAAATCAGCCATGCTCTACATCTTCGCCGTGCAGGATGCCGAAGCTGGTTGGGTGCAGCAGTACCACTATGGTCCGCTGCGCAACAACTGCTCGCGCCTATTCCGCCAACTCGGACCAGACATCGGCTGCGACAGTATCGGCGACACGCACACGGCAAAAGCCATGGCACGATTCCTCGACCTGCTCGACAGCGAGGGCCGTCTGGCCAAGACTATCCTCTACAACATCAATCCGGCCGACAACGCAATGCTGGCAACCATGATCGGCAACTTCCAGGATGGCAGCGTGCCTGGCAAGATACAATGGGGCTCGGGATGGTGGTTCCTGGATCAGCGCGACGGCATGGAGCGCCAGATGAACACGCTCTCGCTGCTGGGCCTGCTTTCACGCTTCGTCGGGATGCTCACCGACAGCCGTTCCTTCCTCTCATACCCCCGCCACGAATACTTCCGGCGCACGCTGTGCAACCTGTTGGGCCACGACGTCGAGCAGGGGCTCATACCTTTCAGTGGCTATGAAGAACAGCGCGTGCGGCAGATGGTGGAGGATATCTGCTACAATAACGCAAAAGAATATTTCAACTTTTAAGGAAGACTTTATCGGTGAATAGTAAATATAAATGGTAAATATTAAAATGGGAAACAGCAAATCGTCAAACAATAAATCATCGTGGCGCTGGGCCATCTGCAGCCTGCTCTTCTTAGCTACTACGGTCAACTATCTCGACCGCCAAGTGCTCTCGCTGACGTGGAAAGATTTTATCGCCCCCGAGTTCCATTGGTCTGATTCTAACTATGGTGCCATCGCCGCCACCTTTTCGCTTTTCTATGCCTTCGTAAGCCTCTTCACCGGCAAGTTTATCGACTGGGTGGGCACTAAGCGGGGCTACCTCATCGCCATCTTCGTATGGAGCATCGGAGCGTGCATGCATGCCGGCTGTGGGTTGCTTACAATGCATATCCATGGTCTCGGGAGCGCTGAGGCTCTCCGTGCCGTGGAGGCTGGCAGTGCTCTTGCCTTGGCCATCTCCACCACATCGATGTGGCTGTTCATGGTCTGCCGCATGGTATTAGCCATCGGCGAGAGCGGCAACTTCCCTTCTGCCATCAAAGTCACCACAGAGTATTTCCCGAAGAAGGACCGCGCGCTGGCCACCAGCATCTTCAACTCGGGTTCGTCGGTAGGTGCTCTGGTGGCACCCGTCAGCGTTCCTTTTCTGGCGCGGGCCTACGGCTGGGAGAGCGCGTTCATCATCATCGGCGCCCTGGGTTTTTTGTGGATTGGTTTCTGGATCCTGATGTACGAGAAGCCAGAGATGAGCAAGCACGTCAACGCGGCCGAGTTGGAATATATCAATCAAGACGATACAGAAAACTCGTCAGCCGACAACGATGTGGCCGGCCAACATCTCTCACTCCTGAGCTGTTTCTGTTTTCGTCAGACGTGGGCTTACATCTGCGGCAAGTTCTTCACCGATGGCGTATGGTGGTTCCTGCTGTTTTGGGCTCCCGCCTATTTCAGCGACCAATATGGCTATCGCTCTGACTCGGCCATGGGCGCCATGCTCATCTTCCTTGTCTACCTCATCGTCACCATCGTGAGCATCCTCGCCGGAGGCCTGCTGCCCAAGTATTTCATGGAGCAGCGCGGCATGGAGCCTTACTCTGGCCGCCTGCGCGCAATGCTTATGTTCGCCTTCCTTCCCGTCTTTGCCCTGCTGGCACAACCCATGGGCCTCTACAGCGCATGGTGGCCCGCCATATTCATCGGACTGGCGGGAGCCGGACATCAGTCGTGGTCAGCCAACCTCTACAACACCGTGGGTGATATGTTCCCAAAATCGGCCGTGGCCACCATCACTGGCATCGGCACCATGACGGGCGGCATCGTGTCGTTCATCGTCAACTGGGGTGCCGGCATCCTTTTCGACTATAGCTCAGCCAAGGGGGCTGCCTTCCAATTCCTTGGTTTTGAGGGCAAGGAAGCGGGCTACATGATTGTCTTCTGCTACTGCGCTGTAGCCTATCTCTTTGCATGGCTGTGCATGAAGGCTCTCGTGCCGACGTATAAACCCGTGATAGCTAAAAGCTAAAAAGAACATTTCATTATTGCCATTTGTTATATTTTTCAGATAAACAGTCAAATTCTTTAATTCTCTTTCCCCATTTGCTTATAAAGGACTACCTTTAGCAGTAGGAAATAAAACTTTGGTTACTATGGAAAAGACTTGGCGCTGGTTCGGCAAGAACGACAAGATTACACTCAGCATGCTCAGGCAGATAGGCGTCGAGGGCATCGTAACGGCGCTTCACGACGTACCTCTGGGCAGCGTCTGGACGCGCGAGCAGATTCGCGACCTCCGCGAGTACATCGAGGCTTCAGGCCTACGATGGAGCGTCGTCGAGAGCCTGCCCGTGACAGAGACAATCAAATACGGTGGCCCCGACCGCGATGCTCAGATTGCAGTCTACTGTCAGAGCCTGCGCAACCTCGCCGCCGAGGGCATACACACCGTGTGTTACAACTTCATGCCCGTGCTCGACTGGGCACGCACCGACCTGCTCCACCCCAACGCCGACGGCTCATCAAACCTATTCTTCTCATACGCCGAATTTGCATACTTCGACATATTTATATTAAAACGCGCAGGCGCACGCGAGGAATGGGCTCGTTTCCAATTTCCCGAAGGCATAGGTCTGGGACGCAATGTTCTGGCCGAGGCTGAGGCTCTATCCAAGGTAATGACACCCGAACGCGAGCACGAACTTGTCGAGAACATCGTCATCAAGACGCAAGGCTTCGTCAGCGGCAACTTCCACGAGGGCGACGAGGCGCCCCTTGAAAAGTTCAGGGAATTTCTAAATCTCTATCGCGGCATCGACAAGGCTCAGCTGCGAGCCAACATGAAGTACTTCCTCGAGGCCATCATGCCTGTGTGCGACGAGTGCGACATAGACATGTGCGTCCACCCCGACGACCCGCCCATTGAGATACTCGGCCTGCCGCGCATCGTACGCACTGCCGAGGATATCCGATGGTTCCTCAGCGCCGTGCCCAATCGCCACAACGGACTCACCTTCTGCGCTGGCAGCCTCTCTGCCGGGGCCTACAATGATGTCACCGCCATGGCACGAGAGTTCACCTCGCGCACACATTTCGTGCACCTGCGCTCCTGCCATATCTTCCCCAACGGCGACTTCAC
>CAJOLI010000068.1 GCA_905235285.1 uncultured Bacteroidaceae bacterium
GCCGGGGGTGGATCTGCCTCAAGGGCGTAGCCATTCCCCTCCCTTCTGAGGGCAATCGCCTGATAAAAACGGAGTGATTGGGCAAGGCCGGGGGTGGATCTGCCTCAAGGGCGTAGCCATTCCCCTCCCTTCTGAGGGGAGGGGCAGGGGTGGGGTAAGCAAGGAGGCAGACAGGGTGACGCATCGCCGAAGTCAAGAGATGCCCTTGAGAATTGGGCAGACGCCGTTGAGAATAAAGTCTGCGTATTTCTGCGATTTCTGCGAGACTCATAGAACGAGACTTACAGCACCTACCCACAAAACAAAATAGAAAAGAAAAAAAACAAGAAAAGAAATACTCCCTCTCTGCACTCTTCCTATAAAGAAAAGAAAATAAAAAAAGAAAAGCCAACAACAACAACAACATTGCGCAACGCGCGCGTAAGGGAAAAAAATGAGCCGAAACAGAGAATTTCCAGTCAAAACATTTGGCTGTTTCGAAAAAATAACATACCTTTGTCCTGCTATTATGAGAAATGCGAGACAATCCATAGGCAAATAAACTATAAACTAACAATAAATCAATCAGTGCCAAGCGGCAGGACAAAGGGTCGCCCTGCCGCCCCGGCCAAACAAACAACCAGACCCACAGAGATTAAACTATGAAACACAAATTTCTACTTTTCACAGCCACATTGCTATTGGCACTGAGCAACATCCTGTCTGCTTCAGCCATGCCACAGCAAGATGCCTTTGGCTACTGGCTCATCGCCTCGGCTGAAGACCTGGTATGGTGGGGCAACTACGTGAACGACCACAAAGAGGACCCCAGCATGAGGGCCAAACTGGTGGCCGACATCGACATGTCAGGCGTAAAGGACTTTATGCCCATCGGCATGTATGCGGCCAACCAAGGCACGCAGATTAAGTTCATGGGCCACTTCGACGGCCAGGGACACATCATCAAGAACCTGACGGTTGACCGCTCGGACTACTACGAGAGCGGACTCTTCGGACGTTGCCAGAGCGCTATACTGGAGAACTTCGGTCTCGTGAACCCCACCGTCATCCAGCGCCGTGCCATCCGTGCCGGCACCGTAGCCGGTGAAATCTACATCTCCACCGTACGCAACGTCTTCGTTGCGGGAGAAATCAGGGTAGAGAGCTACATGGAGGAAGGCGGTGAATTCAACGCTGAGGAACCGGAACACCTCTACTGGACCGGTGGCTTTGCAGGCGAGGCCAACGGCTCCAACATCCAGAACTGCTACACGACCTACAAGACCTTCTATGAACCCAAAAGCAACTCAAAGGCAGGCGTCAACTGCTGGTGCGGAGAAGAAGAAGAGGTTACCAGCAACGAGTTCGGCACATATACCATCCCCGCACTCTCCGAGGAGATGCTGAAGAGCGGTGAGCTGGCTTGCCGCCTGAACGTCAATCCGCTCGACCTGCACTGGTACCAGACGCTGGGCGAGGACCAGTACCCCGTCCTGGATGCCACCCACAAGCTCGTCTATGCCCAGGGCAACATCCTCTGTAACGGCGTACCGGCCGAGGGAGCCACCTGCACCTACAGCAACGAACCCTCGGGCAACGTCCCCGACCATGAGTTCGACAACGATGGACTCTGCCAGGTCTGCGGTTTGGCCGCCGGCTACATGAAGCCCACCGAGGACGGATGGTATGAAGTCACCGATGACAACCAGCTGCGCTTTGTCAGCCGTGTTGTCAACGGCGGAGACAATGGCATCCGCATCCGACTGATGAATGACATCGACCTGCTCAACATTTCCAACTTCCCGCCCATCGGATACTTCAGCGACAACGGCACACAGACCGGTTTCCGCGGCGAGTTCGACGGACAGAAGCACATCATCCGCAACCTTAAGGTATATGTTAACGACGGACAGGAAGCCGGACTCTTCGGCCGCGTTAACAACGGCGGTTACATCCACGACTTCGGCATCATCAATGCCGACATCACCAACGATGCAGCCATACGCGCAGGCGTTGTGGCCGGTGAGATCCACGCCGTCACCGTGAACCGCGTCTTCACGGCAGGGTCCCTCAACGTCACCACCAGCCACAGCCAGGCTGCCGGTATCTCCGGCGAGGCAGCCAGCACCACGCTGAACGACTGCTACACCACCTTCGATGGTCCTCTGGCCAACGCTGCCGGTGCCATGAACCGCTGCTACAGCGGCGCAGACGTGGCCGAGCAGGCCGAGAACGGTGCCCTCGCATGGCGCATGAACGGCAACACGTTCATCAATCCCCTCTGGTACCAGAACCTGCAGGACAATGCCGACGAAGGTCCGGTGCTGGATCCTACCCACGGCATCGTCTATAAAGTCAACGAAGAGGAATACGCCAGTGCCGGCACCGACGAGGAATTCCAGAAAATGATGGAAACCATCATCAGCCTGGAAAAGGAAGAGTGGGAAGAGGCCAACGCATCGGCTAACCTCATCAACACCTATCTCAACGAACTCGACCAGCTGAAAGGGCTTAGCTACGACAAATTCCTGCCCGCATACGAAAACCTGGCCGCCCTGCGCGAGGCACTGAACAACTCGAAGGCTGCCTACAACGCCTATCAGAACAAGGTGGACGAGGTGAAGCAGTACCTGGCTACGCACGACGACTTCTCGGGCGAGGACCGCGACAACCTGGAACTTTACCTGAACGAGACCTTCGAACCCGGAGAGAACGAGCTCTTCCCCAACGGTTCATACCCCTATATCATGGAGGAGCGCAAGCTCAACAACAACATCATCAAGAAGGAGACCGTCTATGTGCAGGAGTTGCTCGACAATGCCATCGCACATGGCTATGGCGACGGTTCGGAGATTACCAACAAGCTGGTTAACGCCAACCTGGCCGATGGACTCAACGGATGGACCACCGTGGGCTCAAAGGATGGCGACGGACAGTACGGCGACAGCTATGCCCGCCTGCTGCGCAACGGCAATCCAAGCGACGCACAGCAGACACTTGGCGACCTGAAGCCCGGACTCTATGAGTTCCAGATGAGTTGCTACACCGAGTTGGGCGACTGGACCGCTCCCGCTACTTATAACTACGGCGGTGGATTTATCTACGCCAACGGCGCCGTGAACTACATCAAGCCCCAGGGTGCCGAGCTCATGCCCGAGGAGATCTACGAGACTCTGACCGCTGAGGAGCAGGGCAACCTGCGCGCCGTGGCCGACCCCGAAGAGATTGATGCCATCCGGGGTTACAAGCCCGGCAACGTCACCGGCGTAGCCATCATGTTCGGACGTGGCGTATGGAACAACCGCGTCATCGTCAGCGTGGAGGACAGCCTCACCGTGGGCATGACCTTCGAGGGCGCCACCGGACGTCGCAACGACATGTTCCTGGGCGGTGCCAAGCTGCGCTACCTGGGCCCGATGGACAGCCAGTACGTCACCGAGGCACTCGACGCCGAGCTGGCCGACATGGTAACGGCTGCCAACCATACCGTATATGACTACGTGGCCGACTACTACGCCATGAACGCCACCGATGCTCCCAACTACTCCCAGTCCCTGGCCGAGGAGCTGAAGGCTGCCGTAGCCGCCGTTGCCACCGCAGGCACCAATGCCGAGAAGTACGCACTGGCACAGACCTTCGGAGACATCTTCCAGCGCATCTGGGAGAGCAAGAAGGTCTATACCGAACTGGCACAGCTCAACGAGAAGGTGATGAGCACCTGCGAGGACGTCTATGCCAACAACCCCGAGGCCTTCAACGAATTCGTAGAGACCGTCATCGACCCCAACCAGGCTCTGTTCGAGGCCGGTACGGCAACCGACGAAGAGGTGCTGGCCAAGATAGAGGCACTGCGCGCCACTGAAGTCTATGCCATGACCATTGGCGAAGAGCCCGAACTCGTAGATGGCTACTATCAGATAGAGAACCCCTACAACCTCATCTGGTTCTCCAACGAGGTGAATTCCGGCAATGACGCCATCAATGCTGTGCTCGTCAACGACATCGACATGAGCAAGGCAGGTATCTTCACGCCCATCGGCCGCCATCGCGACAGCAACGTCAACGGTGACGCAATCGGAGGCAGCTACAAGGGCATCTTCGACGGTCAGGGCCATGTCATCAAGAACCTCACCGTCCAGACCTACGACGGCATCGAGGCCGGCTTCTTCAGCCGCTGTCAGGGCGCAACTGTACGCAACCTGGGCTTCGAGAACGCCAGCATCGAGAACCTCTACACCTATGGCGACGGCAACGAGAACGGCATCCGTGCCGGTGTGCTTGCCGGTGAGTTCTACGTAGGTCTCATGGAGAACTGCTGGAGCTATGGCGACATCAAGGTGGAAGCCACCCACGAGCAAAGGGGCGGACTTGCAGGCGAGGCTGCACAGAGCACCCTGCGTGGATGCTGGACAACCTTTGAGGCTGTGGCCTATGGCGGCTCTCTGGTGAACTGCTTCTATGGCCCCGACATAGAGGATCTGAACCCCACCGGTGCCCTCTGCTTCATGCTGAACGGCAACCAGGAGACCATATCTTGGTACCAGAACATAGGCGAGGACAAGTATCCTACGCTCGACGCCACACATAAGCAGGTTTACGCCCACGGCGGCATCTTCTGCGACGGCATGCCCAAGCCCGAAACGACCTTCGACAATGAGTATGCCGCCTACGAACCCGACGCTCACCAGTTTGGCGAGGACGGCATCTGCACCGTCTGCGGTTACGACGGCGCCACGGTAACCCCCGTTGACGGATGGTACGAACTGGCAACGGCACTGCAGTTGCGCTGGTTTGCCAACTTCGTGAATGCCGGCAACACAACGGTCAAGGCACGTCTGACGGAAGACATCGACCTGGAGAACAAGCTCTTCTTCCCCATCGGCATCTACTCCGACGGCGGTTCATACCAGGGCTATAGCAGCCAACCCTTCAACGGCACCTTCGACGGACAGGGCCACATCATCAAGAACCTGAACGTAGAAGGCGAGGGCAATGTTGAGCTCGGCCTCTTCAGCCGCACCAGTTCCTCTGCCCACATCCTCAACCTGGGTGTTGTGAACGCCCGCGTCGTAAACGTAAGCGAAACAGCCGGCCGCCGCCTGGGTGTTCTGGCCGGTGAGGCTAACGGCACAGAGGTACGCAATGTGTACACCGCCGGCACCATCGACCTGCAGACCACCCACACGCAGAAGAACGGCCTGGCCGGTGAAGCCGCCGACGGCAGATTCTACGACTGCTACACGACCTATCCCACGATGGCCAACCTGGGCAGCTTCAGCAACTGCTGGGTGAAGGGCGAGAGCGCCAATGCCGACATCAAGGAGTTCACAGACGAGATGATGAAATCCGGCGAGCTGTGCTACAAGCTCAACCAGGGCGAGATTTCCGAACCCACCTGGTTCCAGACGATTGGTCAGGACGGCAATCCTGTGCTGGACAACACACGCCTGATTGTCTTCCGCAACGACGACGGCACCTATACCAACGAGCGCAGAGGCCTGGCAGTATATGCCGGCACTAAGGAGGATCCCATCCGCATTGAGAACGTAAGGCAGTTCTGCCAGCTGGTTGAGTACCTCCATCCCAGTAGAATGAACTACGTCGTTCTGGAGAGTGACCTGGACATGGACGCCGTGGAGACCTGGATTCCTCTCAACTGCGAACAGGCTGCCGCCAACTATCAGAACTGGATTGACTTCGACGGCCAGAACCACGTCATCAAGAACTTCCACCCGACGAACACCGACCTGAGCTACCAGAGTATCTTCGGTATCCTGCACGGCACGATTCGCAACCTGGGTGTTGAGGACGCAGACCTCACCTGCACCACCTCCGGCACAGGTATCCTCACCGCATGGCTCGGACGCACCGCCAGCTACGACGGCATCAGCGTCATCGACCACTGCTGGGTAACCGGTAAGCTGAATGCCTCTGGCTACGCAGGTGCCTTCGCAGGCGCAGTGGAAGGCGATAACTACATCCGCAACTGCTATGCGAACGTAGAGATCACCAGCGGTTCCGAATATACTGGTGGTATCGCAGGCCGCATACGTGGCAAGCTGCAGATGGACAACGTCTATGCCGCAGGCAGCCACAACCACGGCGGTGGTATCATCGGTGGTGGCCAGCAGGCTTCTACACCCGCATGTACCTACAACAACATCGTGGTTTGGAACAACTACTTCGAGAACTTCGGCGAGACAGCCGTAGCCGACCAGATGACGAACGTGAAGTACTACAACAAGACGAACTTCGCTGAGCTGCAGCAGGCCGTTGTCGCTTGGGACAGCAACATCTGGTCTTGCGGCATGGGTGAGGGTGAGTATCCCGTGCTCATCGGCACCGGCAGCACCGGCATCGCAATGCCTGAGCTGAACATTACCAGCGACGCCATCTACACCCTCACCGGCGTGATGGTCGGCCGCGACGTGAAGAAGCTCCCGAAGGGCATCTACATCATCAACGGCAAGAAGACTTTGGTGAAGTAAAAACCCAGCTCCCCTACTCCTCCCGTCGCTGGGAGGGGAGACAGAAAGGCCCGCCAACTCCGGCGGGCCTTTTTTAGTATGGTGAATAATTATCATCACAATTATCTCTGTTCTTTGCGTACCCCACCCCTAACCCCTCCCCTCAGAAGGGAGGGGAATGGCTAACGCCCTTGAGAGTGTTGCCAGCCAAGGGGGAAAGGACGCGGCCAGCTAATGAGAAGGACGCTGCCAGCCCAGGGGAAGAGACGCAGTCAGCATTCCCCGCCCCTTTGAGGGGAGGGGCCAAGGGGTGGGGAGAGAATAAAACAGAATTTATAGAACATACCTGTAATATAGGAACGAATTTTTCTCACACGTCGTTCAGTGCCCCTATCGGGGCAGAAATCTCACAAATCTAATCAAATCTTACAAAATTAACTGCCATATTTGAAAGATTTGTAAAGATTTGTGGGATTTTCTTTGGGAGTATTTGCTATTATTTGTAACTTTGCGACAAAAATCTGATGTTAAGTCATAAGTATATTGGAGTTGTTGCGCTATTCCTTTTGTGGACGACAATGGGACTCTCTCAAAAAGTCTCCTTGCGAAACAACCTTTTGTATGATGCTACGCTATTGCCCAATGTTGGATTTGAGTCCCATCTTGATTCCGTTTGTTCGCTCGGGCTGAATGGAGGACTGCACGGCGTTTACAACCACTACAACGTGAGAAACGTTTCCTTTCCCTTCGGCACCAGCGTAAAGGATGGCCGTATGCAAGGCGACCTCGTGGCAGTTGGCGGCTCGGCAGATAGAGAAAAGACAAAATGAATAAAAACATAATTAAAAAACTGATAAACATGAAACAAAGATTGATGTTAGCCATGACGGGAGCGATAGCCCTCGCAGGCAGCATGGGACTGAGCAGCTGCTCATCAAGCGACGACGTGGCTGAGGTAAACCCCACTTACAACGAGAAGACCAATGAAGTAGCCGTAGATTTCGTGCTCAACGTGGCCACTGCACCTAACCAGCTCACGCGCCAGTCGGCAGCCACCGTGCAGCGCGACCAGAACTTCCGGGGCATGCAGGATGCCAAGCTCATCGGCCTCTCCACGGGCAACAGTACGTGGCTGGCACCCTTCGCAGGCAATTCCACTGGCTATGCCGTCAACAAGCAGTTCGACCTCGGTACGCTCTATGGCTCTTCAGCCGTGGACAATTCAGGCGACAACAACCGCGATAAGAGCTCGCGCCGCGTCCTGGAGCTGGCCATGCCGCTGACCACCGACGCCATGCTGGTATATGCCCGCGCCATCCCCTCCGGCGACCCAGAGGTCGATGGAAAGGTAACCATGAACATCACTGCCGTACCTGAGGATATCAACTTCGCGCTGAATCCGCGCATAGGCACCCGCAGCGATGAGTACGACCAAACCTGTGCGCTGGCCATCAAGATTCTCAACCGCATCGTGGATAGCCAGGTGGGCGCGATAAACACCGTGGGTGATTATAGCAGAAACGGATATAGTAATGCAGCTGCCTTGTCTCCGTTGTCATGGAAAGGATTAGGGACTGCCGACGAAAAGACCTTGTCGCCGTTGGAGGACATCCTTGCCAAGGCTTTCAAAACTCTGACCACCATTAACGCTAATGAAAAGCGTGCCGGCTCATCGTCAGCCATCAGCAGCATTGCTTACTACATCTACAACACAGCATTGTCAGTTTACAATGCCACTGCCACTGGAGACGCAGAACTGAACGCCCAGCGACTTGCTTACGAAATCATGCGTCGCATCGAGAACTATTTCGAGAACTATACTGATAGCGAAACCACCATCGCTTTCCTAAACCTTGTTGACATCGAGGATCACATGGTGTCTGCAGGTGCCATCACCGAGACCCAATTTGACACGCAATTTAACTTGGTGAAGCATGGCGACCTGAAGGCTTTCCCCACTTCCTTCGGACTGCCCCTCGGCGTAGCCCTGCTAAACTATGATGCCACCAATGGCTTCACCCATAAGGCACCGGCTATCTCACTGCTCGGTGACAACGAACTGGATGAAGAGAACTACATGTATCCCGCTGAACTGCTGTACTTCGACAACAGCGCCCTGCGCGTGAACAACAATGCCGTGAAAGTCGCAGATTATCCCAACGGCTACAACACCTGGGACACCGAGACCAGCTGGGAAGGATGGGCCACAGGAGGCGTCTCCTCTTCTACCCGTAGCGTCGCAGTGAAGAACAACATCAACTATGGCGTAGCCATGTTGCAGACCAAGGTGGCAATCGACGGCACTTCTTTCACTGACAATCGCAACGCCGTGACCGGCGAGGCCAACCAGACACTCACGGCCAATGATGTCAAGGCATTCAAACTGACAGGTATCATCGTGGGCAACCAGAGCAAGACGATCGGCTGGAACTACTTGGCAAAGACCACTACTGCTGCCGATTGGAACTACGTGGTCTATGACAACAAAATCAACGGTTCAGGATCTATTCCCACACCGGCCGGCGAGGAGAACTACACGCTGCTGTTCGATAACTATAGACCCGATGCCAACCAGACAAGCGATGTCTATGTAGCTTTGGAGTTCCGCAACGACGGCAATGACTTCTACGGCGTGGGCAACATGATCCGCACTGGCGGCACGTTCTACCTTGTGGGTAAGCTGACGCTGCCAACTACGGACATCACCTGGCCCACCAAATACGCCATTCCTCCCTACAACGCTACCACTGGTGCCTCTCAGGAGGTTAACCGTATCTTCATCCAGGACTTCATGACCACCGCCACCTTCAAGATTGGTGCCGAGTCGCTACAGAAGGCCTTCGTCACCGTGCCCGACCTGCGCTCCAGCCAGACATCGCTGGGACTGTCGGTGAACCTGGAATGGCAGACAGGTTATGACCTCGAGACCGTACTGGGCAACTAATAACATAACGCAGATATACTTAATCTGTTAAGGTACGCATACGTGCGCGTACTTTAATAGATTAAGTATAAAGAGAATGAAGAAAGGGAACTACATAGTCGTGAATGTCATAGCCTGCCTTTCAGTGGCAGTCATGACAGTGTCGTGCTCAATTATTGACGAAGACAGAAGCGACTGCCCTGACTACAGCCTGGACTATGAGCTGCGCTTAGTGACCAACATGACTACCGAGATAGAGACGCAGCTCGACATCCAGACCGACATGGTGCTGGCCAATCAATTGCGCGAACACCTGCGCGACATCTTCACCGACTATGCCCACGACGTGGACCTCTCGTTCTACGACGTAGTGGGCGACTCGCTGCGCCTCTACCACGACGAACATATCATGGATGGCAACCAGAAGAGCTACACGCTGAACATTCCCCGGCAGAAGTATATGCACCTTGCCGTTGCCAACGTGGTGGACAACCCCCTTGTCGAGTTGCAGGAGAGCGAACGCTGCCACAAGTCCACACTCCGGCGCGGCGCCATCGACATGAGCCGTCAGGACACGTTAGACTCGCATACCACGGGCCTCTTCACCGCACGCCAGCACATGGAAATGGTGGAGAACGTAAACCAGACGTTCAACGTCCACCTCTACATGGCTAACTGTGCCGCCACCCTCGTCATCGACCCGCGCGGACAAAGCACAGAGGGAATCAAAGTGTTTACCACCGGCTTCGCCACCGCGTTCAACATTGCCGACAGCACCTATACCTACTCTGACACGCCGCACATCATCCGCACCACCCCCGTCATGTCCGACGGCAAGCAGCTGTGCTTCTGCTCCGTGACCTTCCCTTCGCCTGAACCGAAGGCCACACGCAGCGTCATAGAGACTGCGGAGCCTTTTGTGTCCGGTCAATCCGACAAGCCATTGTGGCAATTTAAGGTCTATGTACCCCGCCCCGACGGCAGCACCACCGAGAGCATCCTCGCTGTCAGCGAGCCGCTGCGGGCCGGACAGCTGAAGATTGTAAAATGCTGGATGGGCGAGAACGGAGCCGTCACCACCGACGACCAGACGGTGGCGGTCAGCGTGACCATCGACTGGAACAAGGGCAGCGACCATGTGGTAGATTTTTAATGACAGGCAACACCTTTGAGAACAGGAATATACATATTGACGCTGCTGACGCTTGCCGCCCTGACGGGCTGCAGCGACAATGATGGGCTGACGGTCAGTGACGACCGTCCCGTAGTGGCTGCCCTGTCGCTATCGGTATTGCCCCGTACGGGCGGTGCTACGCGCATGAGCGGCGATGTGGTGCAGGCCACCAGCGGCACCTTCCGCGGCCTGCAGAGCCTACGCGCCATCCCCTTTGCCACCCAGGGCAAAATAACAATAAACGACCGCCCCAAGGCGTACGACACGCAGGGCCTGCGCTCGGAAGAATACCAAAAGACATCAACGAGCTTCTATTATTTCGAGACGTGCAGCTTCACAGCCGGCGTGTCGTCATTTCTGGTCTATGGCCGTGCCCAGACAGCCGTGGGGACCGACGGATTGCCGCAGGACAAGCCTCGCAACGGCTCGCTCGTCGCCACCTTCCTTGGCGATGGCAGTCCCGCAGGCATCAGTTTCACCCTCGACCCCATCTGGGATTCCACAGAAGTTCCCGCTGACGGCATCGTCATGGAAGACTGCCTGACCGACATCGCCAACGCGCGAGTGTCATATCAGGGGTATATATACAATTGGCGTAACGCCCCCGACACCAAGCTACGTGCTTTCTACTTGAACTTTACCGGCCAGGGAAGCCAGAACAATGCCCTCATAGCCGCATCGACGGCCAACGTACAACGCCACCTAAGCGACCTGCGCGTAAAGATTGCCGCACTGACCTTTGCCGCGGGTACGATTGACGCTCTGCTGTGCCAGGCTATCATCGATGCCATCGATAAGAATCTGGCCCTGCTGCCAGCCGACTATCCCGCCTCGGTCCATCTGCCCGACGGGGCTGCCGTAGTGAGATGGAACGGCACCGGCTTCCAGACCGAAACCACTACCACTACGCTGGCCAACATATCGAGCCTGCGCCGCTATGCCTATCCTGCCGAACTGTACTATTTCGCCAACAGCCGCATCAAGACCACGACGCGCGACGACCGCCGCAACTACTATTCTTCGGAGAGCAGTTGGAACAACCTGCTGGACCAATATGAATATGACAACGGCACTGTGACCAACAACACCACGGCAGTAGCCATAAAGGAGCCGCTGCAATATGCCGTGGGATGTCTGCAGCTGAGTTTCAAGAGCTTCAGCGGCACGCTGGACGATGCAGACGGCAACGCCGTGCCCTGCAACTCCACGTCGTTCCCCCTGACGGGCATCATCGTGGGGAGCCAGCGGCCCGTGGGCTTCGATTTCGTGCCCACCTCTGCCTCAGATGTCGATACGCACTTCATCTACGACAGCAATCCCGTTGCCACCAACGGGCAGCAACTCTATCTCGGACAACCCGGCGCGAGCACCACCAACACCCTTGTGCTGCAGACCTGCGACGACGAGACGGTGACGCTCATCCTGGAGTTCCAGAACAACAGCGGCCTCGCCTTCACCGGTCTCAACGGTGTGGTCTATCCCGGCACGCGGTTCTACCTCACCGGGAGCGTGGAACCCAAGACCGTACCGCAGGCCGACTACGAAAAACGCGCCTTTACCCGAGACTTTACCACCCACGTCGGCATCACTGCGGCATCACTGGCCAAGGCTTATAACGTGACACCCGACATACTGACCCCTCATCTCGAAATCGGCGTCAGCCTCACGCCGCAATGGACGATGGCTACGCCCGCCAACGTGCGATTAGACTAAAAAAGGAGGAAAGGTGAAGAAGACGACATGCATAGTATATACGCTCCTGCAGACAGTGGTCGCTGCAGTGCTCTTGACAGGGTGCAGCCACGACGATACGCAGGACGAAACGCCGGAAGCGAAAGAGCCGGTGCTCACCATCTATGTATATGCCCCAGAACACCCCATCACCACCCGTGGCGACGTGGGCAATGTGGCCGCAATGACAGCCGAGAACCAGGTGCAGACCCTCCATGTCTGGGTCTTCGAGCACGAGAGCGGT
>CAJOLI010000069.1 GCA_905235285.1 uncultured Bacteroidaceae bacterium
TAACAACTTTTCAAACTACAAGATACCTTGATTTCTGAGAACGCCTATATATAAAGGCGATTTGAAAGGTTTCAGCCTGCAAAATGAGCTATAGGTCTGATTTCAATGTTCATCTCTGGTTTCATTGGCGGTAGATTGTATGCAATAAGCCTCGCAAAGAGATTGTCCGCAACTCATTGTTTCGCAGCTGCGAAGGTACAAACTAATTCGCACTCCTGAAATTTCCCAGGCATATTTCTTTTTCCGAACTCACGTTATTTATATCTTATTTGATGTACCTTCTATCGCCCGAGGATTATATTCACTAAGGCCGTGAGGTCGGCTATGGTGATGTCGCCGTCGGCGTTGGTGTCTGCGGCGACGTGGTCGTAGACGTAAGGCAGCTGCCCGTCCTTGCCGAGTATGATGTTCACTAAGGCAGTGACGTCAGCTATAGTGATGTCGCCGTCGCGGTTGACGTCGCCTATGAGTGCGCCGGCCTTCATGAGCTTGAAGCTGACGACTACAGGTCGATGGTCGCCGAGGGCTGTCATATTGCCGTCGTGGTCAACGCTGTCGTAGGTGTAGTCCTGCTCTATGGCAAAGCTCTGCGGCACAAGCTGCAGTGTATTGCCTATCCAGGGATTGACGTATATGATTTTGTCTACGACCTCGTAGGCGGCGTAGTCGGTGGGAATGGTCTGGTCGGTAAGGTCGTCCATCGCGGTAGTGGGATAACGGCCGTCGCGGCAGAGCTCTACCCAGGCGTCCGCTGCCGTGAGGCTCTTGTTGAGCCGTGAGCAGAAGTTGGCGTCGATGTCCTCGCGCGTCCATCGGCTGTTGGTGTCGCCCATCACGAGCTTGGGACGAGAGGAATCGGAGGCGTTGACGGCATCGGCCAGCTGCTGCCATTGAGCCTCGCGCGAAGCCGTGGCATCACCGGCATCCATGTGCAGGATGAAAACGTCGATCGTCGAACCGTCAGCGAGTGTGAGGTCATAGTGTCGGAAACCTTTCTTGACGTATTGATTGCCGTCGGTGCTGGTGGTCTTGTTCCAGCGTGTCCAGCTCTCGTTGTCGGCTGTGCAGGCGGCATTTTTCCAGATGAGGTTGAGGCCGTCGGTGTCGAAGGGGAAGCCCGAGAAGACGCCCGAGACGCTGAGCGTGGCGCGTATGGTGCCGCAGGAGTAGTTGTCGGCAAGCGCTTCCATGAGCGAGCCGTTGTAGTTGAAGTCCTCGCTGCAGGCTATGACGTCGTAGCCCTTGGCGGCGAGGTAACGGCTTATCTTCTTCGTGCCTTCGCTGCCGGGGCCGTCGTCGTTTATGGTGATGCCGGCGACGCTGTTGGGCAGCCCATCGACGTTGAGGGCTACGGCCGTGAACTTGCTCTCCTGCATCGTGCGAATCTTACGGATTACGAGCGTGGCATCGCTGCGCGAGGTCATGAAGTAGTGGCGTCCGCGGGCCAGCGTCATCGTGCGCTCAGCCGGGGCGGTGACGATGTCGGCTATGGCTTTTTCGCCCTCCGTCGTGTAAACGAGTCCGTCGAGAGTGCCCGTGAGTCGGTAGTCGGTGCGGTAGTCGGCGTCGTAGTAGTACCACTGACCTGCCTCCAGCGTCGAGGTGTCGTCGCCCGGCAGGGGCAGCGCCGCACCGTTGAGGACTATGCCTGAGCACGTCAGGCGCACGTCATCGAGCTTGAAGAAAGTCTGCGTCTCGCCCTCATGGCCCTCGGTCCACCACTGCCCTGAGCTGCCGGCGGCGATGGTGAGTCGCCCGTCGAGGCCTACGCTGATGTCCAAGGCCAGGGCAATACCTGTGTTGTCGCCCTGCCCTGTGGAGCTGGCCGTCGCCCCGTTGGCCGCGAGCGTCACGGTGCGGCCTTCCCACGTGCAGACCACGGCCTCGAGCGTGTAGGTGCCGCTGGGGATGTCTGCCGTCTGCGTCACACCGATGTAGGGAGCCCACCACTGATAGGCATTCAGAAGATAGCCGCCCTCCATGCCCTTGATGGGCAGGTCGCCGCGAGCGCTGAACTCGGCGTTGTCGTCGGCTTTGTTCACCAGTGTCCAGCCGGTCTCGTCGCCCGTCTCAAACGAGGGATTTGCGAGGAGACAGGTGGCATCTACGGGATGGTCGGCCGAGGCCTTTGCCAGAGCCTTGCGCAGCGCAGCCAAGTGCAATGTCATCAGGGTGGAGCGTGGAATACGGAACAGACGGAAGTGACCGGCCAAGTCGCCGGCGGTGTTTTTGCGGTTGAGGGCAAGAGGCTCGCCAGCTGCCACGACGTTGTTCCAGGGCCCGAGGAAGCCGGAAGCCCAGTTGCCGCTCGCCACCGGGAACTTGCCGCTCTCGAAGAGCCAGTAACCGTCGACGAAAGTGGGCGTGAGCTGACTCCATTCATCGAGTTGCTTGTCCGTATAAGTGTTGACGTACATATAGCCTGCGTTGTCGTGCGTCTGAAAGAGGTCGGCGCTGTAAACCAGGTTGCGCAAACCTACGTACGTGCCGCTGCGCTCTATGGTGAAGAAGTTCGAGAGGTCGGCTGCGGGGTCGGTGTCTGCTGTTTTGTAGCGCAGCGCCTTCGTCTGGTCGCTGGCCCAGTCGGGCTTAGCCTCAAAGGAGCCGAGACCTACGATGATGTCGTCCGCCTCGGCGGCGGCCATGATATAGCAGTCGTCGGCGCTGCCGCTGATACCGCCGAGGTCGGTGACCTCGGTGAAGCCGCGTGCTGCGGTGAGGTAGTCGTCGGTGGTGGCCGCAGCGGGCGTAGAGGAAAGCGTTGCGCACAGCGCAACCATCAGGGGCATCAGGTTATAGCGTATTTTCATAGACTTATATAATTGGAGATTAGAGATTAGAGATTAGAGATTAGGGCAAAAGGCTTAAAGGTTTCAGGCGAAAGGCTGGACATGCCAGCTACCTCCTCACGGTGACGCGCTTGACGCTGACGGCGCGTCGGGGTCGCTCATGGGCATCGACGGGCGTGCGCCCTATGCGCAAGGCAATGGGCATGCCGTCTACGACCTCGCCAAAAACGGTGTACTCACCATCGAGGTGAGGAGCCCCGCCGAGGCGGGCGTAGGTCTGGCGCTGGACATCTGTGAAGGGCTTGGGCGGGTTCTTGGCAACAGCCTCCTCGGCCTGAACTTGCAGGCGGTTGAGCAAATCCTGCTGGGCGGCGCGGTCGGTGGCTTTCAGACGCGCAAGCTCATCGGCATGTTCGCGCTGAAGCTGCTCGAAATGCGCTGCCACCTTAGCTTCGTAGCGCAAGGCTTGCAGCTCAGACAGCTCGGCCGACGTCTGTTTCTTGCCTGTTACGATATACCAGTCTGTGGGGCTGGAGAGGCGCCCGTGGTTGATGCTGTCAGGCTCTCGTGCAGCGGCGAGGGCGCCCTGCTTGTGGAAATGACGAGGATAGAATATTTCAGGAGCAACGGGAGTCAACACATGATTTGCACGAGAGGCGTCGGAAAAGGCCTTCACGTTGCCCGACTGAATGACCATGTCCGGAACGATACGGTTGAAGGGAAGCCCGTCGTAGATGCCGGCTTCGGCGTTACGTATGAAGTTGTCGCGATGGAGGGGCGTGTCGTCGTAGAGTCGCACTACGATATCGCCCTCGGACGTCTCTATGAGGACCTCGGTCTGGCCTATGGCGTCGCGCTTCTTGTCAGAACAGGAGCAAAGGAGCAGGCAGGCGCTGACAGCCACTATAGTGCGGTTTAGATTAGTGCAGTTGAGAGTTTTCATTATCGGAGTAAGCATTTAGAGTAACATTTTTGCGGCAAAGTTAAGCCTTTTAGTTTTAAAAATAGTCAAAAACCTTGAGTTTTTATGGCTTAGCAGGTATGATTCATTAATTAATTGCTACCTTTGCATAAATCATCATTCACGGAAGCTCATCCATAAACCGCAAAACGCCTCGATGACTCGTCTGCTTAAATGGTTCGGTGCCGCAGTGGCTACGCCAATCGTAGTCGCGGTGGCTGCCGTGGCGGCTCTTTACCTGCCTCCAGTGCAAGACTTTGCCGTGCGCAAGCTGACGTGGTACGCCTCGGAGCAGACGGGATTGGACATCAAGGTGGACCGCCTGCGGCTGAGCCCTTGGGCCGACTTGAAGCTCGACAGGCTCACCGCCGTGGATGCCGAGGGCGACACCCTCGTGGCAGCGCGCCAGGCCACCGTGGACCTGCGCCTCCGCGACATCTTCAAGAAGAGAGTAGGCATCGAAGGCCTTACGCTCGACGGCGCCAAGGTGAACACCAAGGACCTGGTGGCCGAAGCCGACATACGCGGCACGCTCGACCATTTCCACCTGCACGACGATGTTGACCTCGGCCGCAAGCACGTAAGCCTCGACAAGATTGAAGGACGAGGGCTGGACGTAAACATTGCCCTGCGCGACACCACGGTGGAAGACATTACGGAATCAGCGCCGCTGCCGTGGACCGCGAGAGTAAAAAAGGCCGTTATCACCGATTCCCACATTCGCTTTGCCACGCCTGGCGATTCGCTGGTCGCAGATGCCGACATCGACAGTCTCTCACTCGAAGATGCCGACGTCGACCTGGCCAGGCAGAGATACAAGGCAGGCCAGGCCCGGCTGAAAGGTAACATCAGGGAACTGCAAGGCGCCGGCGTGCTCGGGCAGCTGAAAGAGGAGAGTCAGGGACAGAAAGGCAAGGGCTTGCCTATAGACCTCAGGATGGAGAACGTCGACTACGACGGAGAGCGCCAGCGCATAAGCCTGCCAAGCATAGACCTGCGCACGCCTACATCTCGTTTTCAGGGCAGCACGGACATCGACCTCAAGGCCTTCAAGCCCGGAGGCGACGGCACTCTGGACCTCAACTTCGACACGTACCTCTCGAAGTCTGATATCCGGCGTATAGGAGGCGCCCACCTGCCCAAGGGGTTCGACAGCTCGTACCCCGACGAGCTCCTCCATGTGAAAGGCTCGGGACGCGGCAACCTCGACAATATGTCCCTTAACCACTTCGAGGCGATGCTGCCCGGCTCGCTCTGCCTCGACGGCCGCGGCACGCTCAGCGGCCTGGCCGACAGCACCGGGTTGCGGGCAGACATCGACTACAACCTCGAGACGAAGAATATCAACTGGGCGCGGGGCATGGCTGGCGGGGCGCTCGATGACGTGCGGCTGCCACAGATGAGCCTCGCCGGCAACGTGAAGGCCGACGGCTCGCGCTACACAACCGTGAGCCAGCTGCGCGAAGGCGGGGGCACGGCTACTATCAAAGCCGATATCGACACCAAAGGCGACATGAACTACGATGCCGACGTGCGCACCAGAAACCTCGACCTGAGACATTTCCTGCCCTCGCTGGCCACAAGCCCACTGACGGCGCACGCCACCGTCAGTGGATGCGGCACCGACATCAACAACCGAGCCACACAAATCGATGCCAAGGCCGAGATAGCAAGCCTAAGCTACGACAAGATTAACCTGGCGAACACCACGCTCGACGCACAGCTGCGCAACGGACGCGGGAAAGCCCGCCTCAGTGCCGACAACGACCAAATAATGATGCAGGCCGACCTCGACGGGCTGATGAACGTCAGGACTGACGACGACCTCAACGGGAAACGCCCCGCGGCAAGTGGCAAGAGCAAGCGACGCCCGCTCTCGGACCTCACCTTCAGCCTGGACCTCAACCGCGCCGACCTGCAAGCCCTTGGGCTCGTCGATGAGCCGCTGAAGGTGGCGGCCTGCATGCACATCGACGGCACCACAGACCTAAAGAGCAGACACCATATCAGCGGGATGATTTCCGACATCGTGCTGCAGCCCGGCGACACTCTCTTCCGCCCCGAGGACGTTACACTCGAAGCACTCTTGCGCCCCGACACCACCTTCGCACACATCACAAGCGGCGACCTCGCTGTCACGGCGCAGGGCCGCACAGGCTACAGCCGCCTGCTCCCGCAACTCAGGCTCTTTGCCGACGAAGCTACGCGGCAGGCCGAGGAGCGTATTTTCGACATTGACGCCATGAAACGCAGGATGCCCGAGATGGACATTCACCTGACGGCCGGACAGGACAACCCCGCCCACGACATACTGAAGTCGATGGGCTACACCTTCGAGACGGCTGACATGGACCTGCGGCTCGACCCGCACACCGGCATCAACGGAGGCGGGCACGTACATCTGCTGAACACGGGAGCCGTCGTGCTCGACACCCTGAACTTTCATGCACTGCAGGACGCCAACGGCATAGCCTTGGACGCTCGCGTGCACAACAGCAAGCGCAACCCGCAGATTTGCTTCGACGCCCGCATGAATGCCCACCTGAGCAACGACGGAGATGCCGAGGCAAAACTCCTCTTCTTCGACGACAGGGAGCGCAAGGGCATCGACCTTGGCCTGCAGGCCACCGTGCGCAACGACAGCCTCGTCGTCCACCTCAACCCTCTGAGCCCAATCATAGCTTACCGACGCTTCAAACTCAACGACGACAACTATATACGCCTTGGCAAGAAAAACAGAGTGACGGCCAACGTCGACCTCCTGGCCGACGACGGCACAGGCCTGAAACTCTACTCAGCCGATGACTTCGAGGCCCTGCAGGACCTCACCGTGAGCGTCAACCACCTGAACCTGGGCGAACTGACAACGGTCATACCTTACATGCCGCACATCACGGGACTCCTACACGGCGATGCGCACCTCATACAGACTGAGGAGCACCTGAGCATCTCGGCAGACATGAACGTCGACGACCTCACATACGAAGGCGCACAGCTCGGGCAAGTAGGCTTCGAAGGCGTCTATCTGCCCAACAGCGACGGCAGCCACTACATCGACGGTAACCTGCTGCACATGGGGGTGCCCGTGGCCACCTGCAACGGCACTTACACGCCCAAGGCCGACAGCGGGCTGCTCGACATCGACGCGACACTCGAACGTCTGCCCTTCGCGCTGGCCAACGGTTTCTTAGCCGACGGCATTGCCACGCTCAGCGGCGTAGCCATAGGCAACCTGCATGTCGGCGGCACGACGACAAGGCCACGCGTCGACGGAATGATAGTAACCCACGACTTGTCGGCCATCTCGGCACTCTACAGCCTCAACCTGCGCATGGACGACGACACGCTCCGCATCGACAACAGTCACCTGAAGCTGAACGACGCCCGTATCTACACCAGAGGGCGCACCCCCCTCACCGTCAACGCCGACGTCAACTTTACCAACACCGACAAGATACGCGTTGACGTTACAATGGCAGCCACCAACTACGAGCTCATCAACGCCAAGAAGACATCGCAGGCCGTCGCCTACGGCAAAGCCTACGTGGACATCAACTCGACGATACGCGGCACGCTCGATGACCTGCGGATGTACAGCCGCCTGAAGGTCTTAGGCAATACTGACCTGACCTACGTCCTCACCGACTCGCCGCTGACCGTAGACGACCAACTGGCCGACCTCGTCGAGTTCGTGGACTTCACCGACACCGTGACGGTCGTCAAGGAGGAACGCAAACGCCCGCAGAACCTCAATATTACGATGAGCATGAGTATCGACAATGCCGCACAGCTACACTGCCTTCTCAGCGCCGACGGCTCGAGCTACGTAGACATTGAGGGTGGAGGTGATCTGACGCTGACCTATTCGCCCGAGAAGGACCTGCAGCTCAATGGGCGCTACACCGTCAACAGCGGCACGCTGAAATACACGATGATGGTCATTCCGCTCAAAGAGTTCGCCATCAAAAGCGGCAGCTACGCCGAGTTCCGGGGACCTGTCATGAACCCGGCACTTAACATCAGCGCCACCGAACGCCTGCGCACCACAATCACCGAAAACCAGCAGCCACGCTCCGTAAACTTCGACGTAGGCATGAACATAACGCAGACGCTCGATAATCTCGGACTGGAGTTCACTCTCGACGCTCCCGAAGATCTTACCATACGCAACGAGCTCGCTTCAATGTCTGCTGAACAGCGAGGACGTGTGGCCGTGACGATGCTGGCAACAGGCATGTATATCACTGACGCCAACAGCACCTCCAGCGGAGGCTTCTCAACGCAGAACGCCCTCAACGCCTTCCTCCAAAGCCAGATTTCCAACATCACCGGTAAAGCCCTCAAGAGCGTAGACCTCTCGCTCGGCATGGAACAAGGCACCAGCGCTGCCGGCACAACGACCACCGACTACAGCTTCCGCTTCGCCAAGCGCTTCTGGGGAAACCGCATCAGCGTCATCGTGGGCGGCAAGGTGAGCACAGGGCAGGACGCCCAAAACACGGGACAATCGCTCATCGACAACGTCAGTATCGAGTACCGCCTCGACCAAAGCGCCAGTCGCTACGTCAAGGTCTACTATGACAAGAACTACGAATCGCTGCTCGAGAGCGAAGTCCTTGAGATGGGTGCCGGACTCGTACTCCGACGCAAGACGACACGCCTTGGAGATCTGTTCCTGTTCACGAGAAAAAAAGAATAACGAAAGACCCGCGGCCCCGCCATGCAGGGCTGTCTAATGACAGAAAACATGAAACAACAGCGTTCCATAAGCCTTCGGGACTCCTCCCTCGACGGGAGGGGCAAGTGGGTGGCCCTGCTCTTGTGCCTGATTAGCCTGTGGAGCTGTTCTACCACCGAGAAACTGCCAGAGGGCGACGTGCTCTACACCGGCATATCAGAGATAGCCTACAACCGCAAGGCCAAATCGAGATATGCGAGCAAGGAAAAGGGCGACAGCACGGGCGTCATCACAGCCATGGCGCGCGCCTACAACCTCGTTGACGAACTGCTCTCAGGGAACCTGAAGGCGCAGGACATACGCACGTACATTAATATAAATAAAGACAGCCTCAGCGCCCAAGAGCGCGACTCGCTGCTCGCTCAGGCGACCATCCTGGAGCGTGCCACGGCAGAGGCGCGCGAGGAGGTCAACGCAGCACTGGCCTACGCGCCCAACAACAGCATCTTCGGCAGCTCATCGGCACGATGGCAGATGCCTATGGGCCTCTGGTTCTACACGGGCTTTGTCGACAAGGAGAGCCGCTTCGGACGATGGATGTTCAACACCTTCGCCGCCACGCCGCGGACCATAGCTATGGCAAACCCGCAGCTGCGTACTCAGGTGGCACGCAACACTCTGCGCAACTACGGATTCTTCCGAGGACGCGTAGAGTACGAGATTCAGCCTAAACCAACCAACGAGCGCAAGGCCAAGATAGGCTACTCCGTTTACCCAGGACCGGTCTTCCGCTTCGGCTCGATAGAATATCAGCATTTCGACGCCACGACAGACAGCCTCATACGCGCCACAGCCGACAAGAGCTTGCTTCACAGCGGAGACGCCTTCAACGTACCCAACCTCGATGCCGAGCGACAGCGCCTGAGCAAACTCTTCCGCGACAACGGGTTCTTCTACTTCAAGCCGGAGCTCATTACGTACAGGGCAGACACCTTACAGACACCATTCACGACGCATCTGCAGATACGGCCGCGGGCAGACATACCGCAGCAGGCCCGCAACCGCTACGTCATGGGGCGAACGTCTATCACCATTATGCCATACAATGACTTCCGCATCACCGATAGCTTAGAGCAGCGCAACTTCAACTACCGATGGAGCGGAGACACACGTAAGCCTCCGCTGCGCTTCAGAGCCATCCGCCACTACCTCTTCTACCAACCGGGCTCGCCCTACAGGGCCGGCCTCCACGAACTCATTCAGGAGAAGCTCTCGGGCATGGGCGTGTTCTCAAATATTCAGATGAATTACGTCCCGCGCGACACCACCGACACCTGCTCTATCCTCGACGTCAACATATTCGGCATCCTCGATAAGCCATTCGACAGCGAACTCGAAGCCAAGGTGACGAATAAAAGCAACGGGTTGCTCGGCCCGGGACTCTCGTGGGGCATGAGCAAACGCAACGCCTTACGCGGAGCCGAACAGCTCTCGTTCAAAGTTTATGGCAGCTACGAATGGCAGACAGGAGCATCGGCCACCGAAGGCCACAATGGGCTGCTCAACTCGTTTGAGCTTGGGGCCGACGCAGGACTCACATATCCGCGCCTCCACTTCTTCAACCTGCCCTTAATACGTAGGATGAGCAGGCAGGCAGAGGCCACGACGGCCTACAAACTCGATGTCAACTGGATGAACCGCTCCGGGTTCTTCCAACTACTCAACTTCAGCGGACGACTCACCTACACCTACTGGAACCTGCGACACCGACGCCTGCGCCACGAACTGACACCCGCACGCCTCGACTACACGATGCTTGCCCACCGCTCGCAGCGCTTCGACTCGCTCATGACGGCAAACCCGGCTCTCTACATCAGCATGCGCAACCAGCTGGTGCCATCCATGGCTTACACTTTAACCTACTCCACCATCAGACCACGATCAATAGTAAATGCCAACGTGCACAACCGCACACTAATCCTCGGCGTCAAGCAGGCCGGACATATCGTCAACGGCATCTACGGACTCGCCGGGCACAACCTCAAGGAGCGCAACAAGCAACTGCTTGGAGTGCCATACGCACAATTCCTGAAACTCTCGGCAGAGTGGCGCGAGACCTTCCCCGTGACGCTGCGCTCACGCATAGCCGCAAGGGCATATATGGGTGCCGTATGGAGTTACGGCAACTCCACCATGGCACCCTATGCCGACCTCTTCAACGTCGGAGGAGCCAACAGCATCAGAGCCTTCGGCGTGCGTACACTCGGACCCGGACGCTATCACCCCGCAACATCCGGATGGAGCTACGTCGACCAGGTCGGTAACCTCAAGTTCGAGGCCAACGCCGAATATCGATTCCCACTCGTCGGGGCGCTCGAAGGCGCACTCTTCATTGACGCAGGCAACGTCTGGCTCATGCGGCCCGATAAGAACAGGCCGGGAGCGGCCATCGACGCCTCAGAGTTCTTCAACGACATAGCACTCGGAACGGGACTCGGATTCCGCTACGACCTCGACTTCCTCGTGCTACGATTTGACATCGGCGTAGGACTGCACGCACCTTACGACACCGGACACACTGGCTACTACAATATGCCACGCTTCAAGGACTCACTCGGATTCCACATCGCCGTAGGCTATCCGTTCTAAGGAAACAGCACGCAAGTTCTACACCTACAACGCTTTATTTTTCATTTTTTTGAACATTCTACTTTGAAGTTCAGAGAAAAGTTGTAACTTTGCCCCACTAAACTATAAACCATAAACCTCAGGCCCTACTATATCCTCCGCTGGAGGATTACAGGGAGCCTAAACTCAAACAAACCTATGAAACCAACTCTTTTCCTTCTGGCTGCCGGCATGGGAAGCCGCTACGGCGGACTCAAGCAGCTTGACGCCCTCGGCCCTAACGGCGAGACAATCATGGACTACTCCATCTACGATGCCATTCAAGCAGGCTTCGGCAAGATTGTTTGGGTAATCCGACGTGACTTCGAAGAACAGTTCCGCAACCAAATCCTGAAGAAGTACGAGGGCCACGTGCCCTGCGAACTCTGCTTCCAGGCCCTCGACGACCTGCCCGAAGGCTTCACCGTGCCCGAAGGCCGCGTCAAGCCATGGGGCACCAACCACGCCGTCCTCATGGGCAAAGACGTCATCAAGGAGCCCTTCTGCGTCATCAACTGCGACGACTTCTACAACCGCGACGCTTTCATGGCCATCGGCAAGTTCCTCGCCGAGCTCCCCGAGGGCAGCAAGGGCAAATACGCCATGGTAGGCTTCCGCGTCGGCAACACGCTCTCAGAGAACGGCAGCGTGGCCCGCGGCGTATGCTCCACCGATGAGCAGGGCAACCTTAAGGACATCGTTGAGCGCACAGAGATTGAAACCATCGACGGAGAGATCTGCTACAAGGAAGACGGCGAATGGAAGCCCGTAGGCGGCGCCAACGTCCCCGTATCGATGAACATGTGGGGCTTCACCCCCGACTACTTCGCCTACAGCGAAGAATACTTTAAGGAGTTCCTATCCGACCAGAAGAACATCACGAACCTCAAGGCCGAATTCTTCATTCCCCTCATGGTCGATAAGCTCATCCGTGAAGGCGAAGCTACCTGCAAAGTGCTCGACACCACCTCCAAGTGGTTCGGCGTCACCTACGCTGCCGACCGCCCCGGCACCGTCGAACGCATCCAGAAGCTCGTCGACGAGGGTGTTTATCCCTCTCCTCTGTTCTAAAATATTGCTGTCCGCTAAAACTTTTTGAGCACAATACAAATTTAGGTCGAGTTCCTCGCTTGGAACTCGACCTTTTTTGTTACCTTTGTTTTTACCAC
>CAJOLI010000070.1 GCA_905235285.1 uncultured Bacteroidaceae bacterium
TGAAGGGTTACAATCCACAAAGGTAACCGCTCCCTCCCTGACAGGGAGGGAGGGGGGAGAGTCCTCGGGAGGAGAGTCTGGAGAGTCCTTGGCTTTTTCTCTCCGCGACACCTCCAAGTTCCTCTTCGCCCGTCCCACACTCAAGAACCTCTATCTCCCCCGTCTGCTGCAACGCCTCAGCTACCGTCATATCATCTATGCGCCGCAGATCTGGTATCTGAACCGCGACGGCTTTGACTACGAGGCGTGGTTCCGTCAGGGCGGCACGCTCATGACGGCCTACCGCGACTTCTGCCCATGGTCGAGCGACGACCTGCGCCTGCTCTTCCAACCGAATGACCAAGTCGGGCGCCTCATCGACGAGCGCACGGCCGCCTTCACCCCCAACACCATCGGCGTCCATATCCGCCGCACTGACCATCAGCAGGCCATCGACGAGAGCCCCCTGGAACTCTTCATCGAAGCCATTGATCGCGAACAAGAGGCCTCGTCGCGTATGGCGGCGTATCACGGCACCCCATTTAGCATCTATCTCGCCACCGACGACGAGGCGACGAAAGAGGCAATGCGAAAGCGCTACGGCAAGCGCGTCATTACCTCCGAAGCCGAAGCCACACGCGAATCGACCGACGGCATCCGCGATGCCCTCGTGGAGATGTATGCCCTCAGCCGCACACGTCATATCTACGGCTCAGCCGGCTCCACCTTCTCGCCCATCGCCGCCTGCTTGGGTGATGTCCCGATTACCATCCTGCAGCGCGGCGGCACTGGTTCCGTGGACCTGCTCTGCCAGATCAGGAGCCAGGAACAAGTATAGCCTCTGATTAACGAATCAACAGATAAACAGATTAACAAATGACAACAAGAAACATCATCCTCGCCCTATTGCTCGGCGTAGGCTGCGGCAGTGCCGCAGCCCAGAAGACCGCTGGCGGCGGCATCACCCCGCAGATGCTCGCTGCCATCGAGAAGGCACAACCCGCCGCAGCAGCCGACGGCAGCACAGCAGGCAGCAACGCCACGGCAGCAGCCAACCGCGTCCTGACGAGAGCGCTCACCAATGCCATCGCCACGAACGCCATCGACGATCTGGCCAAGAACCGCGCCAATGCCGGGCCTTTCGACACGCAGTTCAGCGTGGAGACGCCTAAGCAGAGCATTACCGACCAGAAGTCGAGTGGCCGCTGCTGGATGTTCTCGGCCATGAACGTCCTGCGCTCCGACTTCGCACGCCAGCATGCCGACTCGCTCACCGTGGAGCTCTCGCAGGACTACCTCTTCTTCTACGACCAGTTGGAGAAGGCCAACCTGATGCTGCAAGGCGTCATCGACACGGCCAAGGAGCCGATGGAGAGCGAGCGCGTCCGCTTCTTCTTCCACTCACCTATCGGCGACGGTGGCACATACTGCGGCCTCGTCGACCTGGCACCCAAGTACGGCGTCGTGCCTGCCGAGGTCGTTCCCGAGACTTACTCCGCTGAGAATACGTCGAAGATGCGGCAGCTCATCACGTCGAAGCTGCGCGAATATGGTCTCGAGCTGCGTCGCATGGTGGCCGACAAGAAGAAAGCCAGCGCCATTCAAGAGCGCAAGACCGAGATGCTCAGCGAGGTATATCGCATGCTCACGCTGACCCTCGGCGAGCCCGTGAAGGAGTTCACCTACGCCTTCAAGGATAAGAACGGCAAGACGCGCACCGAGGCCAAGCGCTACACGCCACACTCGTTCTACGTGGAGCTCACGGGTGGCCGCCAGCTCGAAGGCTCCTTCATCATGGTGATGAACGACCCTCGCCGCGAGTATCACAAGACGTATGAAGTGGAATGGGACCGTCACACCTACGACGGCACCAACTGGAAGTACCTCAACCTACCGATGGAGGACATCGAGCAGCTGGCCATCGCCCAGCTGAAGGCCGGTCGCAAGCTCTACAGCTCGTATGACGTAGGCAAGCAACTCGACCGCAAGCGCGGCTATGCCGACACGGAGAACTTCGACTACGCCTCACTCATGGGCACCACCTTCCCCATGTCGAAGGCCGACCGCATCGCCACGTTCGACAGCGGCAGCACGCACGCCATGACGCTCACCGCCGTAGACCTCGACAAGGACGGCAAGCCCCTGAAATGGAAAGTCGAGAACTCATGGGGCGCCTCGTGGGGACAGAGCGGCTACCTCATCATGTCCGCCCGCTGGTTCCGCGAGTATATGTTCCGCCTCGTCGTGGACAAAGAATACGTCTCGGAGCAGCTGCTGAAGGAGGCTGAACAGAAGCCCACGATGGTGATGCCCGAAGACCCGCTGTTCCAGGAGGACTTCTGACATTAGAAAACAAAACACAAAAGGCACGGACAAACATCCGTGCCTTTCGTGTTTTTATATGTCAAGGCTTCATTAAGCCTCGAGCATATTCAGGAACTGCTCGGCACACCAGAGCTGCCACTTCTGGTTGCCCGTCAGTTCGTGCATAGGAATGTCCTTGCGGAACTCTGGGCGCGTGGGACCGCTCCAATCCTTGAAGATGGCGTCGACGGGGCGCGGCATTGGAATCTTGAAGGGAATTTCCAGTTCAGGATATTTGATGGCATAGAGTCCGCGAACCAAGTACTTGGGTTCACCATTGCGCACGCGGTTAATGTCCAGAGGGTCAGCCATTACGAGGCGGGCGTACGGGTCGTAGTACGGAAGCCAAGCAGCCCCGAAAGCGTTGAGGTAAGAGCCTGAGCTCTCGACGGAGAAGACCTCGTCCATGAAGCGAAAAACGTCGATTCCATCGATGCTTCGGCGGTAAGGCTCGAAGAGTTCGGCCTGACTGACAGGACGCGTCAGCACCAACTCCGGGTCGAGGAAAGTGTAGCGCTTGACAAAGGTGTCGAAGGTCCACTCGGGCGAGATAAGTTTGTCCATGCCTCCGAAGATGAGGTCGGCGCTCTCGCCAACAATCATCAGCTGCACGCCGTCGGCCTTGGCCATCTCTGCGGCCTTGTAGATCTGCGGCTCTATAGAATGCACAGGTGCAAACTTATGGCGCATGACGATGGGCGTGTACTTCTCGTAGTCGGCCATCGTGATGTCGATGAGATGGTGGTTGAGCTGCCACTTCGCACAGTACTTCTTAGCGCGCTCGACGTCGGCATCGAAGACACCCGAGACGGAGTTGAACGTATAGGCATGGCTGCCCGGCCTGAGGTAAGCGGCCAGGCTGGCGCTGTCCATGCCTCCGGAGAGCAGTATGCCGATGCTGTCGTACTTGCGGTAGAGCGCATCAAACTGCCGCTGTATTTCGCGGTCGATGTCCTCTGACGTCCGCACGGCGATGCGCTCGCTGTCCTCGGCCGGGCGGTAGTTCTTGTGCTGGAAGCCTTCAGCGAAGTCCACGCCGTCGCGCCAGAGGTAGCGGAAGGCGATGTATGAGCTGAGGCAAAAGTCCCTGTCAATCATAATCCCTTTAAACTTTAAACCTTAAACTTTAAACTCTCTACTTCACATCCTCGAGGTTCTGGCCGCGCACAGCATCGAGCGCCTTGGTGATTTGCGTCGACGAGATGCCCTTGGTGTAGGGGAAGTAGACGATCTTTATGCCCTCGGCCTCAAACTGCTTCTCATATTCCTGCCATTTCTCGGTGCCATACCAGTCGTCGCCGACGAAGAGGAACTTGGCCCCTAACTTCTTGCAGGCGGCCAGCTTGTCCATATCATATTGCGGCACGGCGGCATCTACGTACTTGATGCTACGCACTATCTCGATGCGATCCTCAAACGGAATCATCGCTTTCTTGCCCTTGTAAGCGACCAGCTCGTCGACGGTGACACCGACGATCAGCTTGTCGCACATCCCCTTGGCATTCTTCAGCAGGTTCAGGTGACCTATGTGGAAGAGGTCATAGACACCTGTGGTGTAACCTATAGTCATAATCAAACTTTATGTTTTATTTCCGCAAAGGTAGGATTAATTTGTTATTATTGCCCTAATTACGCGAAACTTTTACTTTAAAAACTTGTTTTTTATCTTTTTTAGTTAACTTTGCACCCTAAAACAACAAGCTTAACACAGAAAATGTCATGATGCAAACAGAGGCCGCATTCGATGCGGAAGCGCTGAAGGCCCGCTTTAACCCCGAAGGTTCGCAGATCCGGCGGCAGCAAATGGTGATGCTGGAGATGGTGAAAGAGCTGGACCGCATCTGCCGCAAACATGATATCCCCTATTTCCTCTACGGCGGCACCCTCCTCGGCGCCATCCGCCACAATGGCTTCATACCGTGGGACGACGACCTCGACGTGGGGCTGCTTCGTCAGGACTATCAAAGGCTCATGCGTGTGCTGCCCTCAGAGCTGCCTGAGCACATCGCCCTGCAGACCAATGACACCGACCCGAACTACTTCTATTTCTTCGCCAAGCTGCGCAACCGCCGCTCGCTGCTCGAGGAGGAGTGCCCCTACGACCAGGTCTTCCGTGAGCGCGGCGTTTATATCGACATCTTCCCCTTCGACAAGGTGCGGCTGTGGACTCACCTCTTAGGCGAGCCTCTGCAAGGCCACACCTTCAAGATCTTCCGAACGTCGAAGAACAGGCAGTGGGCCATGCGAAAGATACGCTTTATTACCTGGGTAAACAAGCACGTCACCTTCCCCGTGCTACGCTTTATAAGCCGCATCACCGGGGGCAAGACGTTGACCTACGACTATGGCATACCTTTCCACATCATCTATGACGAGCGCGACATCTTCCCGCTGACGACTCATGAGTTCGAGGGCCTGCAGCTCTCTGTTCCCGGCAACAGCCACCACATGCTCCAGACCCAATACGGCGATTATATGCAACTGCCCGACCTCGACCACCTGCAAGGTCACGTGAAAAAATTAGAGATTTACAATGACTAAGCAACGCTTGGAATGGCTCGACGCCCTGCGCGGTTTCACGATGTTCATGGTCGTGACAAACCACACCTATGGCTTCGGCTTCGACACGAATACGAAGTACTCGATGTTTATGTCGGTGTGCCTGCTTTTCCGTATGCCCCTCTTCTTCTTCATCAGCGGCTTCCTGGCTTACAAGGCTTCCTTCTCGTGGAACCTGCGCGACACGGGCCAGCTCATTGCCAAGAAGCTGCGCGTGCAGATTGTACCCACCGTTGTCTTCATGACAGCCTACGTGGCCATCGTGGCCAAGGACTTCTGGGAGCGCATGGAATATGCTTGGACCAGCTCCACCAAGGGCGGCTACTGGTTCACGATAGTGCTTTTGGAGATGTTCCTTGTGTACTATGCTGTGTGCTGGGTGAGTAACGTCATTTTCCAGAACTCTCCGGACTCTCCCCCCGGGCCGGGGGGAGAGTCTGGAAAGTCTAGAGAGCCTGCTTATATCCTCATCATCCTCTGGCTCATCGCCCTCTTCGCCTACGCCACGCTGTATATGCCGAAGTGGTTCACGTGGTACAAGGGCGACTTCTGGAAGGTGACAAGCATCACGGAGCTGGCGCGCTACTTCCATTTCTTCCTCCTCGGCAACCTCGTCCACCGCTTCTGGCCACAGGTGCAGAGGCTGCTCGACAGCAAGTGGTTCTTCCCACTGCTCATTGCCGTGGCCTTCCTCGGTGCCGGCGACTACCTTAAGTGGCACAACCTGCGCATGCAGTGGGCCAACCTGCCGCGTACCCTGTCGATGTACGCCCTGGTGATGATTATCGTCGCCTTCTTCCGCAACTACGCCTCGTGGTTCACGAAAGACACGCGCATAGGCTACACCCTACAGTACATCGGCGTGCGCACTCTCGACATTTACCTCATTCATTATTTCTTCTTACCGAAACTGCCCGACGTAGGCGTGTGGTTCAAGGCTCACCCTGAGAACTTCGTGCTCGAAGGCACCGTGGCCATGGCGCTGGCAGCACTCGTCGTTGCCTTCTCCATCCTCACCAGCCATGTCCTGCGCGTCAGCCCTGTCCTCAGGAAATGGCTGTTCGGGAGAGACTGACAGGTCATACTTCACGCAAAAAGACTACCCCCCATATAACAGAAAATAAAACACTCTATGACTGCACCCATTGCCCTCTTTGTCTATAACAGGCCAGACAACACTCGCAAGACGCTCACCGCCTTGCTGGCCAACACATTAGCACCGCAGACCGACCTCTACGTCTTCTCAGACGGCGGACGCGACCAGGAGTCGTGGGCTGCCGTGCGCGAGGTCAGGACGCTGCTTCACGAGGTTCAGGAAGAGGTCGTGAACACGCGCTCTTTAAAGAGCATGACCATAGTGGAGCGACAGGAGAACTTCTACCTCGAGCGCAACATCATCGAAGGCATTAACCAAGTCTTCGAGAGCCACGACACCATCATCGTCCTCGAGGACGACATCGTCACCGGACCTCACTTCCTGGAGTTCATGAACGAAGCCTTCAGCCTCTATCGCGACGAGCCTCAAGTCATGCACGTCAGCGGATTCACGAGACTCTCACTCAAAGACTCTCCAGAGTCCACCCGTCCTTCATCCTATTTCTCTCCCTTCATGGCAGGCTGGGGCTGGGGCACATGGCGCGACCGCTGGCAGCAGCATTTCCGCCATTTCACCTCGCGCGACGAGGCACTCGAAGGCCTGTCGCCGGCTATGCTTTCCGCCATCGAGTACGGCGGCGTCTTCCCCTGTCTGAAAGACCTCAACCGTAAGCCTATCCCCTGGGATATCTGCTGGTCGATTGCCATCCGACGCGCCGGTGGCCTCTGCCTCTATCCCTCGCGGACGCTGGTGCGCAACATAGGGCTCGACGGAGGCACACACTACCGCCACCTGCCATGTCAGGCAACGAGACTTATCCAGTACTACGACTACGACCGCGAGCCTTACGACGGTCACGTAGCGCTCACGACTCAGCGACCTGCCAGCGACCCGCAGATTGAGGAGCAGATGAAAGAAGCCCTCACCGACTGGGGCATACGCTACACATGGCTCGGCCGCAGCCTGCGCAGCCTCGTCAGATGGTGCAGGGAAGCACGACTCAGCGCCTGCCTCGTCCTGCTGACCCTGCTCGTCACGCTGCACGGCACCACGCTGCTTGCACAACAGACGTGGGAGGCTCCCTCTTTTCCTTTGCATACAGGACTGCCACCAACAGACCAGGAGCTGCTCATCTACAACGTCGGCAGAAACATGTTCCTTACCAAAGGCACCACCTGGGGTACTCACGCCGCCCTCACCTACAACTACGGCGACGCCTTGACCTACATCGTATTCAATGATGGCGACCACTATCAACTATACTCTCCCGAGGCGGGCGGCGACCACTTCTTGTTTGTATCAGAAACGGGCGTGGACATCTATACCGACCATGGAATATCCAGCAACCCCATCCAGTCGACCTATTTCAGGCTGGAGGAACAGACCGACGGCTCGTTCCGCATCGTAATCTCCGACGAGAGCAACTGGGCCGGCACCTACCCCAACTACTGCATCGGATGGTCGCCCGACAATGTCGACGTCGACAACAACAAAAACCCTTTAGGGACTAATGTAGGACTTTTCCTGCTCTCGCCAAACGGGCAAGGCTATTGCCTCGACTGGCAATATACATATACCGAAGAGGTTGCTTCCTACGAGGCACGCGTAGCACTCTACGATGCTTTATTGAAGGCTGACGACTTAGGGGTAAGCACTGTTGATGCAGGTGCTGTCTACGTCAACGCTTCCAGCACGCTTCAGGAATTGCAAAACACCTGTGCAGCCCTCCTGGTGCTCATCGCTGAAGCCGAAGGCTCCACTCCGGCCATCGACGTGACAAGCTTAATCACCAATCCTTCGTTCGGAGGCAACACGGATGGCTGGATCGTAGATATGCCTAATGCGTATAACAAGGGATATCAAGGCGCCAGATACACTAACGGCGACGTAACGATAGACCTGTTCGCCGAAGCCTGGATTGACAGCAATGCCGGTACTCTGGGCACAGGAAGCATCACTCAGACATTGACAGGTTTGAACGACGGCCTCTACACGCTGGAAGTGGATGCCATAGCATGCAACCAACGCACAGGCGAGACCGTGACGGGCGTAGAGCTTATCGCTAATAGTAAGAGCACCTATTCTACTGCTGTTGCAACAGGTAATGAAAGGCCTGAACATTTCACCCTGTTATGCTATTGCGTTGGAGGTATAATGACCATAGGCTTACAGACGACAGCTTCGGCCACAGCCAACTGGATTGCCTTTGATAACGTGAAGCTCACCTACCACGGAGCAGGACACAGCACGGCAACCGCTGTCAGCGTCACACCTACGACGGCTCAGCTCATCGAAGGCCAGACGGTGCAGCTCACCGCACAGGTGGAGGCTGATTCTGACCTTTATGCCCAGGCTTGGTGGAGTTCCTCTGACGAGGCAGTAGCTACGGTAGACGCTTTCGGCCTCGTAACGGCCAAGAGCTTTGGAACTGCCAGCATCACGGCTCATGCCGTCGGCTCGTCACTTACGGCCACCGCCACCATCGTCATAGAGAGGAGCCATACCGAAGAGCTCATCATCAATGAGATTCAAGTGGCTAACATAGATCAATACATTGACCCCTCGACCAATTATGGAGGATGGATAGAGCTGTACAACCCGACGGCCTCGGCTATCAGCCTGGGCAACCTCATCGTGAGCGACCACCTGGGCAACAGATGTCAGTTGCCTGAGGATATGGGAGTCGTAGAGCCGCAGCAGTATAGGAATCTTTGGTTCGACCACTACGACACGGGTACAGCACAGAGCAGCGAAGCCTACAAGCAGGTGAACTTCAAGTTGCAGTGGGAAGGCGGCACGATTATCATCAACGACAAAGAAGGGAATGTAGCCGTGCAGCAGCAGTATCCGGCTGGCATACAGCGCTGCAGCTATGCACGCACGACAGACGGCACTGGCCAGTGGCAATGGACGGGCACACCTTCGCCCGAAGCCACCAACGCCGGTAGTTCGTTCGCTCAGACACAGTTGGAGATGCCCGCAGTGGACCGCGACGCCACCGTCTTCACCGCCGATTTCGATGTACACGTGGCCATCCCCGACGGTGCCGTTCTCCGTTACACTACTGACGGCTCTACCCCGACGCTCGACAACGGGGCCACGAGCGCCGATGGCACGTTCCATATCGGCGGCGCCACCTCGGTGCTGCGCTTCCGCCTGTTCAAGGACGGCTACCTGCCCAGCAGCGTCGTCACGCGCACGTACATATATAAAGATAGAGACTACTATCTGCCCATCATCTCCGTCGTCACCGACCCCGACAATCTCTACGACGACACCATAGGCGCCTACGTCGACGGCTCCAACGGCACGTCGGGCAACAACAAATCCTTCAGTAACAAGAACCGCGCTTGGGAGCGCCCCGTGAACTTCGAATACCTCGTCCCCGACGAGGACGACAGCGGCTCGTTCCTCATGGCGCTGAGCCAGGAGTGCGACTTCGAGGTCTGCGGCGGATGGTCACGCCACTTTAGTCCAGCCGGTTCATTCCGACTCAAGGGCGGCAAGTATTACCTCGGGCAGAATTTCTTCCCCTACCCCTTCTTCAAGGATAAGCCCTACATCAAGAACAAGGCGCTGCAGGTGCGCAATGGCGGCAACGAGAATGTAGCACGCCACAAAGACGCGGCCATTCACGAGATGATACTGAAGAGCGGCTTCAACGTCGACTGCCAAGCCGCGCAGCCAGCCCACATCTTCATCAACGGCCAGTACATGTTTATGTTCAATATTCGTGAGCCTAACAACAAGAACCACGGCTACAGCAACTACGGCATTGACACCGACGAGATGGATCAGTTTGAGATTAACGGCTCGAAAGGTTATGAGCAGAAGACAGGTGACGACACCGTGTTCCGCCGCTGGATGACACTCGCCCAGCAACTGGCTGACGACCCCGCCAACGACGCCATCTACGCCGAAATCTGCGACATCGTAGACATCGACGAGTACTGCAACTACATGGCTGCCGAATGTTATATAGGCAGCTCCGACTGGCTCACCAACAGCAATAACGCCAAAGGCTACCGCTCGCAGCACGACGGCAAGTTCCACCTCGTGATGATGGACCTCGATGCAGCCTTTAGCACGACGGGAATGGTCAGTTCTCTCTCGGGCAGGCTCTACGACAGCCGTTATGATACAGGCAAGAACTTCCTCATCGACATCTTCCTGAACATGCTCAGATATGAGCCTTTCAAACGCCGCTTCATCGATGCCTTCTGCATCGTAAACGGCAGCGTGTTTGATCCCGAGCGCTGCACCGAGATTGCCAATGCCCTGAAAGATGAGATGTACAATGCAATAGCATTTGAGGGGCATGCCAGTGACTTAGAGAGCAGGACTGCATCAACCATCACTCACGTCACCGACAACGGGCAGCGCTCCAGCCGCATCTCGAACATGAGCAGTTATTTCGGGCTCAATGCTGAAGATACCTACTCGCTCACTGTACAAAGCAACATCGACGGCGGTACGCTCTGGCTGAATAAGGAAGAGATTCCCAAGAACAAGTTCAGCGGCACCCTCTTCGCACCGGCTACGCTCAAGGCTACCACGCCGGCTGGCTACCGCTTTGCGGGCTGGCGCTTGGAAGGAGCCGCAATGAGTCTGCTCTCAAGCGAAACCTTGTTCGACACCGCATCCAGGTGGCAGTACTACGACCAAGGCTCATTGGACGGCACCGCCTGGCAGGACACCGGCGACGACATCGAGTGGCGGGAGGGACAAGCGCCTCTGGGCTACGGAAACGTAGGCATCAACGGCAGCAGCGACATCGCCACCACCCTCGACTACGGCACCAACTCGAGTGATAAACGTCCGACTTACTATTTCCGCAAGACTTTTACTCTCGACGAGCAGCCCAACAATAACGAGAGCTACGAGCTGACCTGGTACGTCGACGACGGCTTCGTCGCCTACGTCAACGGCACCGAGGTAGGCCGCTACCTCATGAGCGGCACGCCGACCTACGCGAGCTTCTCTACATCCTACGTTAGTGCAACAGCCGCCACGGCAACCGTCGTCATACCCAACGACCTGCTCCACGAAGGCGAGAATGTCATTGCAGTGGAAGTCCACAACACCTCCAAAACGTCGTCAGACATCTATTGGACGGCTATGCTCCAGCGCAAGGTCTATAGCCAGACTTACGTCTCGACAGACGCTGCACTCGACATCACGACGCTCGGCACAAACAGCGCCACGCTCACGGCCACCTACGAACGTCTCCCCGACGAAGAGCTGCTGGCCGACATCGCTACGCCAATCAAGGTGAACGAGGTCAGCGCCGGTAATGCCATCTTCATCGGTGACTACTATAAGAAGAACGACTGGATAGAGCTTTACAACACCACCGACTCCGAGCTCGACGTTGCTGGACTCTTTGTGAGCGACGACCTCGACGACCCGCTGAAATATCAGATCCCTACGGCCTCGACGCTGAACACCCGCATCCCCGCCCACGGCCACCTCATCCTCTGGGCCGACAAATTGGAGCCCATCACCCAGTTGCACACTGATTTCAAGCTCGGCAACATCAACAGCCAGAGGGCTCTCATAAGCTCGTCGACAGCGTTCGCCGAGGCTAATGCTGAGTTCTTTAATGCACATCCTGCCCTCAAGGACTTCGCAGATGCCCTGACCTACGACCTCCACAATGGCGACCAAAGCGTAGGCCGATACCCCGACGGTGCTAATTCTTTCTATCTGATGAACCGCCCCACCATCGAGAAGACCAACGCCCTACATTCCTATGATACGCTCATCGGCGAGGACGAAGGTATCATGGAACTGACCAACGCAACCTTCACCCTTGACCTCGCGGAGGGATGGAACTGGATCTCGCACCCGCTCTCCAACGCTATTGCCGTCGGCGACTTCGGCACCTATGCCGACCGCATCCTCAGCCAGACGCTGGAAGCTTACTACAGCAGCGAAAGCCGTCAGATGAAAGGTCTGCTGAAGCACCTCACCTCGGGCTCGCTCTATAAGGTAGAAATGAGCGAGGCTCACACTTACACCTTCACGGGACAGCAACCTGCGACCGCAGCACCTGTAAACCTGCACCCGGGATGGAACTGGATTGGTTATCCGCTTACGGGAGCACAGACGCTCGACGCCGCCTTCGCCACCGCCAAGATAGATGAGGGCGACGTCATCATCGGCCAGAGCGGTTTTGCAGAGTATAGCGCTGACGAGGGCTGGGTAGGAACGCTCAGCTCGCTGATGCCGGGAAAGGGCTA
>CAJOLI010000071.1 GCA_905235285.1 uncultured Bacteroidaceae bacterium
GTAAGCCAGACGCTTGTTGCCGCTGGTGGCGCCGCCGACCTTCACGGAATAGCTGCCGCTGTGGGCGTCGGTGCTCTGCGAGAGCGTGGCGTTGCTGGCCGTGGAATTGCTCTTCCAACCGGTGGGCTGGTTGCTGGTCCATGACTCGAAGTCGCCGTTGGCAAAATCGGCGAGGGTCTTGGTGTCCGAAGGTGTGTCATCGCCGCCGCCTTCACCCCCTTCGAGAATCTGAACGTTGGCGTTCTTAATTTCGGGCGTTATGCTGCCATCCTTGACGTACTTCATGAGCTGGCCAGTAATCTTCACCTTCATGCCCACCTTGAATGCGCTGACGCCGGATGGGAGGTTTGCCCAGTAGGCTTCGAAGACCTGTCCGCCGTCCTTGGTGTCGGCCATCCAGAAGGTCTGTTGGTCGCGGCTCACGTTGCCAACGACCTCGGTGATATAACCTGTTACGGTATACGTCTCGCTGGAAGTTGCACCGTCAGCGAGTGCGTTCGTGAGCGTAACAGCCTCAGCGCAGGTGACCTCCTTGCCTGAGGGCGTGGGGGTGTCGCCGCCACCTTCTTCAAGAATCTCAACGTTGGCGTTTTTGATTTCAGGCGTTACCTGACCGCTTGTGGCGTTGACGTACTTTATGAGTTGGCCGGTAATCTTCACCTTAGAGCCTACCTTGAATTCGCTGACGCCTTCGGGGAGATTTGCCCAGTAGGCTTCGAAGACACGACCACCGTCCTTGGTGTCGGCCATCCAGAAGGTCTGCTGGTCGCGGCTCACGCTGCCTACGACCTCGGTGATATAACCCGTGACGGTGTATGTTTCAGCCGAAGTGCCTCCGTCAGCGAGCTTTTTAGTGAGCTCTACGGCTTCAGCACAGGTCACCTCGATACCTTCGGAGGGAGTGTCTCCGCCGCTGCTGTTGATGGAATAGACGTAAGCTTGTCCCTTTCCGACGGTCTCGGGGGTGTTGCCTCTGTAGTTCACGACTTTACCATAGACGATAACCTCGTCGCCGACCTTGATTTGGTCAACGGAGGTGAATCGTTTGTTGCCGGGACCGTAGACTTGGAAGGCTGTGAACGTGTTGGAGGGGTTGCCTTCGTCGTACATCGTGAAGGTCATGTTGCCGTACTGCGAGATTGTGGCGTCAGTCGTAGTGTTGGATGCTACAATACCTTTAATATAATATGCCTGGTCCGATTCCACATCGGCTTCCATCTCTTTAACGAGTGCCAGGCAGGCCGTTACGTTAAAGGGGCTCTTGAGGGTGCCGTCGCCCGCAGGTTCTACGATGGAAGGTGTGTCGCCGCCTTGATTGGTCGGGAGGTTGTAGGGCTCGGGCACGTCCTCGCATGCCGTGAAGGCTCCTACGCTGAGTGCTGCGCAGAGCAGCATTTTAAGATACTTTTTCATATTGTATGGTTTTTGTTGTTGTCTTGAAGATGACCGCTCGTAAAAAACCGATTGGTGCTATTGCTCATTCGTAATTTCGATTTTGTATTTCGCCATTAGTTATTCCTTGATGTCCTCTTCGGCTCGGATGAGGATCTGCCACGTGTTGCGGTAGCGCGTGGCTATGCCGTAGAGCGTTACGGGTGTAGCTGGGATTACCCACGAGGCGAAGTCGGCGTAGGTGCTGGTGCGCAGCAGCAGTTTGCTCATCGACTGGTTGTTGATGGAGTGGTGGACGTAGCCGTTAGTGGAGCCGTTGTAGGTCAGCGGTGTGCCTGCCTGGTACTCGGGGGCTATGGGATAGCCGGCATCGCCTATGTATACGTTCGTGAGGCGTACGAGGTGTCCGCAGAAGCGATCTATGTCCATGTTGACGTCGAAGTCAAGTGTGTCAATCTGGCTCTGGTCATGCGTAGGCAGTATTTTGACGTGCTCTTCCCATTTCTCGGTTGACATACGGCCGATGGAGCCGTTGTATTCGTCACCGAGCTGTGGCTGCTGCCCGTAGCCTCCGATGCAGAGGTCCTTGAGGTCGATGAGGATTTGCTGTCCTACACTGAGGAAGGGGAATAGGCCTGTGCCGTTGATGCCTACGACGAGGGCTCCGGTGGCATCCTGGACGATGATCTGCTTGTAGATGTTTCCGCCTATGTCGTTGCCGATGACGGTGCAGCGTAGCTGCTTGTCGTCGGTGATACGCTGGAAGGAGCTGTTGGCGATGGCTGCTGAGTACTGCGTCTTGAGGTCTGCTATGGTGACGAGCTTGGCTTCGTCCTGGGCGATGCTGTTGTTGCCGTAGGGCGGATTGGTCATGTCTGGTGCATCCCAGTCGCTGTCGAAGCATGAGGTCATGGCCAGTGCAGCGATGATTGTCAGAAAAATATGTCTGGTCTTCATAATCCTAAGTACTTTGATTTTCCACTTTTCGTTTTTCATTTTTCACTCTTCAGAACCGGTAGTTAAGGTTGAGCATGAAGTTGAAACCTTGTACGTAGTACTTCATCGGGTTCTTCTGGAAGTTGTAGGTTCTGATGGATGTCTTCTCGCCCGTAGTCTGGTCGGTCGTATAGTTTGAGCGGCTCTGCTCGTATCCTCCGCTTACGAGTTTGCGGTTGTTGAGGATGTTGGTGAGCATGAGGTTGACGCCCAACGGGTGGTGGGCGACTCGGAACTGGTGGCCTATGGAGCCGTCGAGCATGAAGCCGCCGTGGCCCTTGGTCTGATCAGGCACGATAAGCGAGCCGTCGTTGTTCACAGCGCCAGCGCGGACGAGTGTGCTCTGGTAGCGCAGGGAGGGCGAGTAGGAGAGGTAGATGCGGTCGTAGTAGTTGCCCTTAAGGTTGAAGTACCATCCGCTGACGTTATAGTTCAGGCCTATGCTCCCGACGGTGAGCGGCGTGCTGGCTTCGCGCATACCTTTATTATATAATATGTCTGTGGTGACGGTGCCTTGCGTCGAGAGCAGGTAGCTGACGTCGGTGTTCTTCGTATACTTGGCGTCGGCCATCGAGCCGATGAGGTCGAGTGTGAGTCCTGTGGCCACATTGAAGCGTATGCCGAGTTCCACGCCGTAGAAGTTCTTCTCGATGCCTGTCATCGAGACGTATGTGAACGAGTTGACGTCGTCGTAGTAGTAGTTCTGCCACTCGTTCATGTGGGTGCCGTGGTTGAAGTATGCCGTCAGGTTTGCGCGCATGAAGCTGGTTACGAAGGCATAGCCTAATTCTGCACTGAGCATTTGCTCTACCTTGAGTCCGTCGATGAAGTTGTTGTTCATCTCGGCAGCCTGGAAGGCGGAGCCTCCATAGGAGCTGTAAGCCGTGGGGGCGTATGTCATGTAGCCTACGCCGAGTCCTACGACGTGTCCCTTGCCCAGGTTGAGGTTGGTGCCTATCTTGATGCCGCCGTCGAGGAAGCGAGCCGTGCCGCTTTTGCCGTAGCTGTTGTCGGCAAAAAGACCGTTGCGCATCTTGCCGTCGCGCCACATCTGTGTGCCACCAATCTTGGCGCTGATGAAGCTGTGGCTGATGCCCTTCTCGCGGACATACTGTGCCCAGGCTGTAGCTTTCTGCACTACGATGTTGAAATCATAGCCGTAGCGGTCGCCCTTGCCTATGACGCCGTTGGGGTCGTTCAAGTCATACTGCACGCGAGGGTCGCTGCCGGCGTAGGTGCCTATGGCGTAGTTGTTGACGTTGTGGAGGTAGTCGGCTCCGAGCATATCCGAGAGCGTCTGGTAGTGCATACCTGTGTTCGTGGCCAGCTGGATGCCGCCTTGAAGCTTGTTCTCTCTGTCGATAGTCCAGTTGAGGGTGGAACCGAGGTTGAAGGCGAGGTTGTCGTTGTGGCGCTTAAGCATGAAATAGGCCGCGTCGCCTCCTACGGCATTCATCTGTTGGTTGGCGTAGTAGAGGCGGTCCCACTGAATCTGACGGTTGGCCTTGGATGCCGTCCAGTAGTCATAGCTCTCCTGCCAAGCAGCGAGGTCGTTGTTTGAGACATTGGTGAGGTCCCAGACATCGTAGTTGTACGAAGGGAAGTTCTTCCAGTAGTCGGGCTTCGGATTGAGCGAGTTGTTGTACTGCAGGCGCGAACCGCTGTACATGGCATATTTGCCAAAGAAGGAAGTTGTGAGCTTCAGGTCGTCGTTGATGTCGAAGTCCCATGTGATGAGGGCCGATGGCTCGTAGTTGTTGACGACGCGTGAGTTGCGCTTCTCGCCGTTCTGGTAGCCCCAGTAGGGGTTGTAGAGGTAGTTGTTGGCCAGCCAGTAGGCCTCGTCGGTCGAGGCTCCCTGTTGAGCGCGCTCCGTGGGGTTGCCCCATGTGGCGATGTTAAGGCTGTGGCGGTAGCCCCATTTCTTGCTTACAGAGAGGAAGTAGGCCAGGGAGTTGTAGAAGGTGCCCTCTACCGCTGCCGTGTTCATGTTAGCCCAGCGGTAGCCTACGGTGCCGAAGAAAGCCCAGCCGTTTTCTTTGACTCCGGTGCCGAACGTGTACATGACGCGCGCGGTGTAGTTGCGGTTGAGTGCCGAGAGTGTCACCTTGTGTCCGGCAGCATAGTTGCTTGCGCGGAAATTATAGTTGTTGGAACCTCCGAGAGCAGCCATGCTGAAGTTGTTAGACTCGAAGGGTGATGCGTAGTCGATGCCGCGAGTGGCATCATTCATGCCGCCGATGGTGGAGTAGGAGAAGCGCCCGTTCTCAGCGGAGTTGACCTGCACGCCATTCATGTAGATGTCGTTGTACTTCTGGTCTAAAGCCCTGTACTTGAAACGCATGGGGCTGAAGAGGTAGCCAACGTTGCTCGTGTAGAGGTTAGAGCTTGAGCTGATCTGGATGACGTCTTGCGTCACGTCGGCATCATCGTCAAGCTGAGATTCGGTGAAGATATACGAGTTGGCCTCGTCCTTCAACGCTTTCTCTTGTTCGCTCGTCGTAGGCTCTTGCGCCCATCCTTGCATGGCAAGGCTTAGCAGCGCGAGTGCGGTAAGAAGATTTTTTCTCATTGGTAAAGTAACAAATAAATGGTATTTGGCTACAAAGAAAAAAACAATCCTTGAATTATGCAAAAAACTACATCGATATTTTCAATAATTATTTATTTCCACATTTTTCTTCGAATATTTCTTGTCCTTTTCTTTTTTTCTTTAACTTTGCAACCCAAAGAGCTCACTTTACCGAAAAAAATCATAAAAAGACAGTTTAATAATCATGCACAAATCAATTCTATTAGCATTAGCACTGTTTTTCCTTGCTGTCCCGTCATTCGCCCAACAAGGACGTGTAGGTATGTTCAGCGTAGGCTTTTACAACCTCGAGAACCTGTTCGATACGCAGCACGATGAGGGGAAGAACGACTACGAGTACCTGCCCGAAGGGACGAATAAGTGGACCAATATGAAGTACCAGCACAAGCTGAAGAATATGTCGCGCGTACTTGCTGAGATGGGCACCGACCGCGTGCGCCTCGGCTGTGCCATCATAGGCGTCAGCGAGGTTGAGAATGCCCATTGCTTGCGCGACCTCTGCGCCCAGGAGCCTCTGGCCAAGCGCAACATTAAGTTCTGCCACATTGAAGGTCCCGACAATCGCGGTGTCGATTGCGGGCTGCTCTACAATCCCACCTTCTTCAAACCCGCAAAGGTGTGGCTTCAGCCTTACGTCCTCAAGGAGCGTGGAGCACGCCCCACCCGAGGCTTCCTCACCGTGCAAGGCACGCTGGCCGGTGACAGCATCACCGTCATCGTGTGCCACTGGCCCAGCCGTTTCTCAGGAAAGTCTGCCCGCGTATGGGCTGGGGAACAAGTGCGTCATGAGAAGGACAGCATCGTCCGCGCTAATCCAAAGATGAAGATACTCGTCATGGGCGACATGAACGACGACCCCTTCGACGAATCAATGGCTAACGGACTTGGCGCACGACGTAGAATTGCTGATGTCAAAGCACCTACAGACATGTTCAATCCATGGTGGCAGATACTGCTCGACGGTCGTGGTACTCTGAGGTACGACGGCAAATGGAACCTCTTCGACCAGATTGTCATGAGCCAGAGCCTGACCAAAGGCACGCCCTCTAAGGATTATTCATCGCTGACTTTCTACAAAGCGGAAATATTCAAGCGCGACTATTTGTTGCAGGACAGTGGCAGGTACAAAGGCAACCCTAAGCGCACACATGCCGGCGGCGTGTGGCTCGACGGCTTCTCCGACCACTTGCCCGTCGTAGCTTACTTAGTTCGCAAGCTCTGATTGTCACGTTCATGTGGCAAATAATGCGTGCAGGCGTTGCTAAACGTTTAAAAAACGTTGAAAGTTTGCTCATGCCTGTTGCAGACTCATATATTTTGCTTACCTTTGTCCGCTGAACAAGAGAGAGCAGAGAGCACGCTTCGATAGATTAGGCTTCCTCCAACGGTCAATAAGAATCAGCGAAACGTTGCAAACCACTTTAATAGTAAACGTGCACCACCTGTTTGATAGTAAAACGTCTCAAACCAATTAAGTAAATATAGAAAACAGTAAATTGTTAAATCCTAAATTATTATGACAAGCTACAAAGAACTGGGTCTTGTTAACACCCGCGAAATGTTCAAGAAGGCTGTCGCCGGTGGCTACGCCATCCCCGCCTTCAATTTCAACACACTCGAGCAGATGCAGGCCATCGTGCAGGCTGCCGTAGAGACAAAGTCACCCGTCATCATGCAGGTCAGCAAGGGCGCTCGCAACTACGCCAACGGCACCATCCTGCGCTATATGGCACAGGGCGCTGTCGAGTATGCCAAGGAACTCGGATGCCCCGAGCCTCAGATTGTTCTGCACCTCGATCACGGCGACAGCTTCGAGCTCTGTAAGGATTGCATTGACAACGGCTTCTCAAGTGTCATGTTCGACGGCAGTGCACTTCCCTACGAGGAGAACATCCGCATCACCAAGCAGGTCGTTGAGTACGCTCACGCTCACGATGTTACCGTTGAGGCTGAACTCGGTGTTCTCGCTGGCGTTGAGGACGAGGTTGCCTCTGAGGTCAGCCACTACACAAAGCCTGAAGAGGTTATCGATTTCTCGACCCGCAGCGGTTGCGACAGCCTCGCCATCTCTATCGGTACCAGCCACGGTGCTTACAAGTTCACACCCGAGCAGTGCACACGCGACCCGAAGACCGGCAAGCTCGTGCCTCCTCCCCTTGCTTTCGACATCCTTCACCAGATTGAGGAGAAGCTCCCTGGCTTCCCCATCGTGCTCCACGGCTCCAGCTCCGTGCCTCAGGACGAGGTGGACACCATCAACGCATACGGCGGCAAGCTGCCCGATGCAGTAGGTATCCCCGAGGAGCAGCTGCGCGAAGCCAGCAAGAGCGCTGTCTGCAAGATTAACATCGACTCCGACAGCCGTCTGGCCATGACAGCTGCCATCCGCAAGTACCTCGCCGATAATCCCGGACACTTCGATCCCCGTCAGTACCTGAAGCCCGCTCGCGAGAACATGAAGAAGATGTACATCCACAAGATTGTTGACGTGCTCGGCTCCAACGACAAGCTCTAAAAACGCTTAATATCCAACATTCGTATATTTCCCCTTGCCTGCGGCTTTGTCGAGGTAAGGGTTTTTTTTTGCTCATGGCTGAAAAAAACTATTGTTTGTCTGTTTTTTTATGCTCCTGTTTGTGCCCGTTAATCAGAAAATAAATATCTTTGTAGCCGAAACACTTAATTGCAGAACCTACCTTAAGGGGAATTCGATAAACTCCCCGTACAAAATAATAACTATTTTCACGTTTCGGAAGTATGAACTCATTGAAATTAAGCCCCGTAGTGTTGCGACTGAGCAATTACAGACCTTTTCAAGTTGCCCCAGTAATTTTTTCTCTATTTTTACCGCTCCTGTCACTTTTCCTTGCAATATATTATCTCTCAAATACTTAGATGCAGTGACAGGTACTTTCGTCCTGTCACTCAATTAAACCTGGCCAGAACGGAGTAAAACAACTTGTTTTACCTCAACTCACCCGGCTGCATCTGCCAATTCACCCGGCTGAATCTGCTTACTCACCTGGCTGAATCTGCCAATTCACCCGGCTGCATCGGCCAACTCACCCGGCTGCATCGGCCAATTCACCCGGCTGCATCAAGAAAAACGACTTGCAGCGACGGCAGGGACAGATAGTGATGGCGAAAGATTCACTTACACTCGCCCCAACGTGCATAAGTCCAATGGGTTTAGGTAAAGAAAGTAATGGAAAATTTTGTAATTAATTTCTTTTGTCCATTCTTAATGTGAATGTGTTTATACTTGCGAAACGTGACAAACAATTTATTGAAGCCTCATAAATAAAAGAACACTATGAATAGATCCCGTCTCGCCTCCGTTGTGGCAATGATGTTGAGCGGTGCCGTATCCTTCGGCACGACAGAGAAAGTGACCATCCAGGGTCATCATGGCCTACTCGTTGCCGAAGTTCAGACACCGTCGGTGATGAAAAAGAAATGTCCTATCGTCATCCTCTGCCACGGCTTCGGCGGCTCCCGAAACAACTATCTTATGAATAGTCTTGCTGATAGCCTCGAGGCTCATGGCATATCCTCTATCCGCTTCGATTTCAACGGCCATGGCCAGAGCGAGGGCACCTTCGAGCAGATGACCGTCCCCAACGAGATTGAGGACGCCCGTCGCGTCTACGAATGGGTGAAAGCCGACGGGCGGTTTGGGCGTATCGGCATTGTAGGTCATTCTCAAGGTGGTGTGGTCACTGCCATGCTCGCCGGCGAACTGGGCCATAAGGCTCTCAAGGGTGGGGTAGTGCTGTTAGCTCCTGCTGCCGTGCTTCGCGATGACGCCATCCGCGGCCAGATTGGCGGAGAGTCGTCTATCAAAGGCGATCCGCTCGACCCGCCTGAGTTTGTCGAGGTTTGGGGCCACCGCCTGGGGCGCGAATATGTCACCACAGCCTTCCGGCTGCCAATTTACGAGACAGCTGCAGGCTACAAAGGACCAGCATGCATCATCCACGGTACGGCAGACCGCGTTGTGCCTTACACCTATGGTCTGCGATTCCATCAGCTGTGGCGCGGTAGTGAATACCACCAACTCGAGCGCTTCGACCACGGATTCGGACCGGAGCCGCTCGAGGCTGTCAAGCTCGCCCTGAAGTTCTTGGTCAGTCGGTAAACAGCGCTCGGTGATGTCTTCCGGGCTGTAGGAGTGCGATTTTTATGCAATTTTGTGTCAAAAATGCTTTCTCCCGTGTCATACTTGATGCGGAAACGTTTTTGTTAAGATTGCTTAACATACAAAATTTGTCCATTCATAGAATGGATTGTATCTTTGTGCCGATATAGCGCTTTACTAATAAAATTTAATAAATAAATTTATGAGAGACCTTAGATTATTTTTGGCATCGTTAGCCATTATTTGTTTCGCAGATATCCAAGCTGCAAATCCCGACGACAACAAAGATCAGCATCAACTGTCATTCGCTGAGAAGATAGCTGCTCCGGCAGACAACATCAGCGTCACACGCCGACCTGACCCCGAAGAGCGCCTGTTCCGCTCCAACACGATAGAAAAGAAGATTGCCGAGGTGAAGAAGCAGCTCAAGAAGGCTCCTTATCTGGCCTGGATGTTTGAGAACTGCTTCCCCAATACCTTAGATACCACCGTTCACTATAGCACTACCGACGATGGCGACGACGACACCTTCGTCTACACCGGCGATATCCACGCCATGTGGCTTCGTGATTCCGGAGCTCAGGTGTGGCCTTACGTGCAGTTTGCCAAGAGCGATGAGGGCATCCGTAAGATGGTCCGCGGCACAATCCTGCGTCAGCTTAAACTCATCTGCATTGACCCCTATGCCAACGCCTTCAACGCAGGTCCTACGGGCAGCGAGTGGGAGAGCGACCTCACGCAGATGAATCCTTACCTCCACGAGCGTAAGTACGAGATTGACTCGCTGTGCTATCCTCTTCGCCTTGCCTACGAGTACTGGCTCGTCACGGGCGACGACAGCATCTTCGGCGACATCTGGAAAGAGGCTGTAGCGAAGATCCTCAAGACCTTCCGCGAGCAGCAGCGCAAAGACGGCCACGGCCCCTACCACTTCCAGCGCAGGACGGCAGCTCAGTATGACACAATGAGCCACGGCGGCTACGGCAACCCGGTGAAGCCTTGCGGACTAATCTGCTCTGCTTTCCGTCCAAGTGACGACTGCACAGTGCTGCTCTATCTCATCCCCTCAAACTTCATGGCCGTTTCCAACCTGCGCAAGGCTGCCGATGTCCTCACCCGCGTCAACCACGACGCCGCTATGGCAGGCGAGTGCAAGTCCATGGCCGATGAGGTTGAAGCCGCACTTAAGAAATATGCCATCAAGGACCACCCGAAGTACGGCAAGATCTACGCCTTCGAGGTTGACGGCTTCGGCAACCAACTCTTCATGGACGACGCCAACGTCCCCTCGCTGCTGGCCATGGCTTATCTGGGCGACGTGCCTATGGACGACCCAATCTATCAAAACACCCGCCGCTTCGTGTGGAGCGAGGATAACCCGTATTTCTTCAAAGGCAAAGCCGGCGAGGGTATCGGCGGACCGCACGTAGGCTACGACATGGTATGGCCAATGTCTATCATGATGCGCGCCTTCACCTCTACTGACGATGCCGAGATTCGCGAGTGCCTGCAGATGCTTGTCGATTCAGATGCCGGCACAGGCTTTATCCACGAGTCGTTCAACAAGAATGATGCCACGAACTACACCCGCTCGTGGTTCGCTTGGCAAAACACGCTCTTTGGCGAGCTCATACTCAAACTGTTGGCCGATGGCAAGAAAGACTTGCTCAACAGCATACAGAAAAGCTAATCTATAAACATTACCTCATACTAAACTAAACTTTATGAAAACTCTACGATTCATCTGTGTCCTGACACTGACTGTCTTTGCCTACACGGCCAATGCTGGCTCAAAGATAACATCGCCAGATAAACGTATCACCGTCGACGTCAATACTTCAAATCTTGGCTACACCGTAAGTCGCGACGGCAAGGTCGTTTACTCCATTTCAGATATCGCTCTTTCACTTGATAACAAGACATACGGAGGAAAGGCCAAGGTTGGGCGTGTCAGCCACGTTCAACGCAGCTTTAAGCCTGTAGTGCCTCTGAAGTTCTCGACCATCAACGAAGACTACAACGAGGCCACCATAAATGTTGGCTCTGGCGTAACGGTGCTCTTGCGCGTGATGAATAACGGCGTAGCCCATCGCTTTGTGCTCGCCAAGAAGGGTGAGGTAGAAGTTTTCGATGAGCCATATCGCTTCGTTCCTGCTCAGGGCTTCAAGGCACATCGCCAGGGCGCCCCCGACAATTTCAATACCTCCTTCGAGGAAGCCTACCGTCACGAAACTTTAGCTGAATGGAACAATTCCGACCATAAGATGACGACCAATCCCCTGCTTCTCTCGGCTGACGATGACACTCAACTTCTCATAGGGCAGAGCGACGTCGACGACTATCCACATCAGTTCCTTACTACCGACGGCAAGGCCATCATACCTGCCTATCCCAAGTCTCCGCTCAAATGGGAGCCGCGTGGCGACCGCAGCGAGGCCATCACCGAGGAAGCATCATACATCGCCAAGACCGCAGGCACACGAACGCTGCCCTGGCGCTGGGTTGCTATCACCGATTCTAAGGGTATCATTGAGCAGACGCTGCCCGTGCAACTGGCTCGCCGCTCTGCGTTGAAAGACGTCAGCTGGATCAAGCCCGGACAATTCTCTTGGGAATGGTGGAACGGCGCCGCTCCGTTTGGTCCTGATGTCGATTTCAAAGCCGGCTGCAATTATGAAACGTACTGCTACTTTGCCGACTTCGCTGCTAAATTCGGCATCGACTACATCCTCCTCGACGAAGGTTGGGCTAAGAGTACGCGTGACCCCTTCCACGGCAACGATGAATTGCGTCTGCCAGACCTCATCAAGTACTGTAACGCTAAGGGCGTGAAAATCGTGCTGTGGTTGCCATGGCTCACCGTGGAGCAGAACTTTGGCACGCTCTTCAAGACCTATGCTGAATGGGGAATCCCTGCCGTCAAGATAGACTTTATGGACCACGCCGACCAGTGGATGGTCAACTACTACAAGCGTGTAGCCCAAGAGGCTGCTAAATATAATATTATCGTAGACTTCCACGGCGC